>JBGPDI010000041.1:0-36699 GCA_041482215.1 Candidatus Acidiferrum sp. | reverse complement strand
CAAAAAGCTCTGCGAATCTTCGACACGATAGAGCACGGCGTTCAAGGGCGCGTAGACGAGATTGTTCATGTCCTCGGTGCGCACGCCGGAAACTTCGCTTTGCGGGGCCAGTTGCGGCGCCACGATTCCGATTACGTGACACCATTGCTCGTTGAGCTTTATGTATTCACCGATGGCGGGCGATGCACCAAAAAGACTATCTTTTGCAGCCGCTCCGAGAACACACACGGGCGCAGCCGAATCGTTTTCCGCAGTGTCAAAGAAGCGGCCCTCGGTAACGCGGAGATGGCCAATCTCCAGATAACTTGGTTCCACGCCATAAACGATGGGGATGTCCTGTTGCGGCTTGGGGAGGATTTTCCCTGGAGCAAACCGTTTGCGAGGTGTGCCATCGTTGATGGTGGAAATATTCTTTCGAATGATCTGATAATCGCTCAGCGTCAGGCCGGGCGAATTCTTGCGGACTTTCTGTAGCTCCTGATAGTTGTGCGCTTCCTTGGCCTCGACGATCAGATTGCTGACCCCGAGCTGCTCGATGAAGGCCATGACCTTTTGTTGTGCGCCTGCTCCGATCGAGAGCATTGCCACGACTGCGGCCACGCCAAAAATCATACCCAGCATGGTTAAGAGCGAACGCAGCTTGTGGCTGGCGAGGTTTTCGAATCCGAAAACAATATCGGGCAGCCACTGCTCCAGAGATCTTGGCTCGGCCAGGGAACTGGGTTTCATCGCTAGGCGCTAAACCTCAAATGGAACCTGGGCCCAGACTAGGATTTGACGAGCCGCCACTTTTGCCGGCGCCGTTGAGCTTTTTTTCCGGATTCACCAACGCAACAACCGTTCCGGGTGAAATGCCGCTGAGGATCGCGCGTCCTTCGCTGACGGCGCGAATCTTGACTTCCTGCATTTCGAAACCACGGTTACGTTTGCAATAGACGACTTTTTTGCCGTCGTGCTCAAAGATCGCTCCGCCAGGCAGGGAAACCGCGCGGGAAAGGTTGTCGCCAAGAATATTCAGGCGAACGGCGAAACCGGGGCGAAGTCGCGGGTCCGGGCGGTCAAGCTTTACGGCTACGTCGAATTTGCGCTGGGCGTTGTCGTCCCAGAATTCATGGCTCGTTGCTCCGCCGACGGTTTGCACTTTGCCGGAGAAGGACTCGCCGGGCAGTGCGTCGATTTTCATTTCCACAATTTGCTCGGGCTTCAGATTGATGCGATCGGTTTCGCCAACTTGCGCAGAAACTTCCAGATGCGAAATATCAATGACTTCCGCGATCGAGCTGCCTGGATTTGCCTGATCGCCCACGTGATAGTCGGGAAGGGTCATGCCATCCATGAAAAATCCGCCGGTGGAATCCCGATTGCCATGGATGACGACAAGGCCGTCAATCGGCGCGGTAATGTGCATGTTTTTGATGTTTTGTTCGGCCTGATCCATGGAGAGGCGGGCCTTGTGGCGTTTCTCTTCACTGATGGCCAGCGCCGCTTGGTTGGAAGCGCTGTGAGATTGGATGTCCAGCTTGAGTTGGGTCTGCGCGCGCTTGGCTTCGTCGAGGGCGAGCAAATTTTTCTGCGCGTCGATGGGGCTTATCAGTTCGTTTTTGCTGACTTCGAGTTCTGCGCGTCGCACCGCGTATTTTGCTTTCAGGAGCGCGGTCTGGTCTTCTGCGGTTTGGACGGCGGCATCGGCCTTGGCTTTGACGATTTCCTGCTCTGCCTGCAGCAAGTCGCTGCGGTTTTGCCCGAGATTGTATTCCTGCTGGCTGGGGTCAAATTCCAGCACCACGTCTCCGGTATGAACCTGAGTTCCGCCTCGCGCCAGCGTTACGATTTGCAACGTGCCTCCGGCGATCGGCGGCGCCGTGATGGCTCTCGATTGGGAAGTCCTTAGCTGTCCCGTAGTGAAAACTTTGAGCTGAAGATCGACTTCTTTGACGGTAGTCGTCGGAATTTCGGAATCTGTTGCCATGACGGTGGTTTGGCGGCAAGCAAAGCCACTTCCCGTCAGTGCGAGAGTCAGAAGAAAAGCTCCAGTTTTTGAGTGGCTGCTCATCTCTAGATTTCCCTACTCGGCCAGAGTCGGATCTTTCAGGGCCAGTTGCTCTCCCGGTTTCAATCCCTTGGCGATCAATGCTTCATCTCCGCTTCGGCGCAATACTTCCACGGTGGTCTCTTCGAACTTTGATCCGCGACGAACATACGCAACCGTGCGACCCGCTTTGCGGAATAGCGCGGAAGAAGGAACTACGATGCCGTCTGCCACGCGGTCGACTGCCACACGCACAACGGCGCCCATTCCTGGTGCGAGGCGCGCGTCGCCTTTAGCCAGGGCTACTTCAACGGAGAAGTTTCTGGGAACGGGCCATCCAGCGTTGAAATCCAGGCTGGCTGTCGGGCTGATGGTGTCCACGCGTCCCTCAAAAGTCCCGTCCGGAACGGCTTCGATGCGCACTGCGCCGGTCTGGCCCAATTTCAATTGGCCGCGCTCGGCTTCTTCCACGCGCGCGGCAATCTTGAGAGTGGATGGGTCGGGGAGTTCGGCGATCGCTGCACCCGGCCAAGCGCGGTCGCCTGGCTTGAAAGGAGTGGGCCCACCCTGGGGCTGCCAGTGATTCTGCAATGCGACTACCCCGTCGAGCGGCGCCCGCAAGGAGAGCATCGAGAGGCTGCGCTCGTCTTGCTGTACTTGAAAAGCAGCCTGATCTTGTTTCTGTTTTTTGCTGGCAATATCCGCCTTCGCGGCGGAACGGTCCGCGGCCAGCTTGGCGTCGGCTTCCGTGACTTTTTGTTCGGCGTCAGCGACCTTGAGCTTTGCCTCCTCGCCTTCAATCACGGAGACAATTTCCTGTTTGCTGGCATCCAAGCGCGCTTTTTGCGCGGCAAACTTGGCGGCCATCACGTCGGTGAGGTCCTGCTCTTCCTTCAAACGAGCGGCGGCGCGCGACTGATTGATTTCCGCTTCCGCGGACTTGAGAGCGGATTGATCTTGGGCAAGTTTTTGCTTCACGGTGGTGTTGTCGAATTCGACCAGAACATCGCCTTTTTTGACTTTCGCCGCATTGGCCGCAAGATTCATGATTTGCAGATCGCCTGCACCATAAGGCGCGGCAATGATGACGGAACGAAGAGCTTTGACTTCGCCTTTCACTTCCAGGTAGTCAACGAATTCCTTTCGCTTAACCTCAGCCGTGGAGAATTTTGCTGCAGGGCTGGCGAGACGAAGCCCGCCGAGAACAAGGACACCGAGTACCACGACAGCTGTGCCAACTAGAATCCGCTTTCCGGGTTTCCATTTTGATTTCATTGGCGGCCCGTTCCTGGCTGCGTTTCCGTTGCGGCCCGGCGGATAATGTCTCCCTCCGCCAGCCCAGAATTCACAACGGCTTCGAGATCATTTCGGGGGCCCGTTTGTATATTGCGCTTCTCAAAACCAGTCATGGTTTTCAGCCAGACGTAGGAATGATTTGCTTCGACGCCGATGCTTTGCGAAGGAACGACCAGGGCGTTCTTCTGCGAACCGAGATCGAGGTCGAGTGCGGCGGAAAGGTCGGGCAAAAGCCTGGCGTCCATCCCCTGCACGGAAAAGCGCGCGGCAAAAGAGCGGACGGCTTCTGCAAATTGGCCCGTATGGCCCAGCGGCGAAAGTTCTTCGAGAGTGGCGGGAAGCGTCATGCCCGGATAGGCGTCAAGACGCATCAGCGCATGCTGGCCGGGATGGACTTTCAGCAAGTCCACCTGATTCAACTCCACGCGGACTTCCATTTGAGAAGGATCGACCACTTGCAGGAAGGGCACGCCGGGTCTGACCTGATCGCCTTGCTGCACAGTTCCCATGCGGCCGCCTAGCCAGATGGTGTTATATACGACGACTCCCGGCATGGGAGAGTGGACGACCATTTTTGCGGCGTTTCCTTGCGCGTAGTGCATGGCTTCCATCGCGCGGTCGCGCTGAATCTCCTGGATGCGAATGGTGGCGGCGGCCGCGGCACGCTTCAATTGGTAGGTTTCCGTAAGCTGCTTGAAGGTGGCTTGCGCTTCGTCGAGAGATTCCTGATTCTTTTCCGCATCAATGCGCGAAACGATTTCGTTTCGTTGGAGTTCAAGCTGCGCGCGCTCTAGTTCGTCTTCGGCTTGTTTCAGCGCGGTGTCGTCTTTCGCGCGCGCGATGCTCTCTTCCGCCTGTTTCTGGGCCACCTGGCCGACCAGATTCTCGTAGGTGCTTTTCTTATCCAGATAGTCTTTTGTCTGGGCTTGTGGATCGAATTCGACGAGGATTTCAGCTTTTTCTATGTGCGTTCCGGCGGGCGCCAGTTTGGTGATGACCATGGAGCCGACCTGCGCCCCCTCGAGCTTGGGAGCAAGAACCACGAAGGAGCGCGAGGCTTGCGTGCTCCCGTTTAGCCGGAGGGATTGTGTGAAATTCTTTCGTTCCACGCGGACGACGGATTCTTCGAGATTCGAGGCCGCTCGCTGCGGCCGGAAATGAGCAAACAGAAGGACCGTCATGACGAGAAGCAACAATACGGACGCTCGAAGGACGAACGTCCTGGTCCCGCCGCCGGATAGAGATGCTTGGTTCATGGCCTCGACTGACCTGGGAAGATTAGACGTACGGGCCCCGAACTTGTCATTTGGATATCAAGTCCAGCGGAATGGTTGTGTCCCATGTCTCCCGCCAGTTCCACGAGTCTTACAGTCCCAGAGTTTACCTCACAAGTAATGCCAGAAAAATGTCTGAATCGGCAGGCAAGAACTGCTTCGTCTCACTCAAATAGACGTGTCGCCGGATGCGAGAACAAAGACCAGCATCACGAACTCGCTCCATTGGACGCCATTAGTGGGTTTGGCTACACTGAGAAATTGCAATTTAGCGGAGAGACTCCCAGACAATGAGTGACTCGACCCAGAAGACAACCGGAGTGCGCGTGCGGTTTGCGCCGTCGCCCACAGGTTATTTGCACGTTGGCGGGGCCCGCACAGCGCTGTTCAACTGGCTATTTGCGCGCCGCCAGGGCGGCACGATGATTCTTCGCATAGAAGATACCGATGCTGAACGCAACAAGCCGGAGTTGGTCCAAGGGATACTCGACGGTTTGCAGTGGCTGGGTGTTAACTGGGATGAAGGGCCATTCTATCAATCGCAGAGGACGGAATTGTATCGGGCTGCGGCTAAGAAATGTCTGGCCAACGGGACGGCGTTCTTGTGTTATTGCCCGGCGGAAAAATATGCCGGCGGCGATCACGCGGAAGAGGGTAGCCAGGGCTCTCAAGTGCGGCGCGTCACGCGTTGTTCCTGCCGCGACGGCAAGCCATCGACTCCTGACGTGAAACCGGCCGTGCGTTTCAAGGTACCACTAGGCGGCACCACGAAATTCTTCGATGCGGTGTTCGGAGAGCGCGAGTTTTCGAATGACGAAATCGAGGATTTTGTTCTGCTGCGCTCCGGAAAAGGTGAAGAAGAATTTGGCCAGTCCATGTATCAGCTGGGTGTTGTTGTGGACGACGTGGACATGCGCATCACGCACGTGATTCGCGGCGCGGATCACATTTCAAATACTCCGAAACAAGTGTTGCTGTACCGCGCGCTGGGCGCGGAGCCGCCGGTGTTTGCGCACGTACCCTTGATTCTCGGCGCGGACAAGTCCCGCCTTTCGAAACGCCACGGCGCCACCGATGTGAACATGTACCGCACCGAAGGATTCCTTCCCGAAGCGTTTCGTAATTTTCTTGCGCTGCTCGGCTGGTCGCCTGGCGGTGATGAAGAATTTTTGCGCACCAACGAATTGATTAAGAAGTTCTCGCTCGAGGGCGTGAGCCGCACGAACGGCGTGTTCGACCGCCCAAAACTCGAGTGGTATAACACGCAATATCTGCAAAAACTTCCGATCGAAGGTTTGTTGCCCGAAGTTGAAAAGGAATTGAAGCGCAGCGGCTTGTGGAAGCCGGAATGGGCCGCAGGCGCCGCTCCTGGCCCCGATGGACGCGATCACGCGTGGTTTTCAAAGACAATTGATTTGCTGCGGCCGCGAATCCGTCTGCTGCCGGATTTTTCTTCTTGGTCACACGCGTTTTTCAGCGACGAATTTGCCCGGGAACCGGCTGCGAAAGAAAAATTCTGGAAAGATCCGAAAGTGCCGGAACTGCTTGCAAAACTTGCGGACGCACTCGAAGCGCTCCCTGAATGGAATCATGACGCGTGTGACCACGCTTCACGGGCGGTTGCCGAGGCCGGCGGCGTAAAAGCCGGTCTGCTGATCAACGCCACGCGCGTGGCGATCGTCGGGCAAGCCGTGGCGCCACCGCTCTTCGACACGATGGTGGTGCTCGGTCAGCAGCGCGTCGTTCGACGGCTGCGTGACGCGGTAAGTGGTTTCGGCAACGCCTAGCGCAAAGTTTCGCGCAAGAAAATTTGAATTCGCTGCTGGCAACACACACCCATCCGAAAAACCGAGGCGGCAGTCTTACTATTTTCCGAAAATTTCGGCGTGGGCGGGCTTTGCGGCGGAGGCTGTGGCCGCGACGTGGATTGTCGCGTCGAGCGGGAGTGTTACGGGAGGCAGGCAGAGATCGGCGCTGCAGGCCTGGTAGCGCAGCTTCAGGGGGATGTGCTGCTCGCCTTGTGGGGCGTCCGCGAGCGCGGTGAAGCGCATGCGAAGAATCACGGTGTCTTGATAGACGTTCAATGGAATTTTGGAAAACGTTAAATTCTCTAGTTTGCCCTTGGGATAGGAGACTTCGCCGCTGGTGAAGCCAGCGGGAGGCGTGGCCTTGAGGTCGGTGGCGATCAAGTATTCTTCCGATTTTTCGCGAGCGTTGACGTGGAAGCCCGGGCGAATCTTCATGACCACGGCGATCTGAAACGAGCTGCCGCGGCCGGCGGGATCAAGCGAAGCGTAGATTTCCGGTTTAACGACGTCGCGGCCGGACGGGACTTGCGCGATCAGCGCCACGCAAAGAGCCAGCGAGCCGAGTGAAAAAATACCTGCTTTGATTTTCATAAGGTGACCTGAGCGCCGAGTTGCTGGGAGATGACGCGGCTCATGACGGCGTGGAGATCTTCGCCGGTTTTTTCATGCACAAATGTTTGTCTCGTCTCGTTCCAGCCGAGCTTAAAGCTGGTGGAGAGCGCGGAAATCCAGATTTCGCGTACCGGCGTGTTGGGTGAAATCACGAACTTGGCCTCCTCGGGCTCCTCGAAAAGAACTTCAAGCTTTCCCGATTCGCCTTCGACATCGAAGCCGTGCTCATCGCCCGCTGTGAGCATGCGGCGCTTGAGATCCTCGAAGGCAGCATCGGCTTTCCGCTGAAAATCCTTTTCGTCCAGCATGCAGTTAGCGTACATGAAGAGGGCGAGTCGTGGGTAGCGGAGTAGTAGAAGCGAGGAAGTCCACGGGGGTAGTGTCGTTTTCAAAAGCGGGACTTTGGTCCTATTGCTCGCGTGCGTGGAAGGGCCGAGAGTGGAGGTAGCGTACAGAGAACCTTCATTTCCAAAGCTTCAGCGTTCCGACCTGCGCTGGCCTAAAATTGTTCTTACGTGAGCTTTTATGAGTAGATTCACAAAATCAGGGCTGCCCTTGTGTGCGGGTCGCGTTTTTCGATGCTCACCGTGCGGTGGGATTGAACCGAGATGAAGCGGCTGGCCTATTGGCAAGTGGGGGCGCTGGCGGGGTACCTGCTGCTGTACAGCATCGTTTCGCTTACGGCGAAACGTGGATTTGCGCTAAGCGCGTTTTCCGATAGCACCGCCGCAGGTTTGTGGCTGATCGCCGTCGCGGCAATGCTCTGGGCGGCGTTCAGTAACCAGGGGCGGACACGCTGGTTCTGGATATTGATGGCCGCGGGCGCGGCGATGGTAGCAAGCAACTTAGTCGCATGGTTTTACTATGAAGTCGTTGCAGGGCGAAGCCCGCCGGAGCCGTTCTGGGCGGACATCCCCCTCTTTCTGCAACCTGTTCCGATGATGGCGGCGGCGGCGATGCGGCCCGGTTCCCGGCAGCAAGAGCAGAAATTTCACCTCAGCTCGCTGAACTTTCTGATTCTCCTGCTGTGGTGGATTTACATTTACATGTTTTTGATTTTCCCCAACGAATACATTCTGCCGAATAAAGATTCCTTCAACAGTTATTACTACGTGCTTTTCATCCTGGAGTTCGCCGTGATGCTTGGGATTCTGGGAGGCATGGCGCTGGTGGCGCGGGGAGCCTGGCGCAAGATTTACTGGCAACTTTTTGCCGCAGGGGCATTCTACCTGATTGCCTATCAATGGCTGAACGCGGCGCTGGGGCGCGAGGAATACTACAGCGGAAGCCTTTACGACGTTCCGAATTGCGCCGCCATCTGCACGTACATTCAGATCGCGTTGAACGCGCGGAATGTTCCTTCTGAACCGCTGGCGGCAGGCGAACGGGAACGCTGGGCGGACGTGTCTGGAATTCTGGCAGTCCTGGCGTTGTTGTCGCTGCCGGTGATAGGTCTCTGCGAGCTGTTCCTGGACCCGCATGCCGGGCAGTTGCGAACGTATCGGGTGGTTGTCACGCTAAGCGGGATCTTGCTCGTAGGCGTATGCGTTTTCTTGCGGCAACTGCTGCTCGCGCGGGAAATGAAGCGGCTGCTACTTGATTCGAAACAGAATATAGAACGGCTGCAACGCGCGCAGAGTCAGCTGGTGCAGAGGGAAAAGCTGGCGGGAGTCGGGCAACTGGTCGCCGGAGTGGCGCACGAACTAAACAACCCTCTCACCGCGGTGATGGGTTACTCCGACTTGCTGATCGATCAGGATCCCCAGGGCGCTTCACGTCCGAAGCTGGAAAAATTGAAAGTCGAAGCACAGCGCATGAAGGGGATCATCACCAATCTGCTGACATTCGCGCAGCCCCAGCGGGAAGGACGCCGGCTCCTGGACATTGCAGTGGTCGCGCGAGATTCGTTGATGCTCATGGAGTATCAACTGCGAAACAGCGGGATAACCGTGGAGATGAATTTTGCGCCCGATTTGCCAAAGATTGCGTCGAACGAGGGACAGTTCAAGCAAGTTTTCGTGAATCTGCTGAGTAATTCCGCGCAAGCTTTGGAACAAGCGCCGGTGAAAAAAATCGTGGTCGAGGGATATCTGGAAGGCGAGAAAGTGGTCGTACGGTTCAGCGACTCGGGGCCGGGATTTACCGACGTTAGCCGCGCGTTCGATCCGTTCTACACCACGAGGCCCATTGGACAGGGAACTGGATTGGGACTGAGTATTTGCTATGGCACGGTACGAGAGCACAACGGCAACATTTTCGCGCAGAACTTGCAGCCCCACGGAGCCGCGGTGACCATCGAACTTCCTGCTGGAGCCGCGGTAGGCTAGATTTTCCCACGTAGCTTGTTGTGGACGACGGATCCCCGCCGGGCGCTGAAATCAAATCCGCTTTAACTATCCTTAATCTCGCGAAGAAGACCGCTGGCTACGTCGTAAACAAACCCGCGGACCCCGACCGTTTTAGGAATCCACGGGTGAGTGCGAAGTTTTTGCAATTGGTGGCGCACATTTTCATCAATGTTTTGGAAGGCGTAGAAAAAAGCGGGAGCAATCGCCGCAGTCCCGGCGCGGTTCTGAATTCTGGTGCGCAAATCCTGCTCGGTGGTGAGCATCAAACCGCAATCGGTGTGATTGATGACCATGAATTCCTCGGTGCCGAGCAAATAATGCGATACCACCAGGGAACGTAAGGTGTCTTCCGTGACGATGCCTCCGGCGTTGCGAATGATGTGGGCGTCTCCCTCTCGAAGTCCCAGGGTACGAATCGAAAACCGCGTGTCCATGCAAGTGAGCACGGCAAGTTTGCGCTCAGGACGCGGAGTCAGCCGGCGCAATTCGTGAGTGCGCGCGTATATTTCGTTTGCAGCAAGAACTTCGTCAATGACAGTCATGGCTTGGTAGTCTAGCAAAACAGCAAAGAGTGGGTAGTGAGCAGTGAAGAAAAGAGCGAGAGCCCGCAGACTTGCCAAGCTCAATCGCTACTCACTACCCGCTTTCCTACAACTGTGATTCGATGGATTTGGTGATTTCCTCGAAGCTAGTGAGGCCCTGGAATTTTTTCACGATTTTGCCGTCACGAGTGACGAGGAAGCCGGTGGGATAGCCGAGTAGGCCGCCGAATTTGTCGGCGACGTCGTCATTGCCAATGACGATCGGATAGTTCATCGGAAGTTTTTGGCCATTGACGTTGAAGCGCTCTTTGGCGAGAAAGGGAGTGACGGCGGACTTGCCTTCTTCATCCATAGCCACGCCGAGGACCGTAAAACCCTTTGCGGCGTACCTCTGCTGCATTTCAATCAGCCAGGGAATTTCGACGTAGCAGGGGTCGCACCAGGTGGCCCAGAAATCCACGAGCACCAGTGTCCCTTTGTACTGTGCAAGCGTGACGTCTTTTCCATCGAGGTCTTTGAACGTAACTGCCGGCGCGGGTTTGACGTCGGGATTCTCGCTAGCTTGTACGGAGACTTTAACAGGCCCGGTCGCCTTTACGCGTGTGGCTTTGTCCGCGAAATAAGTTCCTACGATGAGCACCAATACCGTAAAAATGATTAAGACTACTTTTTTCATTGCTGTTTCCCCGAATTCATCAAGCGTACTCCTCTAGAGTGAAAAGCGATTCAAGAAAGTTAGTTTGGACGAGAGCCACGTCAATTTATTGACGAAGACTAGCCCTCCAACAAATAAGAGCAAAGCGCCGCTGAAGAGTTCGACGGCGTGAAGATATTTCCGAAAGTTTTTATAGAAGACCATGAACTGGCTGATGCCCAGTGCGGTCAGAAGGAAAGGAATCGCAAGACCGGCGGAGTAAACCGCGAGTAGCAGGACACCGCGCGCGATGGTGTCGCTGCGAGCAGCAAGAATGAGCACGGCGCTGAGGATCGGGCCGATGCAGGGCGTCCAGCCGAAAGCGAAGGCGAAGCCAAGAAGGAAACCGCTCCAGATGCCGGGCTGCGTGGCCTTGGTGCGGAGGTGGACGTCGCGATTGAGCCAGCGCGCGAGCGCCGGACCGAAGAATCCAATAATGGAAAGCGCGAAGAAGTGAGAAGCACCGAGCCCGGCGAAGAGCGGAGCGTGACGAAGGAGTGCAGCGATACCTAAGGCTACAAGGATGACGCCCAGAATAATGCCAACGCGGAGATTGAGTTTGATTAGTGCGCCGACCAAGTGAAGGCCAAAGAGTAGGATCAAGGCCCCGGCGATGGGAGCGAGCAGAGAGCGATTCTGTAGAAGGAAGGAGCCGACAGCGCTGGCCGAAGCGCCGAACGAAATAAAAACGACAGAAAATCCGGCAACGAACGCGAGCGCAGAAGAGAACAGCCCGGAACTGGGAACCTCGCCTTTGCGGAGCTGCTCCATCCCGATCCCGGAGAGCATGGAGATGTAACCGGGAACAAGCGGCAGAACGCAGGGCGAGAGAAATGAAACCAGCCCGGCGAGAAAAGCTGCTGCTAGTGGAACATCGGTCATTCGGGTTCAATCCTCGGGTACTGCCTCAATGCGCGGCAGAACCACACATCTGATTAGACCGCAAGAGAGACCTGCTTATTCTCCCATAAAACCGGTTTGCGCTCGCGCTGGGGTCGAGATCCTCTACGGCAGAGCCGGAGTCTGCGATCAGCGAACCTTTTCAGTTCGCTTCAGGATGACAAGGCGCCGAGGAATCCAAGAGGGCGAGAAAACCAGTTCCTCTCTATATTAGACGCACGAGAAAAGAAAAACTGCGGTGGACGCGAAAGGCGACAGATGACGGATTTGGCTGGCGCGAATGTTGGTCCCCAGGTCCAAGATAGGCTGCAACACCTTGATAAAAAACAAGTTACAAGCACTCCAATTGGCAGAGGGTTTGCCCTAGCTCAAGTGTGCGCCGGGGATGGCGCGGCAGGTGAGTATGCGATGGACGCCCAATAAGGTGACGTTTCTGCGGGTCGCGGTGGGGTTCGCGGCTGTGTGCCTGTTCGGGCGCGGAGCATGGGCAAACCTCATAGCGGTGGGGTTGACAGTGGCGTCCATCGCACTGGATGCGCTCGACGGGCACCTTGCGCGAAAGAAAAAAATGGCTACCCCCGTGGGCGCGCAACTGGACATTCTGGGCGACCGCATGATCGAAAACGTGTACTTCACCTATTTCGCTGTGGTCGGGATGGTGTCGCTGTGGCTGCCGGTTCTGTTTTTTGCGCGCGGGGCGGCGACGGATTTCTTACGTGGGCTGGCGATGAAGGCGGGACATTCGGGCTGGGGCGCAAATGCGATGTTGCAGACATGGTGGGGGCGCGCGCTAGTGGCTTCGCGATGGAGCCGCGGATTGTACGCAGCGATGAAGTGCCTGTGCTTTTGCTATTTGGGGTTGGAGCTGGCGCTCACACGCGGACCGGTTGCGTTAATCGGTGAACTGGCCGCAGATGGACACGGCATGATTCGTGTTGGCGCGCACGTATTGACCTGGATGACGGCGGCGTTTTGCCTGGTGCGCGGACTACCTGTGCTGGTTGAAGGATGGAAATACATCGCGGGAAGTGTGGGACAGGCGCGGGGAACGAAAAACGCGGCGCAGGAGGCGGCGTGAAAAACCGAATGGAGATTTTGGAGCGAGAGGAAACATATGACGTAAAGGAAATGAGCGCTGGCGCCGCGGCGTTTTTTGATTTGGATGGAACGCTGGTGGCACTGCCCTCGCTGGAGTGGAGGTTGTTTCGAACGTTGCGATACCAGCGAGTGATTGAAACGAAAAACTATTTATTGTGGTTGAAGGAAGCGATGCGACTGATGCCGCGAGGGATCAACACGGTTTTGCATTCGAACAAAATGTATCTACGCAGAGTGCATATCTTTGACGAACGTGGCGAGGCGGGGAGGAGTATCTCCCCTCGGCACAAAGATGGCCACCAGGCCGGGGGACAGGCGTCGGCTCCTCCGCGGCGCAATCCACGATTGCCTGTCCCCACCTTTTTTGCGTATGCGATCGAACGAATAGCATGGCACGCGCATCAAGGACACGAAATCGTGCTGGTGAGCGGAACGCTTGAGCCGTTAGCGCGAAATGCCGCGCGGGCCCTCGAAACCGAACTTGCTGTGCGCGGAATCGCAGTCACAATTCGCGTACGCGCCACCCGGCTGGAAGAAATGGACGGCCGGTGGACGGGCCGAGTCTTGGGCGAGGCGATGTTCGGCGAAGGGAAGGCGCGCGCGGCAAAGAGTTTGGCTTTGGAATTACATCTTGATCTCGCGCAATGCTACGCCTACGGCGACAGCATGAATGATCGATGGCTACTAGCAGAAGTGGGGAAACCGGTTGCGGTGAATCCGTCGGAAGACTTTGCAGCGATGGCACGGGCATGTGGATGGCCGATTCTCATTTGGAAAGAAAAAGAGATCCTAACGCAGAGACGCAGAGAACGCAGAGGAATCGCCGAGAAGAAAGAAGAGTCCAGCGCGACTGCTTGACGCAGTGTTCTTGTTGTGCGGAACGCAGTGAGACTGCGAAAAATATAGAAGGAAACTGGAGAGCATGGAATGAACGCCACGGAAAGACGGAGCTATCGGGGAAACGAAGCGGCGTTGCCGTGGCGCGCGGCGACCTTCGAAGCGGAGAAGCCGGGCGTCGCCGCGCTCATTGCGCGGGAAGCGGCGGCGGCATGGGCGGCGTGCGGCGCATTCGAATGGATCGCGCTGGGATATTTGGCGGTGTCGAGTACGCTGATCGCCGCGTTTGCGGAAAACCTGGCACATCCGTTGAAATTGATTAGCGTGCAGACAGTGGTTGGAATGGTGATCTTGATTTTGTGCTGGATGGAAGCGCGAGGGGCGGCAGACGGGAGTGTCTCCTTTACACTCGCCCAAAAATTCTGGCATTTCTGGCGGCACTGGTACCCACACTTGTTTTTTCTATTTTGTTTTGAGGAACTGGCCGAGCTCGTCCATCTAGTCACACCTGGCTGGCAGGACGCGAAGCTCATGGGCGCCGACTACTGGCTTACAGGTGTGCATCCAACGGTGTGGCTCGAGCAGTTCGCCACGCCGGGGCGCAACGACTTCATGCAGTTCGCGTACATTACCTATTTTACTTATTTACTTGTGGTTGGAGGTATTTTGTATTACCGACGGGATTGGCGCGGCTACTGGTCAGTGATGACGTATTCGGCCGTGGGCTACGCCATCGGCTACATCATCGCGATCTTGTTTCCTATAGAAAGTCCTTGGTTTTCGATGGCTGGGGTGTGGCACGGTCCGTTGCAGGGCGGGCCGTTCACGGCGACGATTAATTTTATCGAGCACTTTGGACGTGTGCGCGGCGCAGCGTTTCCTTCCGAGCACGTCGCAGGCTCTGTCGCGGCAGTGTGGGGCGCATGGCGGCACCGTCGGTGGCTCTTCTGGGTGCTGCTACCGTTGGTGATGTGCATGTGCGTTTCGACGGTATGGGGACGATATCACTACGTAGTGGATGTGTTTGGGGGATTGGTGACGGGGACGTTGGGCTACATAATCGGGAGTTGGATGATGAAAGCGCGAGGAGCAGTCGCGACGGAGTCTTAGCGCGCTGGCTTCCTATACCGAAAACGGAGGGTGGCGTAACTGCGGACGTATTCTTTCAAATGCTTGGGCAATGCGTAGCAATATAGCTTCGCTCGAGACGCCGCCCATGATTTGCAAACCAATCGGCAATCCCGAGGCCGCAAACCCGCAGGGAAGGGATATCCCCGGAACGCCACCGAGATTGGCCGGGCGATTGTGACGCAACAGCAAAGCGCGAGTTGGATAGTCATGCGCTCCGATGCGGCAAGTTTCCTCGTTCATGAGCGGGGCAACAATTGGAGTTGCCGGGAAAACGATCGCATCGGCATCCGATTCAGCCAGGGCCAGGTGGAATTGCACAACAAACGCTTTCTGGATCTCCAAGGCCTGCAAGTAGTCCACAGCGGAAACCTTAGTGCCCATTTCCAGTCTTGAGCGCACGTCCTCGCCGTAATCCGCGGCCCGAGCTGGATAGTATCCCTGCTGCGCGTGGAAAAGATTTGCATCAACCCAGGCGATGTGATTGCCCGCGTCTTCGACTTCATCCAGCAAAGGAATTGATACGTCTGTGGTGGTCATGCCGATTTTGCAAAGATCGCGCAGTGCGGAATCGAACGCTTTCCGTACGTCGGTGGATAGGGCGTCGAAAAAAAGCTGCCGCGGAATTCCCAAACAAAACTTCCGTGGGTTGGCGCGCAGCGAACCGGGCTTCGCCAGGTTTGGCTCGCGGCTGACCCGAGAGTAAATCACACTCGTTAGAGTAGCTACATCGCGAACTGAACGAGCCAACGGCCCGGTACAGTCGAGCGAAGGCGAAAGCGGCACGACGCCTTCACAGGAGATGCGACCCCAAGTGGGTTTAAGGCCCACGACGCCACAGAGAGAAGCCGGAATTCGGATCGAGCCACCGGTGTCCGTGCCAATACTTCCGTAACACAGGCCGGCGGCCACCGCAGCGGCGGAGCCACCGCTGGAGCCACCGGGGATGCGCGCGAGATCCCAAGGATTGCAAACGGCGCCAAAGTGGGGATTGTTTGAAGTTACACCGTAAGCGAACTCATGCATGTTGGTCTTGCCGAGGATTACAGCACCGGCCTCTTTCAACTGAATAACAACCTCGGCGTCGTGCTGCGGGATAAAATCCGTCAGGATTTTTGAGCCGGCGGTGGTTCGAATGCCTTTCGTGTAGATGTTGTCCTTCAGCGAAATGGGAATGCCGTGAAGTGGACCGCGATCGCGTTGTCCCTTGCGTCCACGTGGCGCGAAGAGTTCAGCTTCCGCTTTCTTTGCTTGGCCGAGTGCGAGTTCAGCGCTGATCGTAATGTACGCGTTGAGCTTGAGATTGAGCTGCTAGATGCGTGCGAGCATAAACTTGGTGAGTTCAACCGGAGAAAGCTTGCGCTGGCGGAAAAGCTTTCCTATCTCTTCGATGGAAGCGAAAGCGAGATTGCTGTCGTTCATGCTCAGAATATCTTCTCCTGATGGCGCAGATTACCAAACGTCCCGATGTTCGCGATGATGAATGCCACGCGGAACTGGTTCTCCGCGCGCACCTGCCCCAGGTTGATGCGGCGATATTCGACAGCCAGGCCGCAGCAGTTGCCGTTGTAACTGAATTGAACGATCTGGTTTTGCAGTGTCTTGTTGGTGAAGTCGTAACCGACGCCGGTGATCAGATTCAAGCCTTTGCGCGTTTCGCTCCCGTAGCCAATCAACGCGCGGATTTGATTCGAAAGCGGTTGCTGGAATTCAACAAAACTGGGAGGCAGAGGTACGGGCAGATCGCTTTGCACCGGATTGTCGTCCAGCCGAAAGAAAGCGAGAGTGGTAAAAAGTTCGCGGTAGGGTTTCACCTTCAGCAGCGTGCCAATGGTGACGAGCCTTTGTATCTGCGGGTCGTACTGAAGAATTTGTTCGAAATCGTATGCGCCGCCGGGAGTTACTTTGAAATCGCTGACAATCGGAGACCAATTGCGCGGACCGAAAGCGAACGCGAACGGCGAGATGGAGTCGAATGCCTGAAAAACGTTGCGCTGACCATCCACGATCGCCCCGCCAAACGTAGAATCAAAATAGTGTTTCTGCGCGATGCGCCAGGAAATCAGCTCCTGGGGCTGGTCGTCACCCTCCTTCAAGAAGAGCCGCTGCGTAAACCCATATTCCACTTCGCTGGTGTTGGTGAGCGTGGTATTGGAATCAAAGCGGATAAAATCGGCGAAATCATGCACACCGGTGACGTAACGGTAGGTGATTTGTGGCTCGATCGTGTGTTTATACCGGCACCCGAGCTCATCTTTCTTCATGGCGGGCCGGTCGAAGAATCGTTCTAGCGTAGGCGGACGGATTTCGACGGTGAACTCGCCGGTGTTGCGCGAGATAGAAGAGGCGATAACCTGACCGGCGGAATTGAGTGATTCGCCGTACCAGGTAGTACGGTAAGCGGCGGAGGTAGTTACCCCCAGCCAGGGACCGAAGTGCAGCGGCACGGTAACGCGCGGAGCAAATTCGTAACGGTCGACGAAATTGGAAGTTTGAATATTTGGGTCGCTGCGGCTCACCACACCGGCAAATGCATCAAAGCCGAAATACACGGGAGCGTTTCGCCAGGGGGCTTGCTCTACGGAACCAAAGCGCGCTTCCGGCACATTACGTAGGGATACGCTGGTGGCTGGAATCGCGGGCGTCGTCGCGGTCGCCGCGACCGGCAAGGTAAGGAAACTCTTGTCGTTCAAGCCCGCGAAATTCAAGCTAAACCCGCGGAAATTATTCGTCAGGAAGATGGCGCTGCGTACTTCGGAGTTGATCGCTTCACCGTAAGTATCGGCGAAGGCGAGACGAAAGGTAAGCGAGGAAAGGTGGTTGTAATCCGTCACGAAACGCCAACCGCCCGGAAGTAGCGATTTGATTTCCAGCGATTGCTGCTCGCCACCCTGAGGACTTCGCGTGCCGTCGGGATTGAGAAGGCCACGATCCTGAACTCCAAAGTAGGTGTACTCGATCGAAGTATCTTCGAAAGGTTTCGCGCGGAACGTTCCGCGTTCCAGGCTGCCACGCCGGCTCATATACTGGCCGCCGATCGTTGCATCCATCCACGACGTGGGAGCCAGGTAAAAAGCGTCACCGGCTACAAAGCCCTTGCGCGAACTCTGCCCTATATCGGGTATCAGGAATCCGGTCTGGCGGACTTTCTCACCCGCTGGTGTTGTGGCATACGGGAGCCAGACGAGCGGGACGCGGAAAAGCCGGAAGTTGGCGTTGATGAGGGCAACGGTTTTGTTCAAGCGAATGCGCGCCTTGGGAGCGTAAAACTGCCATGTAGGCTTCGCGGGATCGCAGATGGTGATCCATGCTTGATGGACCACGTAAATCTCGTCCGGAAGGCGTTCGACTTCGCGCGCTTCGAAGTAGAGCGGATTGTCTGAAAGTAAGAGAGTTGGGTTGGGGGCGCGTTCGATCTTGATGGTGCCGCGAACGTTATGAAAAAGCCCATGGCCGGTTCTGACGTTGTAATGCGCATCGCTGGCTTCGACGTGTTCGTTGCCGTAGTCGAGAAGGACACGGCCCGTTGCGGTGGCTTCGTAGGTCTTCCCGTTATATTCGACGTGGTCGGCGCGCAAGCGAGTGTCCGCATAGTGGATATCCACATCACCATCCGCCGTAGTGATGTCTCCCTTGCGGCTCTGCGTTTTCGCTTCCAGATTGGCGACTCCGCCTTTGCCAGAGGGCAGGCGCGTTTGTTGGGCTGACGCGATGGGTGACGGCAGAATCACTAGCGCTGCGAGAAGCGCTGTTAGCAATAAAAAAGAGCGAAGCGCGGAAAGAGACCGTGCATTCGAATGGCGATTCACGCGGAGCATGCGGTCGGTGAAAACAAATGGATAGCCTAGCATGCGGTCATGGGGATTTGAAGGCAAAGGGACGAGCGGAGTTGCACGCGGAGCCTTGAGTTGGCCAGGCGGACTTACATGGGTGTGAAACGAGGCGCGAGAGCCACGCGTCTGTCTGTTTAACGGGTTGGTTTGCCTTTCCAAAACACTTGATGCGTCACCCCGGCCTCGGGAGTAACATGCCGGGCCTTGCACATGGGGGATGAAAATGAAGCATACGTGGAATGCTCTTCGTGCGACTTTGGCTTATGTGGCGGTTCTTGTCTCGTTGGCAATGAACGCTCTGGTTGCGCCCGCCGGCCAGTCGAATCAGACGGACAAATTCAAAAACTTGGAATTCCGCGAAATTGGCCCCGCCGTGATGGGCGGGCGCATTGATGATTTCGCTGTAGTGGAAAGCAACCCGAACATCGTCTACGTGGGCACGGCTTCCGGCGGTGTCTGGAAAACAACGAACAATGGCACGACTTGGGAGCCCATTTTCGATAAGGAAGGCGTTTCGACCATCGGCGACATCGCGATTGCGCCTTCGGACCCTGCGGTGGTGTGGGTTGGGACCGGAGAGCCGAACAATCGGCAAAGCTCTTCATGGGGCGATGGTGCGTACAAATCGCTCGACGCCGGAAAGACCTGGAAAAAAATGGGGCTAGAGGCGACGCGGCATATCGGGCGGATCGTAATTCATCCGAAGAATCCGGATGTCGTCTACGTCGCGGCGCTTGGACATTTATGGGGAGCGAATCCGGAGCGCGGTGTGTACAAAACGACTGACGGTGGCAAGACCTGGTCGCAAGTGTTGAAAATCAACGACGACACCGGCGTGAGCGACATCGCCATGGACCTCGAAAGCCCTGACACTTTGTATGCCGCGACCTACGAGCGGCGGCGCACACCCTTTGGATTTAATGGCGGCGGACCAGACGCCGCGATCTACAAGACGGTGGATGGCGGCACAACCTGGAAAAAACTGACGAAAGGGCTGCCGTACGAAAACGGCGGAGAAACCGGGCGCATCGGCCTGGATATTTACCGCAGGGATCCCAACATCGTCTACGCACTGGTCCAGCATGAAAAGGGCGGAATCTATCGCAGCGAGGACAAGGGCGAGACTTGGAAAAAAATGAGCGATACGAATCCACGGCCTTCGTACTACAGCCAAGTGCGCGTCGATCCAAACAATGACTTACGCATCTGGTCTCTAGGCGCCTCCATGTTTTACTCCGAAGATGGCGGAAAAACGTTTTCCACCCAGCGCCTGACCGGAATTCACGGCGACTTTCACGCCATGTGGATCAATCCCGCCGATTCCAACCACATGCTTACCGGTTCGGACGGCGGCATCCACTGGAGCTACGACGCCGGCAAGACCTGGGACTTCATCAACAGCATTGCCATTGGACAGTTCTACGAAGTCGGCTTGGATAACGAGAAGCCCTATCACATCTGTGGCGGTTTGCAGGACAACGGCAGTTGGTGCGGTCCGAGCATGTCGCTTGCGCGCGAAGGAATCAAGAATGAAGACTGGATGCTCATGCCCGGCGGCGACGGTTTCTATGCCGCCATTGATAACACGGAGCCGTGGATCATCTACACGGAGTCGCAGGACGGTGACCTGAGCCGTTTGGACACCCGCACGGCGCAAATGCGTCTGCTCAAGCCGGAAGCCAAGGCGGGCGAGCCTCATTACCGCTTCCAATGGAATTCGCCCGTAACGATTTCCGCGCATGAGCACACCACCATCTACTACGGCGGAAATTATCTTTTCAAGTCCGTGGACCGCGGGGATTCCTGGACGCGGCTGGGCGGCGACCTGACGAGCGGTGTGGACCGCAACAAATTGCAGATTTTTGGCAAGACGCCGGACAAGACCACCTTGTCACGTCACGATGGTGTCCAGGAATATCCCACGATCACCACACTGAGCGAATCGCCGCTCACTCCCAACGTTTTGTGGGTTGGGACCGATGACGGCAACGTGCAAGTCACGCGCGACGGCGGAAAATCCTGGAAAAATGTGGCATTGAAGTTTCCAGGTGTGCCTAAGGGAACGTACGTGAGCCGCGTGGTGGCGTCGAAAATCGGCGAAGGCGCCGCGCTCGTCACGTTCGACGGGCATCGCAGTGACGATTACAACGTTTACATTTTTGCGACCAGCGATTACGGCGAAAGCTGGAAGCCCATTCGAAACGGGATTCCCGATTCCGCCGGTAGCGTTCACGTGGTGCGCGAGCATCCGCGCAATACCAACCTGTTGTTTGCAGGGACGGAATTCGGCTTGTGGGCCTCGTGGGATCGCGGTGCCAATTGGACGGCGCTGAAGAATAATTTTCCCACTGTGCCGGTGGACGACATCGAAATCCAGGCGCGCGAAAATGACCTAGTGCTCGCGACGCACGGCCGCTCGATCTGGATCTTCGACGATTTGACCCCCATCGAGAAAATGGATGCGAACGTAGCTGCGTCGGGCTTCACTCTCTTCCCGCCGCGAACGGCAATTACCTGGCATCTTCGGCATAGACAGTGGTCCGCGGGCCAGAAAATGTTCACCGCCAAGAATCCAATGTATGGCGCCATTCTGAACTATTACCTGAAGGATGCGGTCCCCCCGGAGCCGCCAAAGAAGGATAAAGACGATAAGGACAAGAAAGACGCCGCGGAAGATAAGACGAAATCCGATGCTCCGGTGAAAAAAGAAGGAAAGGTCAAGATCACTGTCCTCGACAAAGACGGGAAAGTGCTGCGTGAATTCGATGGCCCCGGGGCCGCGGGTGTAAACCGCACCAACTGGGATTTACGCTCCAATCCTCCGGCGGAGGCCACGCCTGAACAGCTGGAAGCCGCCGCAGCGGGATTTGGGTTCGGGCCGCGCGGACCGCTTGTCGAGCCGGGAGAGTACACCATCAAGATCAAGGCTGGCGACAAGGAAGCTTCTCAGAAATTAACGGTCGAAGACGATCCACGAATCGTGATGTCCGCTGCAGATCGAGCAGCGCGGCGCGAAGCCATCGACCAACTCTACGTGATGGCCAAGACCACGAACAAAGACCGGAGAACCATCGAAGGAATTCAGGCCGCGCTGAAAACCGCGAGGGAGCAATGGAAAACCGACGCGGGCAAACCAAACACCACAAAAATGCCCGACGACATCGTGAAATCCGCCGATGATTTGCAGAAGAAGGTGGACGCGGTAGCTTCAAAGTTCTTGCGCGATCGCCAAGGACTAGGCAATGCCGGGCCTCCGTTCGAATGGAAACCCGATCCGCTGCCGAACCAGGTCCAGGATTTGCTCGGAGACCTGGACGGTTTCGCGGCGGTCCCCGGCGGGCAGCAGAAGGAAAAGCTGGCGGAATTAACGCCGTTGGTAAATGATGCTTCGGCGCAGGTCAAGAAAATCGCCGAAGAGGATCTGCCCGCGCTGAACAAGAAGATGAACGACGCGGGAATTCCGCACATCGTCCCTGCGCCGTCGCAGCCGCGCGGCGGGCGTGGCGGCGAAGACGAAGGGGAGCAGTAGCACAGGTCCGTGAGCATGCAAGCGAGCGAGACGCTTCTACATCGCTTGCGTCTAAGGACCTGAATCAGGGTGTGTCGCGAAGCGAGCCGAATGGTTGCGGCTGGCTGGTTCGTAGAATTCAGTTCAAATCATTCGAATAACGGTATGGAGGAAATTGAGCATGAGTGCGAAGCAGCCCAGTGTGTGCGGCCTGTCCGCGTGGTTTGTTGTGCTGACAATGGTCCTTGGTATCGCTTGTGGTGGCGCAATGCCGCTAAGCGCCCGCGTCAAACGGCAAGATGCGGCAGACCAGGAGAAAGACAAGAAAGAAGAAAAGAAGGACGACAAGAAGGATGAAAAGAAGGACGAGAAAAAGGGGCTGCCGCTGAAGTCCGACCGCAAGGTCGAATTCACCACCGATGAAGGCACGTGGCTTTCGCTGGATGTTTCGCCCGATGGAAAAACAATCGCGTTCGAACTCATTGGCGACATCTACACGCTCCCCATCGAAGGCGGGCAAGCCAAGCTCATCGCCGGTGGCATGTCCTTCGACAGCCAGCCGAAATTTTCACCCGATGGAAAGTGGATTGCCTTTCTCTCCGACCGCGAAGGCACCGAAAACGTCTGGATCATGCACCCAGACGGAACTGGCGTGAAGCAAGTTTCGAAAGATCCCAACAACGATTTCACCTCGCCGAGCTGGGCCCCGGACGGAAAATACATTTTTGTCTCGAAAGCCACGTTTGGAATCGGCTCCAGCGAAATCTGGATGTACCACGTGGATGGCGGTACTGGCGTGCAAATCACGAAATCGAAGCCTGCTCCGAACACGGAAAGGAACAAGCGCCCGAACGCCGTGGGTGTCGTCGCTTCGCCTGACGGCAAGTATCTTTACTACGCCGCAAAACTGGGTTCGCTGGCCTACAACCAGCAGCTTCCGACCTGGCACATCGCCCGGCGCGACCGCAAGACTGGCGACGAAGACGACATCATCCAGCAAATCAAGAGCGCGTTCCGTCCGTTGCTTTCGCCTGACGGCAAGCAGGTTCTCTATGTCACTCGCTATGAAACGGAATCCGGTTTACGTTTGCGCAACTTGGAGACCGGAGAAGACCGTTGGGTGAAGTATCCCGTCACGCGCGACGATCAGGAATCGCTCTTCACTCGCGACGTTTTTCCCGGATACGCCTTCCTCCCCGGCGGGAAAGAAATCGTCTACAACCAGGATGGCAAAATCAAGCGCCTCGATCTCTCCACTGGAACCGAAAAAGTAATTCCTTTCACCGCGCAGGTTTCACAGGAGCTGGGGCCGAAGCTGGACTTCCCCCAAACCGTCGAACAGGGTCCGGTAAAAGTCCGCTTGATCATGGATCCTATCGAATCGCCCGACGGAAAGAAGCTGGCCTTCTCTGCCATGACCCACCTCTACACCCTGGATTTGCCCAGCGGCAAACCACAGCGGCTGACCAGCGGAAACGCGCACGAATTTCAGCCCGCCTGGTCGCCCGATGGAAAGTCCCTTGCCTACGTTACTTGGTCGAGCGAGGGTGGGCAGCTCTGGAAAATTTCTGCAGCCGGCGGAACCCCAGTGCAAGTTTCGAAATCGCTGGGAGTTTACAGCAATCCCGCCTGGTCACCCGACGGCACACGAATCGTTCTTCTTCGCGGCAACGCCTACGACCGCGAGAACAGCACTTTCGACGGCGGACAGACCGGGAACGCCGATCTCGTGTGGGTCCCCGCGAATGGCGGAGACGCCAATCTCATTCTTCCGGCGCGCGGAGCCGGCGGTCCGCATTTCACAACGGAGAAGGACCGCATCTACGTTTACACGCCGCAGGGGTTGGTCTCGTTGCGCTATGACGGCACGGATCGCCGCACACATCTCGTAGTCAAAGGCCAGGGACTTTACTTTGCCGAAGAGCCGGTACCCGCCGATGATCTCGTCCCGAGCCCCGATGGCCAGTGGGTGCTCGCGCACGTGATGAACCAGCTCTATCTGATTGCCATGCCGGTGGTGGGGGGAGAGACGCCAACTGTTAACGTGAGCACACCGGCCGTTCCTTCGAAGCGGCTCACTGACATCGGCGCGGATTATTATGCCTGGGCTGATGACGGCAAAACGATCACCTGGGCCGTCGGCGCAAGCCTCTTCCGTGAACCCTTGAGCGCCATCTCGTTCGAACCGCCGAAGGACGAAAAGAAAGAAAGCGAGAAAAAAGACGCCGACAAGAAAGACGGCGATAAGAAAGATGCCGACGCCAAGGATGCAGACAAGAAGGATGGAGCCGCGCAAACCGCCGACGCGAAGAAAGATGAAAAGAAGGACGAGAAAAAAGAAGAAAAGAAACTGAAAGAACAGGAAAAAGACGTTCAGGAAATCGTTGTCACCCTCGAATATCCGCGCAAGACTCCGAAAGGCACGATTGTGCTGCGCGGCGCCACAGTGGTAACGATGAAGGGTGACGAAGTTCTAAAGAATGCCGACATCGTCGTGGAGAACAATCGCATCAAGAGTGTCGGCGCAAAAGGCAGCGTCCCGGCCGGCGCAAAAGTTTTCGACGTAAGTGGCAAAACGATCTTGCCTGGCTTCGTTGACACCCACGCGCATTGGACCGAAATCCGTCGTGGCATCCTGGACACCCAGAACTGGTCGTTCCTTGCAAACCTCGCTTACGGAGTAACCTCGGGGTTGGACGTACAGACTGGTTCGAACGACATGTTCGCTTACCAGGACCTCGTGGACACCGGCGATATTCTCGGCCAGCGCGCCTTCTCAACGGGCCCAGGCGTTTTTTCCGACAATAATTTTCAATCCATGGAAGAAGTGAAAGGCGTGCTAACCAAGTATAGGAAATACTACGGCACCCACAACATCAAGAGCTACGTCGTCGGTAATCGAAAGCAGCGCCAGTACATGGTGCAAGCCTCAAAAGAGTTGGAGATGATGCCCACCACGGAAGGCGCTCTCGATCTAAAGCTCGACTTGACGCATCTGATCGACGGCTTCCACGGCAACGAACACACTCTGCCGATCACGCCGCTCTACAACGATGTGATCCAGATGTTTGCGAAGTCCGGGATTGCGGAGACTCCCACGCTTATCGTCAATTATGGCGGCCCGTTCGGCGAAGACTATTGGTTCGAAAACAGCGAAGTTCACGACAACACAAAACTAAATCATTTCGTCCCCCACCGGGTCCTCGACGAGCGAACCAAACGCAGGCCGGGATGGTTCCGCAAGGACGAATACGAATTTCCCAAGCTTGCGGCGCAGATGGCCAAGCTCGAACGCGCGGGTGGGCTCGTTGGTGTAGGCAGCCACGGTGAGATGCAGGGG
Source organism: Candidatus Acidiferrum sp. (assembly GCA_041482215.1). Classification (GTDB taxonomy): domain Bacteria; phylum Acidobacteriota; class Terriglobia; order Acidiferrales; family UBA7541; genus Acidiferrum. The sequence goes on along the minus strand of JBGPDI010000041.1, from coordinate 11,452 downwards.
ATTGGCTATCACTGGGAACTGTGGATGCTTGCGAGCGGCGGCATGACTCCGCTCGAAGTTTTGCGATGCGCGACCGTCAACGGCTCGAAAATTATCGGGAGGCCTGCGGAAATCGGCTCTATCGAGCCGGGCAAACTCGCGGATCTCTTAATCATGGACAAGAATCCGCTAGACGACATTCGCAATACCAACACCATTCACTGGGTCATGAAAAACGGTGAACTCTTCGAAGGGGACACGCTGAATCAAGTGTGGCCCGAGCAGAAAAAGCTGGAACCGCTCTGGTTCTGGAATAACTACGACGTCCCGAAAGCCGGCGACCCGCTCAGTTACGGCAAGACAGTTCAGCCATAGCATTGCATCACTAACAAACCAAAATTGTAGGGGCGCAGCATGCTGCGCCCCCAGCTTGCTCAGACGTATTGAACTAGCAATTTTTGATTAGCCGTGATCTTTGCCCCGCGCGTCTCTTAGCTTCTCGATGTTATTTTTCCGTCTTCGCCGCGGCCTTAGCCTGCGTCTCCCGATACCATTCGAAAGTTCGCGCCAGTCCCTGCTCGAAACTAACCTGCGGTTCATAGCCCAGAAATTCCTTGGCCTGCGATATGTCCGCCTGCGAATCCCGAATATCCCCATCGCGTGCCGACTCGTACTTTGCCTCTAGCGTCTTGCCGGTAATTTTTCCCAACTCGCGGAGCACTTCATTCAGCGAAACGCGTCCAGCCACGCCCACATTGAAAACTTTTCCGGAAACATTAGGCGCCTCGCAAGCCAGCAAATTCGCCTGCACCGCATTCTCCACATAGGTAAAATCGCGGGTTTGTTCGCCATCGCCGAAAACCAACGGCGGTGCATCTTCCAGGTACGCCGTGCAGAATTTTGCCAACACGCCCGAATACGGCGAACTGGGATCCTGCCGCGGCCCGAAAATATTGAAATAACGCAGCGCCACGTTTTCCAGGCCGTAGCAGCGCCCAAACGTCTGCCCGTAAAGCTCACCCACATATTTGGTGACTCCGTAAGGCGAAATCGGTTGTGGCTGCATGGTCTCGACTTTCGGCAAAGTCGGCGTCTCCCCATAAGCCGAAGACGAAGCCGCAAACACCACGCGCTTGACCTTCAATTCCTTCGCCGCGACCAGCACGTTAAGCGTGCCATCAATGTTGATCTTGTTCGTTTCGATGGGGTCTTTCACCGAGCGCGGGACGGAAGTGCGCGCCGCAAGGTGCAGCACGAATTCCGCTTCGTGCATGGCCTTTCGAACCATCTCGATGTCCGTAATACTGCCTTTGATGAAAGTAATCTTGTTTCGAATCTCCGCGAGGTTATCTTCCTTCCCGGAAGAGCAGTCATCCAATACCACCACGCTGTGGCCCCGGCGGACGAGTTCGTCCACTGTGTTGGAGCCAATAAAACCGGCACCGCCCGTAACAAGGTACCGCATTCAGGAAATCCTCCTAGCATTTGCGGCCGCTGTGCGGCCATTGGTTGGGTCTGTAAACCGCAGGTGCCCACCGCAACATCTGGTGCGGGCCTGCAAAGACGCCCAGCCCGCGTTTTGATACCCTTTTAGTTCGCGGCGAGCCGGCGAAGTGAGCCGGGTGATTTCCGCGTACAGAAAGATATTGTACGACGGAAGCGCAGCGGGCAAGCGCCAGTTTCCAGGGAGCGTCACACAAAGAGCATGAGCCTCAAAGCCACAGCGGGCGTAGCAGCGGTAGTTGTTTTGGGTTGCGCCGCGGGCGCGTTCTACTGGCTGCACGCACGTAGCGCGCAGCCAGTTCCCGAGGTCACCGCGCCCGAGCCTCCCGGTTTCCACGAAGCGCCCCCAGCTGAAAAAACCACAGCTCCCTCGGCCGCGAATTCTCCTGCGCCAGCCGAAACGAAAAAGGCCCCGCCTCCCGTGGATCCCGGTCTCCCGCTTAGAGATGGAGAAGTGCTCGAATTCACCGCCAACGTTTCCACGCTCAAAGACGTCGCGACCCTCAAGCTGCAAGTCGCCGGTCGCGGCAATTTTCAGGGAAAGAATACTTGGCACCTGCGCGCGTTTGCGCACACGCTAAATCCGCTGCGCATGGTCTTCGAACTAGACGATCAGTTCGATTCCTACAGCGATGCCAGCACGCTGGCGAGTTTGCAATACGAAATGCGCCTCAGCGAGCGCGGCCAGAAAGTCGAATCCATCCAGCGCATGACCGCGACCGGCAAAGAGCCCGCTTCTCCGTATGCTGCCGAAGCGCGCGTGCTTCCTGGAACTCGCGATCCCCTCGGTTTGATGCAGTACTTCCGCAACGTGGATTGGACGAAAACAACAGAAGTCCACAGCCTCGCGTACGATGGCCACAAACTTTACGATGTCCGCGCTAAGTTAGCCGCCGCCTCCGAAAAAGTGACCGTGCCCGCCGGAAGCTACACCACTTCAAAAATCTCAATCCGCGTCCTGGATGGCGGCGTTGAAATGAAAGACGCCTCATTCACCCTATATTTAGCGAATAATCCGGCGCGAACTCCAGTCTTGCTCGAAGCCGTCCTTCCCTTCGCCACCGCCCGCGTCGAACTCCTGAAATCCAAGTAGGGCCCACCCACTGCAGTCGGGCACGCCGCTTTGCCACTCACCCACAAGCAAGGCGCTCAATCAGGCTGCAAGCGATGTGGCCGATTGTGATGTGACACTCCTGGATGCGCTGTGCGTCTTGCGAGGGAACATTCAATAAAAGATCGACTTTCCCGGCGAGTGCGCCGCCGGTTTCACCTGTGAACGCAACTAGGTACGCGCCGCGTGCGCGCCCAGCGTCCACTCCGCGAATGATATTTGGGCTAGTGCCGCTCGTGGAGAGCGCCACAAGAACATCCCCATTCGAAACGAGCGATTCAATTTGGCGGGAAAAGATCCGTTCGAATCCGTAATCGTTGCCCGCCGCCGTGAGCACGGAAGGATTTGTAGTCAGCGCCAGCGACGCCAGGCCTTGCCGCTCCGTCCGAAGCCGTACGACCAATTCGGCGGAGAGATGCAGCGCATCCGCGGCGCTTCCGCCATTTCCGAAAAAAACAATTTTGCCGCCGCCGCGCAAAGCCGCCGCGGATTTCTCAGCAAATTGCGCGATTCGGCCGATCAGCTCATTCGAAAAACTTTGTTTAGCGCGAGCGCTTTCCTCGAGCTGGCGGCGAATGTCTTCGGCAGTCGAGGTCATTGCAGCCTAGCAAAGCACGATTTTTTCGCGGTGACGCATCACGCGTCGCGTGGCGTTGCGCGTATCAATGATGAGTTTCGCGGCATCCACGATCCCCACGTAGTCGTAGCTCGAATGGTCGGTGGCTATAATCACCGCATCGTAGCTTGCGAGTGTTTGTGGATTCAGCGGCACTGACTTCATGTTTTCGTAATTGTAATGCCGCATCTTGTGGAGCTTCGGAAAATAAGGATCGTTGTAATCGAGCACCGCGCCGCGTTGCTGCAACAGTTGCATGATTTTCAGCGTTGGCGATTCGCGCAAATCATCCACATCTTTTTTGTAGGCCACGCCGAGCACTAGAATCTTGGAACCCTTCATGCTCTTCTTATGATCATTCAGTGAGTTCGCCACGGCGTCCACCACGTGATAGGGCATCGCCGTGTTGACTTCGCCCGCCAGCTCGATAAAACGCGTCGAGAAATCATATTCGCGCGCCTTCCAAGAAAGATAGTAAGGATCCACTGGGATGCAGTGGCCACCCAAGCCCGGGCCCGGATAAAACGGCATGAACCCGAACGGCTTGGTTGCTGCAGCGTCGATCACTTCCCAAATATCAATGTTCATGCGCAGGCTCAGTTGTTTCAGTTCGTTCACCAGCGCAATGTTCACGCAGCGGAAAATATTCTCGAGCAGCTTGGCCATTTCCGCTGCGCGCGTCGAACTCACTGGCACGACGCGAGCAACCACCTGCGTATACAGCGCGACTGCCGCGCGACAGCTCGGCGGATTCAATCCGCCAACGACCTTGGGAATTTGCGCCAGCCCATACTGTTTATTTCCCGGATCTTCACGTTCTGGCGAAAATGCCAAATAAAAATCGCCACCGACATTTTCATTTTCCGGCCCCGCCGCGATGGGGCAGCTCAAACCGCTTTTCTCTAGAATTGGCAGCACCAGCTCTTCCGTTGTGCCCGGATAAGTTGTCGATTCGAGGACCACCAGCTGTCCCCTTTGTAGATGCGGGTAAATGGAAATCGCAGTTTGCTCCACGTAACTCAAATCCGGTTCACGTCGCTCGTCGAGCGGTGTGGGAACGCAGATGATGATGGCGTCCGCTTCCTTCAACTTCGAGAAATCATTCGTCGCGTTGAAATGTTTGCTGTTCACGAACTGCTGAATTTTATTCTGAGGAATGTGCTCGATGTACGATTTGCCGGCATTGAGCATCGACACCTTGTTGGGATCAACATCAAATCCCGTCACTTTGTGCCCCGCTTCGGCAAAACGCAATGCCAGCGGCAGGCCAACGTAACCGCAACCGATAATTCCCACCTTCAGCTGCGCGCCTTTGAAAAACTCTGGTTTACGGTCAATGGGCATGTGTTCCGTCGCACTCCTCGTTCTGTCTGACCTCGATCCCGTCGGGGCCAAGGGGTTTACGTTATCAGGGATTCCACGTTGCGCGTGATCGCACTTTGGTCTGCGAGTAAGCGACCCACGTGATAAAGACAAGTAAATATAGCAGGTTCCACGCAAACAAAAAAAGCCGCGCATTTCCTAGTGTTACGGCTTATTCAACGGAGGTTGCCGCGGAGGGCCGGAGGGTGGAAGATAGTACCGTTCGATTCGAATCATCGGGACGACGCGCTCAGTAGGGTCTGTTCAAAATGACTATCATCATTCTGTTGCTGGGACTTGGTGTTGGCGTGCTGGTGGGCCTCCTGGGCATCGGTGGTGGCGTCGTTCTCGTGCCGGCGCTGGTTTATTTTTTGCGCATGGACCAGCACTTGGCGCAGGGTACCTCGCTTTTCATTTTGTTGCCGCCCATCGGACTTGGCGCCCTGCGCGAATACTGGAAGCAGGGTCAGGTGGATTTGAATGCAGGAATTCTGTGCGCCGCGGGAATGTTATTCGGCGCATATGCAGGAAGTTTCATCGCGCTGCCTTTGTCTTCACGACACTTACAAGGAGCGTTTGGATGTTTCCTGATGCTGTCGGCATTCCTGCTCTGGAGAAAAGCGCGGCACGATTCGAACGCTGCCCACAGCAACCAGGAGAAGGCCAGTGTCTGAAGCCGCAGAAACCGCACGCGGAGCCGGACGCGGCGTGGGAATATTTGCGATCGCGTGTGTATGCGGAGTTGCTTCCGGAATGTTTGGAATTGGGGGCGGCGTAATTCTGGTGCCGCTGCTGGGGCTGCTCTTTGCGTTCAGCCAGCACCGCGCGCAAGGAACTTCGTTGATCGCGCTGATTCCCCCGACGGGAATTCTGGCGTTGATGGCGTATTCGAAAGAAGGATTCGTTTCCTGGAAAACAGGATTGCTGCTGATCCCCGGCGTTTTTTTGGGAGGCATCGCCGGAGGAAAAATTGCGAAATGGATTCAGCCGCGACTGATGCGCCAGGTTTTTGCAGGCATACTTTTTACGCTCGGCGCGTGGCAGGCGCTCAGCGCGTGGCGGCACTAGGGATGGCCCATCCGCATGGTTGATTTGCACTGTCACATTTTGCCGGGCATCGACGATGGCGCCGCCACCATGGAAGAATCCGTGGCGATGGCGGAATCGGCGATTGCCGACGGCATAACGCATGTGGTGGCGACGCCGCATTCCAGCAGCCACTACCATTTTGATTTTTCGCAAGTACGCCAGTTGCGCGACGAATTACAAAACCAAGTGGGCGACCGGCTGAAACTTGCCACCGGCTGCGATTTTCATCTGAATCCGGAAAATCTCGCGGCCTTGCACAAGGATCCCCGGCAGTATTGCATCAATCAGCGCGACTATTTGCTTCTGGAATTCAATGAGTTCTCAATTCCTCCTTCCATGGACCAGACGTTGCACGAAATTCATCTTGCCGGCATACAGCCGGTGATCACGCATCCCGAGCGGAATGGTATTTTGCGTACGCGGCCGGAGCGCCTGAAGAAATGGGTGCGCCAGGGCTGCTTCGCGCAGGTGACCGGAGGATCGCTGACGGGAGTATTTGGCGCCGGCGCGCAGCAGGACGCGCTGCGGTGGATCCGAGAGGGCTTGATTCATTTTGTGGCCAGCGACGCGCACAATACGCGGAGACGGCCGCTGCGTTTGCAACCTGCGTACGACGTGGTTGTGGATCAGTTTGGGCAAGAAAAGGCGCGGGCGCTGTTCCAGGACAATCCACTCGCGGCGTTTGAAGGCCGAGAGTTGCCGCATGTTCCGGAAGCCGCAGAGGAATTGCCGCCGCCGCGACGTAAACGATTTTTCTTTTTCTGAAAGTTCTTCTTTGCAGTGCGACAGTCAACTGCCGTTTTTCTTTTGCCGAAGCAAGCTTCGGCGGCCAAAGCGGGAACCCTTCGGCTACGCTCAGGGCGGGCAAGCCCGCGCACTCCAGAATCACTTCGCCGGATGCAATGGCAGGCCGGCCCAGGCGTTCAACAAACCAAGAACTTCGCGCAAAACATCGAGAGCGTCGCTGGTGGTGCGCCACCAGTGCCGGGCATCGAAGGGGTCGCCAGTGGCGGCACGCACAATGGCTTGACCTTGGCTGGGAGCCAATCTGCTCCAAAGCAGATGAACACGGCGGGTGTGAGCTTTGGTGGTAACGAAAATCACGGTCTCGTTGATGCCGAGTGCGTTCCCACGTGAGAGAGCTGCAGCGGTGACTCTGATCTCGTCGGCGGTATTTACGATGGGAGGCTCGAGGATGTGAATCGCCTCCGGGGGCACGCCCTCGTGAATCAAGACGAGCCGGTTGTAATGGTCCTCGCCGGAAAAAGGAATGTTCATTTCTTCCAAACTTTCGCCAGGCTCCGCGGAATGTGTGAGCCAAATTTCGGACGCGTATCCCTGGTGATAAATTTTTGCGGCTTCGATGGCACGCACTGGCATCGCTCCACTGAGAATTACGATGGCCTGGGATTTGACGAGCGGGTCCTCCACAACAAGCCACCGGCCCACGCCGAAGAAAATCACTACTAGAAGAAATAGGATTCCGGCGCACGCGGCGAAGAGCATGCGGCGGCGAGAGCGAAGCCGAGGAAGGGCAGCGGGAGTGTCGGGATTGCTCATTGGGGAATCGGCGCATGCTATCCCGGCGCGCCGACGCGGTCAATCGGCGGCGCCTCATGATGCACGTGGAACATTTTCAGTGGTCTGCGCTGAGGCGGTGGCGGAGGATGGCTGGTCGGTTGATGAGGAGTTGCGAGGACTGCCGAGACCTTGCAAGAGGAACTTGCTGGCGAAGCGGATGTCTTCGGCTTCTTTCTCGGACTCAAACTGCCGATCGAGCGCACGGATGCTGTTCAGAAGGAGCTGAGAGAGATAGGCCAAAGCGATAGCGTCGCGGCGGGCGATGCGTTTGCGGGCGAGCTGTTTGACGAGATTGCCGAGGAAGAGATTCACGGAACCGGCGGTGGAGAAGTCGCCTATGTCGCCGAGAAGGTCGGCGGCGAGGACCTCGGGTTCAACGGGCGGAACAGAAGCGCTGAGACGATTGGCGTGGTAGGCGCAGTGCATCGAGCGCTTGGCCCCGTTCGCGGGACGATGATTTTCGTCGATCAGCATGTGGCAGCGCTGACCTTTCGGACTGATGTGCTGGCAATGGTTATCGATTGTGGTGCTGGGTTTGGGGGACATGGGTATTCCTTTCATTGGAAGATTGAATGTCTAAACGTCTGTAAGGTCGGAACGTCCGAACGTCGGGGCCCCCTCCCCACATTTTTGTAAAGAACTGACAGGGCAGGGGTTAGGGGGTGGGGGTCGGATAAAGAATTGTGGGGAAAGGAGTTAGGGGAGACCGAGAATGGTGACACAAACGGGCGAGAAGCGAGGGGAAACGGGGCGAGTTGGAGGTTGACGTTCAAGGGAAAGAATACCAGAATCGTAGCAGGCATGTCAATTTATTTATTCGACATCATTCGAACGGACTTGTAAGACGTTGAAATATTTATGAGTTACAAGGTTGAAATTTATCTTCAGGGATGCGGATCCGGGGCTGGAAAGCGGAGAACGAGTCAAAACCCACCCTCAACCCCCCCACGGGGGCTCCCAGCCGGAGGAATTCCGTTGGCCACCCGCCAAATACGCTACAGATTTCAAACTGATCCACTTTCGGGCTTTCTGACAAGTCCCCAACTGCTCTTTGACTATTACCTGCCAATCGAACTTAGCTTCGATATCGTTCGACCGAGATCATAGTCGAGGCGCCTCTTGTCTTGTCCTTTCACGATCTTTTCAATATCGACGCGCGAGGTAGTCGCAAGCCATCCAACGATCTCATATCCGGTTCCAATTCCGCCTCGTCGGCGATACTCGCGAGCGAGGCGAGTAGCGTCCGTTCTCTCAAAGTCTAGATGGACCAATCGAAGTGCATCAAAACTCGAGACGCCCGCGTCGGCGAGATTTGCCATACCCATCAGCTGATTGTCGTACTGAATCTTCCGCTTTTCTGCTTCCACCTCTAATAGGCAGTCGGCTGCATAAAGTCCCCAGGGTAATAGATACTGAATCCGCGAATAAACAACGGAGACAAGGTCCTCAACCCTGCCATATCTGGTACTGGACTCCAGTCCTGATCGGATGCTGAAGAAGGGCGCTCCGGAGATCCAGAAGACTATTACGTCGCTAAGGAATCCGCCCAGTCGGGGTCCTTCCAGTTCAGCCATACGCGCTGCTACGGGCGCTAGGAAGTATCTGATCTGATTTGCATTAAGCTCTCCACCATGGAATAGCCGCTGGACGTTTTTGATTTGCCAATCTTGAAGCCCAGTAACCCAGTCTTTCAGCTCAGAAAGGGTCTCAATCGATAGACCAAGCTCAGCTGCGATTTCCTTGGAAGGACTAGCTGGATCGTCAAGAAACTCCGTCACAACTTTTTGCTGTTGTGAAAATACTCTCTGTGCGACTCCTTTGAGACGAGTGTCGAAAAATCTTGCAGCAAAGGAGCCTTCAAGGATTTCTTCGGGAGATGCATCCAATCCCGAAGCCCTTGCGTGAATTAGGCTTACCCTTAGCAGGTTGATCGCTCCCTGAACTCTTTTTGAAGCGTTGAGGGGAAGAATTCGGTCTCCAAGGTCGGCGGAGGCAAGATCACCGCTTTCGATACCCTTAGCTATCTCATCTATAGCTTCCAGATAAGCACTACGGACTGGTTCCGTAGCGCTCAGATTTGGGTTTAAGTAGTCACCGATCACGTACCGAATTTTTTCAAGCCCTAAACTTGGCTCAAACAGGATGACTTGACCTTCCTTATCGTACCCAGGGCGTCCCGCGCGCCCTGCAATATTCCAAAAGACTCGTGGTGTTATTGGGTGGTATCGAACGGGTCTGCCTTTTTCTGGGGGTTCTCGCAATGCGAGGGACTGCACAATAACAGTCGAGAAGGGAAAGTTTACGCCCTCCGCGAGGGTTGTGGTCGCAAATACGAAATCAATGAAACCACGCCGGATCGCGTCTTCAAGTGCGACGCGCACTCGCGGAGGAAGGCCAGCGTGGTGATATGCGATTCTTCCCTGCAACAATCCTCGCATTGGTACTTCTGGATACAATTCTCTTTCAAGTCTTGAGTCTAGGCGCTCGATCTCTTCTGGCGTTTTATTTTCCGAGAATTGCTTTGGTGGTTGATCAGGCGAACTGCGGAAATCTAGCAACAACTTTGCGAGTTTTTCACACTCTCTTTTCCCTTTGGCCACGACAAGCACCGGGCCAGATCTGCCTAGTTCACTGGCCAGCTGAACTAGCTGATTCTTGTCGCCCGACTTCAGGTCATTTGTAAAAACCGGTATTGACGTTCCATCTGCATAGTCAATCCAGCCGCTCCTGCCTCTTCCTTTGCCCTTAATTCTAAATACGCCTGCTCGCATTCGAGTTGGCCGTTGTTCGACGACAAGTGCGCCAGGGCTATTGCCCATCCAGGCTGCAATTTCTCCTATGTTAGGAGTCACGGCAGAAAGGAACACGAATCTTACAGATTTACGGGGGACCACCTGCTTAAGACGCCATAGGTACATCTCAAGAAGAATTCCCCGACTACTGGATTCAATGTGATGAGCTTCATCGACAACAACTAGACACAGGTTGGCGAAAAAGTCCGAACCCAGCCTGAGGAGCATGTCTGCTTTTTCTGGGGTCAGTACTAAAACTGACGAGTCTTCAGCCTTCTTATTTTCGTCCTTCTGCAGTTCTACGAGCTGGGGCGTGACAGCCATGACTTCAATTCCTAGAGGCGCAAGAGCTTCGGAAAGTCGGCTCGACACCTCGTAGACAAGAGCCCTGCTCGGTACGATATACAATACTTTCTTGCCGCTACTCTTTGAAAGGGCGTCAACGATCAGCAGGCGCGCTACGAAGGACTTTCCAGTGCCAGTTGGGGCCGCTAGACCCCAACTGTCGTACTTCGAATCTATGAGGCCGCCGTGAATCGCAGCTGACTGCGAAGACCAGAGCTCAGTCGGAAAGCTGATCTTGCGGAGTGACTCAAATAGATTTCTATCAACATTCACACGCGTTGCCGCATTCGCCCTTCGCTTGACGATGGCACTGAAGGCTTGAAGCTCAGTCGCGGTGAGGTCCAAGCGAAGTTCCGAAGCCAGGTTGAAGAAAAAATCGGCAGCACGCGTTGTTGAAGTATCGGAGAATCCTTGCACAAACTGACCGACTGAGAAAACGTCAGATGCCAACGCCGATTCGGCTATGTGTGTTGGAACTTCTCCGTTAAGTTCCGGTGGTTTTTGGGAATTGTCGGCTTGAAGTCCCGCAAACAATTTCTCACGATTGAAAAATTCCCGTAAAGGGGAAATGAGATCCGCTGCTTGCAACATGGCTGACGAAATAGCTGGCAGACCAGCAAGTTCGAATAACAGCGCAGAACGGACGCGCATTCGGCGCGTCATTTCTGGCGAGGATTGGGCGCGGAGCGCTAGGGCTTCTGCTACCTCACCGGCGATGGTAGTGATCGCGGAGCTTTGCCCATTTGTCCATCTGGGTGCGCTTGTCAAAACGCACTCTACGAAATACTGAAGTCTCTGCGCCGCTTCAATGCGAAACAGCTCCCCTTGTCCTAGTCGGTTCCTTGCCAAGGAGACGCGTACTAGGGCTAGGTCCTGAGTGAAAGCAGGGGACTTTACGACCGTGACTAGTTCTTCGATTGAGAACATGCTTGTCTGATGCCTTCCAATATTCGATTGTAGTGCACCCCGCTAAAACTGGACACCTCATCTAGGTAGAATCAGGGCCTCCAAACAGGAGGCAACATGGGCAGGAAACCACGCGTAGATCGAACCCCGGAAGAAAAATGGCAGATT
>JBGPDI010000040.1:0-37359 GCA_041482215.1 Candidatus Acidiferrum sp. | reverse complement strand
CTGCAACCCGTGGAATCGCTGAGATATGAGTGAGAACAGGGATATAGATTAGGCAGATTCCACAGGCGAAGATCCTGGCGAAATTGAGATGTCTTGAAGGAGCTTGAAGATGCGAATGCTTGGACGTGTTGCGGGAATGGCTGCATTGCTGGTGGTTAGTGGCGGCGCTGCGGGCGCGCAGGAAACGTCGAATGCCGCGTCTCCGGTTACGCTGACACTGAAACGAGCGATTGAGCTGGCGTTGCAAAACAGCAAAGAAATTCAAGTGGCGAAGATTCAGGCCAGCGTGGCGGACCGCGCCGCGCAAATTACTAAAGCGGAGTTCATGCCCAATCTCTACGTGGGTTCGGGTCTGGGATATACATATGGGATACCGGAAACGCCAGGCGGGCGAGCGCCATCCATCTTCAACGTGACTTACACGGAACAGATTCTCAACGAGCCGTTGCGTGGACAAGCAAAAGAGATGCAGGAGCAATCTAAGGCGCAGAAGATCGCGCTCGAGGATACGAGGAACAGCGTTATTACGCGAACGGCGATGGCGTATCTCGAACTCGGAAAAGTGCGGCATTCCCTGGAACTCTTACGTAAGGAGCAGGAAAGCGCGGACAAGATTCTGCAAGTAACGCAGGAACGGCAAGGGGAAGGCTACGAACTGCCAGTGGAGGTAACGAAGGCACAGCTTACGAAAGCGCAAGTTATCCAGCGAATTTTGCAGCTCGAGGGCCGGGAAGATGAACTGGAAGTTTTTCTGCGATATCAACTCGGAATCGCCGAGGGCCAGGCCATCGGGGTTACGCCGGAAGAACTGCCGGGGGAGGCCGAGCAGGCGGGAGACAACCTTGTTGCCCTGGCAATGACACGCAACGCCGGTTTGCAGTTCGCTGAATCTGACGTTCGTGCGAAAGAGTTTCGACTGAAGGGGGAGAAGCGCGGTTACTTCCCAACACTTGAATTGGTGAGCATTTACAGCGTGCTGGCGAAGTTCAATAATTATTCCGAGTTTTTCAATACGTTTCAGAGAAACAATTTCAACGCAGGGATCGACATGCATGTGCCAATCTTTAGCGCTCACACGAAAGCTGCTATCGGGCTGGCGCAAGTGAACCTTGATGCGGCCAAGGTCAATCTTATAAACAAAAGGACCGAGCTATCGGCGGACGTGCGTCAGAAGACGAGGAGAGTTCGCGAGCGAGATGCGGCGAAAGAAGTGGCGCGGCTGGAATTGCAACTCGCGCAGCAAAATGTCGCGGTGCTGCAAGCACAGTTTGGAGAAGGGAAGTTGAACCTCCGCGACGTCGAGCGGGCCCGCCTGGAAGAAAATGAGAAGTGGATGGCCTATCTGGATGCCGGCTTTCAAAAACAACAGGCGCAGCTCGATTTGCTAAAGACCGCAGGACAATTGGATAAGGTCTGGCAGTGAGAAACAAGGAAATGGGGTTAGGGAGGAAAGGATAAGCAAGATCGAACTGCCGCCGAGGACGCTGGATGCTGGACCAAAATAGTCTGAATGCGCTTGTAGAAGCGGTCAAAAACCTCGACGATGGGTTCAAGAGACTTCCTCCTCTTGAAGGCCACGCACCGGGAATCGAGCAGCTCGCGGAAGTACTGAACGCCACAGCCGAGCGCCTACAGGACAATTATCCGTATTTTCATCCGCTGTACGCCGGGCAAATGCTGAAGCCGCCGCACCCAGTCGCGCGTCTGGCCTATGCGCTGGCCATGTGGATCAATCCGAACAATCATGCGTTGGATGGTGGGCGCGCCACGTCCGCGATGGAAAAAGAAGCCGTCGCGGAAATCGCCGGCATGTACGGCTGGAAAAAGTTTCTTGGCCACCTGTGCGGCGGCGGAACAATGGCTAATCTCGAAGCATTGTGGGTGGCAGGGCAATTACTACCTGGCAAGAAAATTCTTGCAAGCGAACAGGCGCACTACACGCACAGCCGCATCAGCGGTATTTTGCAATTGCCGTTCGAAACGGTGCCGTGTGATTCGCTAGGCCGCATGGACGCGAATGGGCTCGCGAAACGTTTGGAGCGCGACGACGTCGGCACGGTTGTTGCCACGATGGGCACGACCGCAACCGGTTCGGTGGACCCGTTGCCGCAAATTCTCGAATTGCGCGCCAAGCACGGATTCCGGATTCACGCTGATGCCGCCTACGGCGGATATTTCAAGCTCGCGAAGAATCTCGAGAAAAATGCCGCGCAAGCATTTGCGAAGATTGTCGAAGCCGATTCCATCGTGATCGATCCGCACAAACACGGATTGCAACCTTACGGCTGCGGCTGCGTGCTCTTCCGAGATCCCGAAGTGGGCCGTCTGTACAAGCACGATTCTCCCTATACCTACTTCAGTTCCGCTGAACTGCACTTGGGCGAGATCAGCCTGGAGTGTTCTCGTCCTGGCGCCGCCGCAGCAGCCCTATGGGCCACGCAAAGATTGCTGCCGCTGAAAAATGGGAGCGAATTCGCGCGAGGACTCGAGAAGGGAAGAAACGCCGCTCTTGCCTTATTTGAAAAACTTCGCGCGGATCCGCGGTTCGTCACCGCCTTCGAACCGGAATTGGACATTGTAGTCTTCGTTCCCAGCGCTGCTAGCGCCAGGCAATCTTCCGGCTTGAGCCGTAAGATCTTCGAAGCCGCCGCAAGACGAGATCTCCATCTGGCTGTAGCGGAATTGCCGATCCGTTTCTGGGATGCAAGCCTGGGGGCGATGAAGCGCGATAGCAAGACGCTCACCTGTCTGCGTTCCGTCCTCATGAAGCCCGAGCATCTCGATTGGCTGCCACGTATTTGGGACCTTCTCTCCGCCTCCACCGACGAAGTCCTCAGTGCTTTCAACTAATTCCCATCAGTGGTCCCACCAACCCATTCAATGCAGCAGATTGCCGTTCGCTGTCAGTTAACACCCATTGGCAGAAAGGTTTGAGGCCATGCAACGAAGTCGGGTAAACTGGTATCTATAGATGGGGGGCATTTATCCCGCGTGTACGCGCGGCATTCCCCTATTGCACGGTATTGGCATGAGCCTGAGTTTTGGCACGGCCCAGCTTGGAACGCGAATCTGAGGGTGAAGAATGCCGGATGTAATGAAGACTTTGCTTTTGAATCCGCCGAGTTTTGAAAACTTCGACGGTGGTGCAAGTTCGCGGTGGCCCGCGACGCGCGAGATCGAATCCTATTGGTACCCGGTTTGGCTGACGTATCCCGCGGGAATGATCCCCGGCAGCAGACTGCTGGACGCCTCGCCGCACAAAGTGGATTGGCGGCAGACGATTGATATCTGCAAAGACTACGAATTTCTCGTCCTTTTTACTTCCACTGTTGGTCTGGCTAGTGACGTAAAGCTCATCCGTAAAATCAAGGAAGCCAACCCCGGCATGAAAATCGCTTTCGTCGGGCCCACTGGGCATATCAAGCCCAATGAGACCCTGGCGGCCAGCGAAGACATTGATTTTGTGACGCGTGGAGAATTCGATCACTCCGTGGTGGATTACGCGCATGGGAAGCCGCTGAGCGAAATTCAAGGCGTTAGCTACCGCAAAGACGGCAAGGTTGTTCATAACCTGGAGCGCGCGCAGTTGCACACCGAAGAGCTGGATGCGCTGCCGTTCGCGACCGACATCTACAAGCGTGACCTGCAAATCGAACGCTACAACGTACCGTTCCTCTTGCATCCTTATGTTTCTTTCTACACGACGCGCGGATGCCCGGCGCTTTGCACCTTCTGCATGTGGCCGCAAACGATTTCGGGACATGCCTGGCGCACGCGTTCGACGGAAAACGTCGCGCGCGAAGTGAAGCAGGCGATCGAATACTTTCCGCAGATGAAAGAGATTTTCTTCGACGACGACACTTTCAACATCCGCAAAGATCGCGTGATTGATCTCGCGGCGAAGTTCAAGCCGCTCAAATTCCAGTGGTCGTCCACCGCGCGCGTGCACAGCGATTACGACACGATCAAGGCAATGGCCGATGGCGGAGCGCGCCTCTTCATCGTGGGCTTCGAATCCGGCGACGCGCAAATCCTGAAAAACATCAAGAAGGGCGCAACCGTTGAAATGGGCCGCGCCTTCATGAAGAACTGCCGCAAAGTCGGAATCAAAGTCCACGGCGACTTCATTATCGGCTTGCCCGGCGAAACGAAAGAGTCGATTCAGAAAACGATTGAGTATGCGAAGGAACTCGACTGCGAGACCATCCAGGTTTCACTCGCTCACGCCATGCCGGGAACGGAACTGTACGACACCATGGCGCAGCAAGGTTTCCTGAAGGTGGAAGCTCTGGCCGATTCCAGCGGACACCAGTTGCCGCACATCGAGTACCCGCACTTGTCAAAGGCCGAGATGATGGCCGGCGTGAATCGCTTCTACGACGAATACTATTTCCGGCCGAGGGTCGCGTGGCGCATCGTAAAGGAAGCGCTGTGGGACAGCCACGAACGCAAGCGTCTATACTCAGAAGCCACAGAATTCCTGAAGCTGCGCTCGGAGCGATTGAAGTGGGCACGCAAGGGCGGCGACGATTTTGCCAAACCCATGGTTTCCGTGCCTGGAGCGCCTTCCGCTTCCGGAAACGACTAACACCCGAAAAATGGCGAGCGAGAAAAGACTGCGAATCAAGACTCTGATCATGGTCTTGGCGATGGTGGTGTGCGCTAACGCCGGAGACTTGATGCTGAAGCGCGGAATGTCGCAGATTGGTGCCGTTCAATTGACGGCTTCGGGGCTCGAGCAAGCGTTTCGGCTTACCGTGACCAACGGAACTATCTGGATCGGGATCTTTTTCCTGACCGGGTTCATGGTGAGTTACATGACGGTGCTCAGTTGGGCGGATTATAGTTATGTCATGCCCGCGGGTGCGTTCGGCTACGCGTTGCTTACGTTTTTGGCCGTGGTTTTCTTGCACGAATCGGTTTCGCCGCGGCGGTGGATCGGCGTTGTCTTGATTTGTACTGGTGTCTTGCTGGTTGGGCAAACAAAACCTCGGACCACCGCGGTGGCCAGTGAGGTCGCGGCGTGATGCGCGTCATAGTCGCACTCGCGGTCTTGATTCTCGGCAGCACAGGCGGCGAGATCGCCATAACCTACGGAATGAAAGCCACCGGCGAGCCAGCGCGTCTGCGGCCGCGGGCGCTGCTTATTTTCCTGGGCCGTGCGGTTCAAAACGGCTGGTTTTGGGTGGGCGTACCGCTCATGGCGCTATCCTTTTATTCGCTTCTGGTATTGCTTTCGTGGAAGCCCATCAGTTTTGTGATTCCCGCGTCCGCGCTAAGCTACGTTGTCGGCACCCTGGGCGCAAAGTACATTCTGGGTGAGCAGATCAGTGCGGCGCGCTGGGCCGGAGTCCTTTTGGTTTGCGCAGGCGTCGCGCTGGTTGCTGTGGGCTGATCGCTAGTCGCAGAAATTTTCCGCCAATGGCCAACGAATCCGCATGAGTTCGCACTTTGCGATTTGGCGCGATGCCGTGCTACTGCTGGCGGCGGCTCCGCTGGTTTACTACGTGCTGGCAACTCTAGCAGCGCTGCGCTTTTTCCGGCGCGCGCGCGTCCTCCCGAATTACGCTCCCTCCGTAAGCGTTCTCAAACCCGTGCTCGGGATCGATTTCGGGTCCTATCAAAATTTTGCAAGTTTTTGCCGTCAGGACTACCCGGACTACGAGATATTGTTTGCTGTAAACGACGGGGCAGATCCCGCGGTGCAGCTGATTAGCCGAATCATCGCGGACTTTCCAGACCGGCGCATCCGCCTGCTCATTGGCGCGGACCATCTCGGCGCAAACCGCAAAGTAAACAAGTTGGCGCGCCTTGCCAAGGAAGCGCAGCACGATGTGCTGGTCCTGACCGATGGCGACGTCCGCGTGGGACCGCACTTTCTGCGCCAAGTCGTTGCCCCACTTGCCGACAAGAAAATCGGCGCAGTCACGAGTTTCTATCGCGGCATTACTGAGAAAAATCTCGGTGCGGAAATCGAAGCCGTCGGTGCTTCCAGTGATTTTTTCGCCGGCGTTCTGATGGCCGGCTTGACCGAAGGCATTTCCTTCGCTTTGGGAGCTTCCATCGCCACGACCAAGGAATGGCTGGGAAAAATGGGCGGGTTCGCGGCCATCGCCGATGCTCTCGCGGACGATTACGAACTCGGCCACCGCATCGCCAATGCTGGCGGTGAGGTCGTCCTCTCCCGCGAAGCCGTCTGGACCATGTATCCCGCGCAGACATTTCGCAGTTTTTGGTACCATCAAGTCCGGTGGGCGCGAACGGTGCGATTGTGCCGGCCGCTATCTTACGTGGGCCTGCTTTTCACACAAGGCCTGCCCTGGACATTTCTCGCAATTCTCATCGCACCGGCGAAGGGGATTGCGATGGCCTACCTGCTTGCCTATTTCATTCTGCGTTTCACGATGGCCTGGATCGTAGGTGTCTGGGGAGTGGGCGATGACGTCCTGCGCCGCAAGTTTTGGGTGCTCCCTCTGCGCGATGCGATCCACTTTGTCGTCTGGCTCGCCAGTTTCGCCTCCAATCACATCCGCTGGGGCAATCTCGAATACGCCATTCGCGAGGGCCGCATGGTCCCGATCGACGGCAATTCGAGCGATGCGCAAATCTCAAATTAATTGTCCTTTGCAGGGCGCAGCAAGGCTACGTCCTCCTCGCTCAGCCGCGAGATGGAACGCCACACCCATTCCGGACTGCGGTTGACGCGTGTGCAAAACCCGATTAAATTAGATAGGTAGAATCGTAGCTGTCCCGATCATCGGGAACGAGCTGCGGTTCGTTTTTTTCCTCGCAACAGTTGGGAGATCGTCCAACGGTAGGACTCCAGATTCTGAATCTGGCTATCTAGGTTCGAATCCTAGTCTCCCAGCCACTTTCCCTTTGCTTCTCCGCTTCAGCCTTCACTCGGGAACTAAAACGCCTGCTTCCGGTGGCGTCGGCATTCTCGCGAAGAAAACCGCCACGATGCCGATGGCTGCGACCACGCAGTTCAATTCGAACGCCAACGTGTAACTGTGATAGGCATCAAAAATTCTTCCGCCCAGAAATCCTGCCGGCGAACAAAAAACCGCCCCCAACACGAGTTGCATTCCGTTCAGCTTCGGAAACGCTGCCGGTCCATAGAAATGTCCCGTAACGGTGTTCAGGCAAATAAACGTCCAGCCGAAAGCCAGGCCATACGAAATCGCCGCGCTGTACGCGATCCAGAGCGCATCAGGCGCAACACGGATCGCCAGAAATGATCCGAGAAAATATAGGCACAAGCCAAGCATGAACGCATAGCGTGCGGCCATGCGATCCATCAACCACCCGCCGATTAACCGTCCAAAGACCGAGCCCAGCGTGAATAAACCCATCGCCCAGGCGGCATCAGCAGGATGGAGCCCCATGCCTCGCAGATGCAGCAGCCAGTGCGCGGTGAAAAAGAAAAACGGAAACTGGCATGCAATCCCTCCGATTAGAATCATCCAGTAGGGCAGAGTTCTGTAAGCCTGCCGAGGTTCCCAGGGGAATGTCGTCACTAGCGCGCGCCTCGACGATGAGCGTGTGACGTGTGTGGCCTCCGGCCCACCGTCCACGGACTGGCCCAAATCTTCGGGGCGTTCTCTGACGAACACAAAGGCCACAATCGCCGAAAGAACCGAAATCCCCGCGACCACGGCCCACGCTTGCCGCCAGTTTCCCCCGTTGGCTGTAAGAATCCGGTTGATGAGCGGCGAAACAAAAAAGCCGGCAAATCCGGATGCGGACAACGTGACCGCCATCGTCCTTCCACGATAACGGCTGAACCACCGCGTGATCGCCGTGGCAGCGGGAACAATTGTGCCAAAACTGATGCCTGTCGCTATCAGCACTCCGAATCCCACCCAATAGTGCCAAGGCCGCGCAGCGATTAGCGATAACCACAGGGAACCAATAAGAATCAGCGCCGAACCGATCCCGAAGGTCTTTCGAATCCCCCAGCGAACAATCGAAGCCGCAACCAGGATCGAAGGAATCCCCACAAAAAGATTGAGTAAGGTAAATCCCAGCCCAAACACGCTGCGGCTCATCGGGATTTCCTTCAACATGTAGGTGTTGATTACGGCTCCGCCGTAAAGCGGGAATCCCATGTTCAGGAAATCCAGAAACCAAAGAAAGAAAACCAGCTTCCAGCCATAAAAGCCTCGTTCCCAGGTCATATTCAGTTTGTCCGTGGCGCGGTTGGACCCGCAGCTTTGCATTTGCATCGAACAACAAAGAGCTTGGAGGATATCAGGTTCTTGGAGAATCGGAAAAACTGCCAATTCAGCTTCGAGGAACACATCGTGCTTAAGCCGTTGGGTTGCGCGTCCGGCAAAAAATTCTGGGGCCAAGAGCTTGCACAAAAGTTACCTTTGGTTGAAGATTTTGCTGTCCGCATTTCCATGGCGCTTGGAAGACGCGCTGCGGAGCTGCTGGTCGCCAAGCGCGGCTTGTTTTACGATCCGTTTTCATAAGAGGAGATGGAAATGCCAGCACAATACCGGGCTGACCACGTGGGAAGTTTTCTTCGGCCCGCGGAATTGCTCGAAGCCAGAAACAATCCCGCAACTGATCCGAAGTTTTTGCACGCTCTGGAAGACCGCCACATTCAGCGGATACTGGCCAAGCAAAAAGAACTTGGCTTCGAATTCGCCACCGACGGCGAATTGCGCCGCAAGAATTTCATGAGCGATTTCACCGACGCTGTGGAAGGTTTTGACATGGGCGACGCGGTGGCCAGGAACTGGAAGGCCGGAGACATGAAAGCCGCGCCAGTCAGCAGCGTGACCGGCATCGTTGCCAAGAAACTCCGCCTGGCGCGCCCGCTTACAGGACACGAATTGCCATTCTTGAAAACCCACAGCACGGCCCCTATCAAGATGACGCTCCCAAGCGCTACGCAATTTCCCGCCATTTCTTACAAAGTCGGCGTCACCGACAAAATCTACAAGGATCGCTCTGCCCTATTGTGGGAAATCGTCGAAATCATGAAGAGCGACCTCGCCAAATTGTCCGCCGATGGCGTGAACTACATCCAGATTGATGCGCCGCGCTACAGCTATTACATGGATCCCAAGTGGCGGGATTGGATTCGCACTGAATTGAAGACCGATCCTGAGACCGCCTTGAACGAGGCCATCAAGGCCGACAACGCTTGTTTCAAAGCGGCACGCCGCCCGGGAATCACACTCGCGATCCATCTTTGCCGCGGCAACAATCGCAGCCACTGGTACGCCGAAGGCGGCTACGATGCCATCGCTGATAAAATGTTTGGTACGCTCGACGTAGACCGCTTCCTCCTTGAGTACGACGACGAGCGCTCCGGCACATTCGCGCCCCTGCGCTTCATTCCCAAAGGCAAAGCCGTCGTGCTCGGTCTCGTCAGCTCGAAGCTTCCAACGATGGAAGACGGCAACGTGCTGGCAAAGAGGATCGAAGAAGCAGCGAAGTACGTTCCCATGGAAAATCTAGCGTTGAGCCCGCAATGCGGTTTTGCTTCGACCGCCGAAGGAAACCTGCTCACCGAGGATCGACAATGGGCCAAGCTGAAGCTCGTCGTGGACACTGCCCGTAAGGTGTGGGGCGGAGCAACCCGCGCGGGCGCTTGACATCCCCATCTTAGTGGCGAAAAATCCACAACGGGCGCGCGCGCGTGTGCGATTAGCGTTCGAATCGTTTTGCACAATTTGTAAACGTAATCTGGAATTTCATTCCGCAACCTGCATCACGTGAGGAAACCATGTTCTCCACTCCCTACATCGCCGGCAAAACAATAGATGTCCCACCTTCCGCTCTTTCCGATGTCGTCAATCCCGCGACCCAGCGGCCCTTTGCCCGGATTTTCATGGCCAAGGCCGAGCACATGCGCGCTGCGATTGACGCCGCGGAGGCCGCAAAAGCCTCTTGGGCCGCCGCACCTCCCGCCGAACGCGAGCGAATTCTCCATCGCGCTGCCGACGAATTGGAGAAAGCCACGCCAGAGCTTGTCGAGCTACTGATCGACGAAGCTGGCTCGACATTTGGCAAAGCCCACTTTGAAGTTCCCTTTGCCGCCAACATGGTGCGCTCCATCGCGGGAGAGGCGCGGCGCATTCATGGCGATGTGATGGCCTCCGACGTTCCCGGTCTCATTTCGCTCGCGATTCGCCGTCCACTCGGCGTAGTGGCGGGCATTTCACCTTTCAATTTCCCCATCGTCCTATCGCTGAAAAAGGTGGCTTTTGCGCTCGCCGCCGGAAATACTTTTGTGCTCAAACCGTCCGAAGAAACTTCGTTGATCGGCTTGAAGCTTGCAGAAGTTTTCGAACGCGCCGGACTGCCCGCCGGCGTTTTAAACGTTGTGCCCGGCGATGGCCCCACAATGGCGCAAGTTCTTTACGATGATCCGAGAGTGAAGCTCATCTCCTTCACAGGGTCAACAAGAGTGGGGAGACTCATCGCCACCGAGTGCGCCAAGCGCGGCAAGCGCGTCGTACTCGAAATGGGCGGCAAGAGCCCGCTGATTGTATTGAAGGACGCCGATCTCGACTACGCTGTGGACACTGCGTGTTTCGGATTGTTTATTCATCAGGGACAAATTTGTATGGCTGGCTCGCGCATCATCGTCGAAGCTCCCGTTTACGAAGAGTTCCTCAAACGTTTCGCTGCGAAGGCGCAAAAGCTCCAAGTAGGCGACCCGCGCGATCCACACACCGTGATCGGACCGCTCATCCGCTCATCGCAGTGCCCCATGATTGACAAAAAGGTGAAGGACGCGGTTGCTGGCGGCGCCCGCCTGCTCTGCGGTGGAAAATACGAAGGGAATTTCTATCACCCCACGGTCGTCGCCGATGTCACGCCGGAGATGGCCGCGTTCCGTGACGAACTGTTCGGCCCTGTCGCGGCCGTCAGCAAAGCGAACGACTCGGACCACGCACTAACTCTAGCGAACAGCTCTTCCTACGGCCTTTCTTCCGCTGTGCTTACAAACAATATGCAGCTCGCCATGAAATTCGCGCTCGAACTCGAAGCTGGCATGGTCCACTTGAATGGACCCACGGTGCACGACGAAGCCACCGTCCCCTTCGGCGGCGTCAAAGATTCCGGCATGGGCCGCGAGGGCGGTCGCTGGTCCATCGAAGAAATGACTGAAGTGAAATGGGTAACCATCCAAATGGGCAAGCGGATGTACCCGTTCTAATTGGCAGCTATCGCGAATTTCAACGCGCGTCCGGGAAATCTTATGGGGTCCAACCGCCGCATGCGGGCGGCCTCTGCATTAGCATTCAGCAATCAAAAAAAACTGTTTCCCCTGCACCCTGAAGAACTACATTCCACTCAAGCGCCCCAGAAACTGTCGTCTTTCTCGCAATCAATGTTCCACGTCGCGGCAGCTCTACCAGATTCAAAACATAATCTTCCGCATTCGCCGCTTCTTCTGGAAAATAGATCCGCGTCACCAGCCGCCGCATCAATCCTCGCGCGAAAACTGATACAGCAATGTGTGGAGCTTGCATTCTTCCATTCAATCCCGGAACTGCACCCGGTTTCACGGTCGTAAACCTGAATCGTCCGCTCTCATCCACTCCAATTCGGCCATAACCCTTAAACTCCGGCTCGAGCGTCTTGCTCTGAGTGTCTTCCGGATGCGCGTACTTGCCATAACTGTTTGCTTGCCATATTTCGATCAGCGCATCGGGAACTGCTTTTCCGTCTCCATCCACCACCCGGCCCGCAATGGTGACTCGCTCGCCCACAACTCCATTCACCACGAGATCAACTTTGTTCAACCAGTCAAGACCAATCGTGAAGAACGGTCCTACCGTTTGTGATGTAGTTGCCGGCACGCTCATATCAACGCTCCATCGGCGTGGCTTCACGGCCGTTCAAGATAATGTCGAAGCGATAGCCCAGCGCCTGATTCGGAATGGTACTTTCCCAATCAAAAATGGAAATCAGCCTGTTGCGCGCTTGCTCATCCGCGGTGCAATTAAAAATCGGATCGTAGGGAAGCAGGGCGTCCCCCGGAAAAAACATTTGCGTGACCAACCGCGTCGCAAAAGCCGGCCCGAAAAGCGAAAAATGAATATGCGCTGGCCGCCACGCATTGGGATGGTTGCCCCAGGGGTAGGCGCCCGGCCGGATGGTGACGAAGCGGTAGCGTCCTTCACCGTCCGTCAGCGCGTGGCCACAACCCGTGAAATTCGGATCAAGCGGCGCGTTGTGCTGATCCACCTTGTGCAGGTATCGTCCCGCCGAGTTCGCTTGCCAGAGTTCGACGAGCGTATGTGAAATTGCTCGCCCATCTTCATCGATCACTCGTCCGCTTACGATAATGCGTTCGCCAAGAGGCTCGCCGGCATGCTGCCGCGTCAAATCGCAGGCCTTCACATCAATCGTTTCTTTTCCGAACGTTGGCCCGGTTATCTCCGTAAGCGTGTGCGGCATATACACCAGCGGCGTTGATGGAGCGCGCTTGATCGAAGAAACATAAGATGGGTGAAGATGGTTCGGCTGTGTTCCAGGAACCGCTCGCCGATATCCCACAATGTTGCTCATGCAACGAATCTCCTTTTGTCATATCCGCTTAAATCGGTGCGCACCCATTCCGCTTCATTCGAACGCTCGCCCGCAAACCAAACACTAGCGCTGTCCGCTCGATTCGAACCCATCTTGATTCGAATTCTTCGCCGAATCAAATCCCCACGCCATTTGAAGCCGTGTCTGGGGCAATCTATGCATTCGAATCGCGCCCGTCAAGCCGATTATCGAAACCCCGTGCGTCTATCGCCCAAATTCGTGTAATATGCCCGCGTTCGAATGCTGCAGTTGCGGGAGACGCTTATGCCGGCGGCTAGTTCGAGTACGAACACTAAAAAACAATTGCACACAGGATCGCCGCCGTCAGGACTGCTCGAGCCAGTGCAAACCTCCCAGACGCCGTTCGAAGGCGCAGTTGGCGACCCCAATTTCATGACTTCGCTTGCGCGGGGGCTTGCCGTGATTCAAGCGTTCTCTCAAACCAAACGGCAACTTACAATTTCGCAGGTCAGCAACAAGACAGGTTTTTCGCGCGCGGCGGTGCGGCGTTGTCTCTATACGCTTTCGAAACTTGGTTTTGCGGGCTCGGAAGATAACCGGCATTTCCATTTGCGGCCGCGCGTCTTGACGCTGGGTCATTCCTACATTTCGTCCATGCCGCTCGCCGTGGCGGCGCAGCCGGTTCTCGAGCATGTCAGCCATGTTTTGCACGAGTCTTGTTCGATCGCTACGCTCGATGGTTCGGAAATTGTTTACATCGCGCGCGCCAACGTAACGCGCATCATGTCCATTGATCTTGGCGTGGGAAGCCGGCTGCCTGCATTTTGTACTTCTATGGGACGCATCTTGCTGGCGGATTTGCCGGCAGAGTCCCTCGAGGAATTAATTTCCCAGATGGAGTTTAGACGTTACACGGAACGAACTGTGATCGGCGCGGAAAAACTTCGGCAGATTCTCCGGATCGTTCAACGTAGCGGATACTCCCTCGTCGACCAGGAATTGGAGCATGGCTTGCGATCCATGGCCGTTCCCATTCGAAACCCAACCGGAAAAGTTGTAGCGGCATTAAATGTTGGCGCGCATGCGCAACGCGTCTCGCTCCAAGATTTGCAGACCAGATTCCTTCCTCATCTCAAGACTGCGGCACTGGAGCTTTGCATGTTCTTGAGATGAATTTTTTCGAATCATGGCGGGCGCTAAATTCACTTCAGGATTCGGCGCGGCGATCTGGCTCAACTTCTAAGGACTGCGTGACTCGGGAGGCGCATGGAACAAACAAAGCGATACGAGAATACCCTGGTTGCCATTCTCTTTTTTACCTGGGGAACGGTTTTTCTGGACCGGACGTCTCAACACTTTCTGGCTCCTTACTTCGTTCCCGAATTTCATTTGACCTCCCAACAGATCGGCACGCTGGGTGCCGTAGTGGCGGCAGCTTGGGCCTTATCCGCGCTTTTGTTCGGCGCTCTTTCAGATCGGGTGGGACGAAAGCCGATTCTTGTTCCGGTGGTGTTCATTTTCTCGATGCTCTCGTGGGTTTCGGGGACGGTACACACGTTCCACCAACTGCTGCTGGTTCGTGCGTTGCTGGGAATTGCGGAAGGGCCAGCGTGGTCCATCATGACAGCGATGATTGAGGAATCGTCGCATCCGACGCGGAGGGGGCGGAATATCGGGATTGTGGTAAGTGCGGCGGCGCTTGTGGGATTGGCTGTTGCGCCAGTGCTGACCACGCAGGTTGCAGCGAGATATGGCTGGCGGTGGGCATTTTTTGTCTCAGGAGTTCCGGGATTTCTGATGGGGTTGCTGATTTGGAAATTTGTCAAAGAGCCGGAGCGGAGAATCGTTTCGGGAGCGCATGGCCAACCGGTGAAAATTCGAGATTTTCTTTTCGTACTGCGCTACCGCAATATGTGGCTGTGCTGCATTGGAGCGGCGGGGTTCCTATCGTGGCTGTTTCTCCAAAGTAATTTCGCTCCGCTGTATATCACGCAAGTGGCGCACCAGGCGCCCACTACTGCCGGTTTTTTGATGGGTGCTAGCGGTTTGGGGAGTTTTTTTCTTGCGTTGATCTTTCCGCGATGGTCTGACCGCATCGGGCGCAAACCGGTTTTGCTGGTGATGGCGGCGATGAGTGCGGTGGTGCCCCTCGCACTACTGGTCCCGTCGCTGTATTCCTATCCGTGGATACTGGCGGCCATCGTTTGCTTGACGAATGCCGGCCAGGGGATCGGGGCATTAATTCTGGTTCTTGTGCCTACCGAGAGTGTGCCGCCGCAATTTGCCGCTACTGCCATCGGGCTCGCTACGCTGGCGGCGGAGCTTATCGGAGCTGCATTCATGCCATTCCTGGGGGGAATCGTGTCTCAGTCCTATGGCCTCGGCGCCACGATGTGGATGTCGGCGGGGGGCGTAGCGCTGGTTTTTATCGTGGCGCTTTTCTTGAAGGAGACTCACCTTGCGAAATCAGGGAGCCTCGCGTTGCAAGAAGTGCCCGCGAACTGATCTGGAGATAATCGATTGGAGAACAATTGCAGAAAGAGCGATGTAAATTTAGCTGCGTGGCTCGCCGTGGCGCGCGCGATGTTTCTTTCCCCAGGCGGACATCAATCGGAGGATGGGCCGAAGACTCTCGCCATGTTTCGTGAGCGAATACTCGACGCGGGGCGGGACTTGCGCGTAAACCTTGCGCCGTATGATGTCGTCGCGCTCCAGTTCTCGCAATTGCTGGGTCAGCATCTTTTTTGTAGGTGCCGACAGAAGTCTTTGGAGTTCGCTGAATCTGCAAATTCTGCCTTGCAGGTAATACAAAATGGAGGGCTTCCATTTTCCACCGATGATATGGGTGGTAACGGTAACCGGGCAATTGAACGCGTCCATTGTGGAGTCACTCCCGACTCTAGGTACCAAAAAGGTGCCTACTGGCAAAAAAGATACTTTAGCCTAGTATCAGCCTGCCGATTCACACAAGCAGATTCTCAACCTTTAACCGGTTGATGCAGGGGAGCGAGATTTATGAGTAAAAGGCCCGTAGTGCTCTATGGCGCCAGCGGTTTCTCTGGACGCCTCATCGCAGAATTCCTCCGCGAATATAATGTGCCCTTCATCGCAGCAGGGCGGAATCGCGGGAAGATCCAGGACGTTCTAAGTCATGTGCCGGGCATCGAGACCGCCGACTATGAAATCGCCGAAGTGGGCAGCTCCGTGGACGACCTGACGAAACTTTTCACAGGCGCGAAAGTGGTTTGCAATACAGTTGGCCCACTCATTTATCACGGCCCGCCAGTGATCGAGGCCAGTCTGAGAGCTGGATGCCACTACATTGATATCAGTGGAGAACAGGCGTGGGTGCGGCAAGTAGCTGAGAATTGGGGCCAAAAGTTTGCTCAGAAGGGATTGCTTGCGGCGCCAGCCACCGCGTACATGTCAACGGCGAGCGAAATTGCTACTCGCCTATGCCTGGAAGTGGGGGGAATCGATACGCTGGAGATTCTCTCGATGTTCAAAGGAATGCCAACGTTTGGTTCCACGCAGACGATCTTTGCGGTAATCCCGACGGAAGCGAGCTACCTGGAGCAAAACCAATACAAAACTTGGCCGCGAGCTAAAGGATACGAAGTCGTCGCGCCTGGCTCCATCCAAACGCAACTCGCTTTGCCTTGGGGCGGCTTCCCCCATCCCGTGTGGTTCAAAGATCATCCGCAAATTGCGAACGTGAAGACCCTTGGTGGATTGCTTGATCGCCAAATCATGGAAACGGTGGCGGCAACCGAGAAGCATTTTGAAGATAATATTCGGCCGCTGCCAAAGCAGGAACAAGAACGGCAGCTTGCCGAAATGGCAAATTCCGTACAGGCGGGAACTCCGCCTCGCGAAAATACGCGAGTGCACCGCACCATTGACGCGGTTTTGGCACGCGGGAGCATGAACTCGGTTCAGTGCACAATGTTCGGAACCTGCGCATACAGGCAGACGGGTCTGATACAGGCGTTTGCCGCGCATCATCTGGCCCTGGCTGCTCCCCGCAAAGTGGGTTTTGCATCGCCGTGCGAGGCTTTTGGGCACCGCGAACTTCTCCAAGCCCTGGAAAACTTCGGTCTTTCGAAAGCCAAGCTCAGTTCCTAAGAGGTTTCGGCAGAATGCGCGCGATAGATTACTTCGATAAAGGAGCGGAAGCATTCCCCGGCAGAATCGCGATCATGGATCGCATTGCGCAGTATTCCTACGGTCAAGCGCAAGAAGCAAGCCATCGCATTGCCAAAGCCATGTGGTCCGCGGGATTGCGTGGGGAAGAGCGTGTGGCGATTTTTTCGCCCAATGACGCTCGGGTTTTGCTTTGCATGCTTGGACTAATGCGTGCCGGCGGCGTCTGGGTTCCTCTCAATTACCGGAACGCGCTGGATGCCAACGTCCAATATCTGAAATATTCGGAAACTTCCTGGCTCTTTTATCACAGCAGCTTTCAGCAACAAGTAGATGAGATCAAGGCGTCGGTGCCATCCTTGCGAAATTTTGTGTGCATTGATGCTAAGAGTGGCGGCGATCCCTCGCTGAAATCTTTCATGGAGCGAGGCGCGGCGGGAGAAGATCTCGATTGGGGCGATGCGCGTGGGAATCTGGATCGTCTCGTGGGACTTGTTCCCACGGGCGGCACAACGGGGCCTGCGAAAGGCGTCATGGTGACCAGCTTATCTTGGGGAACCATGACCGAGCTTGCCAATCAAAACCTTCGTTGTGATGGTATCGAACCGGTGTGCTTGAGCACGGCGCCACTTTCGCATGCCGCGGGAGTCGTGGCTCTTGCGATGTTTTCATTGGGAGCCACGAACGTGGTGTTGCCCGCATTCGATGCGCTGGAAGTGCTGCAGAGCATTGAGCGTTACCACGTCACACATATTTTTCTTCCGCCGACAGCTTACTACGCACTGCTGGCGCATCCGAAAGTCAGCGATTTAGATTATTCCAGCCTACGCCGGCTCTTAATCGCTGCGGCGCCCATTTCTCCGGACAAATTCAAGAAGGGCATCGAAGTTTTTGGTCCGTGTCTCTGCCAATCCTACGGCCAGACCGAAGCGCCAATGTACCTGACGTTTCTTGATCCCGCGACCGTAGCTGCCGCCGCTGCTGGGGACCATCCAGAACGTTTGCGAAGTTGTGGCCGGCCCACGCTTGCCGTGCGGTTGGCGATCATGGATGACGGCGGCAAAATTCTTCCTCCCATGCAGACGGGCGAAATCGTTGCGCGGGGTTCTTTGGTGGGCGCGGGTTATTACAATTTGCCGGAAGCGACGGCGGAGATTCGAACGCACGGGTGGCACCACACGGGTGATGTCGGATATCGGGACGAAGATGGCTTCTTCTATATTGTTGATCGCAAGAAAGACATGATCATCACCGGCGGTTTCAATGTTTATTCCGCGGAAGTCGAAGCTTGCGTAATGGAACTCACGGAAGTGCGTGAATGTGCGGTGATTGGCGTACCGGACGAAAAATGGGGCGAAGCGGTGAAAGCCATTGTTGTGCTGCGCGACGACGGGTCTCTAAATGAGGAAAAAATCGTCGCGCATTGCAAGACGCGCCTGGGCAGCATGAAATCTCCAAAATCCGTCGAGTTTCGGAGCGAGATCCCGAAAACACCGGCAGCCAAGATCGACAAGAAATCCATTCGAAGGCCTTACTGGGCGGGAACAGATCGCTCCGTGCATTGAAATCTCTTGCGAGCGTAAGAAACGTGGGGATGAAACGATGATTGCGCAAGTGCTCGCTCTCGACTCTTGCCGCGCGGTTATGCCGCGCTTTCCATTTCGCGTCGAGATGCATTTGCAGGACAATTTGTTTTCCATTGCGAGTGACGAGATCTCACGCAGGCCAAGCGAATTTGCGTTAAGCCCCATTTTGTTTTCCGCCGAAAAGATCTGTGGAATTGCGCCGCTTTCGAACGAAGGAATTTCAAAGGATAATTTCAGGCGGTATTCGCACGAATGTTCGATTCTATCCTTGACAAGCAGGCAGGGGGGAGATAGACCTGCGGGATAGGCGGGGTGTATCTGGATTTTTGCTGGTTAGGATTGTTTGTTTGAATCTTATTCGAATTGCCTTTGTTCAAATAGCCGGTTCGGATCGAATGCATAAGGGGTGAATTATGAGGCGACGCACGGGATTGTTGGCGGTCCTTGTAGTGTTGATTCTCGCGGTTTTGGCCAAACCTTCGTACTCACAAGTGGGCGCCAGCGTGGCGCAGCTGAACGGGACAGTGCGCGATGAGAGTGGGGGAACGGTTGCAAAGGCGAGTATTACCGCGCGGGAAACCGAGACGAATCGTATTTATACAGCCGTTTCGAATGACAACGGTCTCTACACTCTAGCCAACTTGCCGCCAGGTCGGTACGAGGTGACCACGGAAGCTACTGGGTTTGCAAAATCGACGCAGACGGGAATCGTGCTGACAGTGGGCCAAGTGGCCACGATTGAGGTCACCGTGAAAGTCGCTGCGAGTGCGGAGAAGGTGGTGGTCACGACCGAGACGCCACCTGTTGAGCCGACGCGCACGGAAGTGAGCCAGGTAATCAGCTCCAATCAAATTGAGTCGCTGCCGATCAGCGGGCGACTGTTTACGGATTTTGCTCTCTTAACGCCCGGTGTTACCACCGGCCGAACCAGCTTGCAATCCACGATTACGGAAGCGGAAGTCACGCGTATCTCGTTCGGCGGCATGCGCGATTTAAGCAACATGGTTACGGTGGATGGCGCGGACACGATTAACACGGCTACCGGATCGCAGCGCGGCACGCCTTCGCAGGAAGCGGTGAGCGAATTCCGAGTCGTCAACAACGGTTTTGGAGCAGAGCAAGGCCGGGCTATGGGCGGGATCGTCAACATCATTACCAAGTCCGGCACGAACGATCTCCACGGGTCTGTGTACGAATATTTAATGAATGACGCGGTCAATGCACGGCCTCTGCTAAAGCCAGCCGACATACCGGATCCGGCTCCAAATACGCTAAGACAAAACCAGTTTGGCGCCACACTTGGCGGACCCATCAAGAAGGACAGGACGTTTTTCTTCTTGAATTATGAGGGACAGCGGCGGGCGGAGGCGCCAGTGCAATCCCCGGAATTAATAAATAACTTGGCGCTCATAAACGCGGCAAAGTCGATTCTGGGAATCGATCCGGAAAACACTACCGCGCTAAAGACACAGGATACCGATCGAGGGCTAGTAAAAGTCGATCATCAGATCAGTGCGAATAACCGTCTGACAGTGCGTTACAACATTGAGGATGCCCGGAGCCTGAACGTTCTGATGGGTGACACGCTGGACGGTGGCGGCATTGGAGCGCAAAGCAGCGCGCACAACAACTACTTGCGAGATCAATCGCTGGTCGGAACGGTGTCGTCACAACTGAAACCTAATCTGGTAAACACCGCGCTCGCGCAGTTTGCACGACGACATTCGAATTTTCGCGGCGCTACAGGCCAGCCCAATCTGGACCTTCCGAACTCATTGCTTATGGGGCATAACTTCGGGGTCTTCGACGCGACGTACGAGAGCCGCGGGCAGTTCGCGGACTCGCTCTACTGGGTGAAGGGCTCGCATCTGGCTAAATTCGGTGTGGATACCAACTTCGTGAAAGATCACATCATCTGGCCGGGTTTTTCGCCGATGCGCATTGTTTTGCCCGGTATCAACTGCCTGGTGGACTTTGCTAATTACGTCAATTCAGTCAAACCTGTCGCAGAGCAAGTGACTCCGTTGGTGTCGAATTTCGCGGAAGGACCGTGTCCTCTAGCGCTCGGTCCACAGAACGCGACTCTTCCTCCATTTCCAGTAACTCCGGGACCAAATCCAGCGGACTTTGCAAATGGTGTGCCAGTTGCTTTTTGGCCCTCACCTCTCGGACCGGCTAATAACAGTGCGGTGAACGGCACGATCCCCCCCAGCGTCTGCCCCACATTGCCGTGCACCTGGACCAACGCTTATCCTCAGGATCAGACGAGTAACTACTTCGCAGACATCAATCACAGCTACTACGGATTCTTCGCCCAGGATCAGTGGAGAGCCACATCCAAGCTAACTCTCAATTATGGAATTCGCTGGGATTTTGAGAGGGGGCTGGAGAAGCAGATTGCGAACAATTACAAGGGCTTCCAGCCCAGAGTAGGGATCGCCTATTCTCCAGACAAGCACACCGTCATTCGGGCTGGGTACGGCATCTTCGCGGACCGTTACAACCTCTCGTTCTTATTTGTAACCTACCCACAGCGGCCAGTCACTTTCTGCAACGACCCGACCTGTTCAACGACATACCCCTTCCCAGGCATTCGGCAAGGTGGGTACAACGCAACGTACTCACTGAGCCAGTTGCCCTTTATTCCAGGCGGAGACGCGGCGTCACCGTACGGCATTGAACCGGCAGAAGCGGCAGCGAACTTGATCCGATTCGGCACCTACCAGCCAGTCCAGATGATTACCGTCCCGAACGTCGCGGGTCCGCCAACGGTCTCGCCCGTGGGTGACGGTACTGTGGAAACACACAGCAAGATTCCATATTCGGAACAAGCCAGCCTTGAAATTGACCGAGAAATCGGACATGGATTGGTAGTGAACATTGGGTATCTTTTCGTTTCTGCACACCATCAAGTGCGGGCGGAAAACCTGAACGTTTGCCCATCGGCTGGGGCGACCACGGCTTGGTACAGTTGCGGTGATCCCAACCCGCCATTCAATAATCTGACTGCGCCGCCGCCTGGTTTTCCCGCGGGCAAAGGCTACTTCCAGAGCGTGCTTTTGCCGGTCGGTCTGATCTATTACACGGACAATAGCGGAAACAGCGTCTACCATGGCGCGACGGTCTCGGTCACCGAGCACGCCGGACAGTACTTCCGGATGAGTGCCAACTACACATTCTCGAAAACATTGGATGACGGGACGTTCACGACATTCGTGAGCACACCGCAGAGCTTGTACGACCGGTCACTTGAGCGGGCCAATTCGAACCAGGATGTTCGAAACCGCTTTGTGGCTAACTTTACAGCTAGCGGCCCTAAGCAGAATTTCCTGCGGAATACTCAGCTCAGCGGGATCATTACTTTGCAAGGCGGGCGGCCGTTCACCGAATTTGTGGGATTCGACGCCAATAACGACACCAATCCTGTAACGGATCGCGTAGGAACCGCGGCTCGCAATACATATTGGGGTGACAAGCTGCAGACGGTGGACCTGCGCATCTCGCAGTACTTTAGGTTCCGAGAGAAACAGAGGATCGAGATTGCGCTGGATGCATTTGACGCTTTCAACCGGCCAAACGTAAACGAAGTCACGTCCGTTTACGGGACGTACAACTACTGCGGGGCAATTCCAACACACTACAAAGACACTGCCTCCTATGCCATTCAAAGCGCAGCTGGCGGGCCGAGCTGTTATACGCCCGGGTTAGGAGGATCTCCTGTGGGGCTAGTTGCAGGGCCGCCGACGCCGAATCCTCAGTTTGGCTTGCCAAGGACGATGTTTAACCCGCGGCAATTCCAATTGTCGCTGAAGTATTCCTTCTAAAATTGCAGGGCAACGCGGCGGGCAAATCTTGATTTGTCCGCCGCGTTTGTTCTTGGGCTTGTTTCGCCTGCGCTGAAGCCTCGATTTACCATCCAAGATTGCACTTCACTCGTGCCTGTTAGCAGGTGCGAGTAAACTGAATGAGATCATACGCAGTTCGGCAAGAGGTCCGTTGCGGACAAGTCTTTGAAAGGGAAGTGAAGCATGGGCGGGAATTCCAATGGACTATTCAGCGCGTACCGTGACACGTGGCTGCTGGATGGAGTGAGAACTCCGTTTGTGGATTACAACGCAGCGCTGGGCCTCGTTTCACCGATCGACCTGGGAATCAAAGTCGCGCGTGCCGTTTTCGAACGCACAAAGATTGCGCCGGCGGATGTGGGCTCAGTCATTGCGGGAAGCGTGGCACAAGCGAGCTTCGATGCTTATATGTTGCCGCGTCACATTGGACTTTACTCCGGCGTTCCGATTGAACGGCCCGCCCTGCTGGTTCAAAGAGTCTGCGGTACGGGCATTGAAACCATCAGCCAGGCAGCCGATGCCATCGCGCTGAAAAAAATCGAACTCGGACTATGTGTGGGCGCGGAATCCATGAGCCGCAACCCCATTGCTGCTTTTACGCATCGCGGCGGATTCCGGATGGGGCAGGTAGAGTTCAAGGATTTCCTGTGGGAAGCGCTGCTGGATACGGCTCCTGGCGTGACGATGGGGGAAACGGCGGAAACTGTTGCAGGGACTTATGAGATTACGCGTGAAGATGTTGATCGTTTTGCGGAATTGAGTTTCTCCCGTGCTGTCGCGGCGCAGAAGAGTTGTTTCTTGTCCGGCGAAATTGTTCCGATTGCGAGTGAAACTTTTGAGCTAAGTGGTTACAAGTCGCGTGGCATTCAACTGCCCAAGGGAGTGGAGACTCTCTCCGCCGATACACATATTCGTTCTTCTTCTTTTGAAGCACTCTCGAAGATACGGCCGGCGTTTGGCGGAGTGCAGACCGGCGGCAATAGCTCCGCGATTGTGGATGGAGCGGCGGCAGCGTTGATCGGGTCAGGTTCGTACGCAAAATCAAGAGGGATACAGCCGCTTGCGCGCATCGCAGCTGTTGCCACTATTGGAGTGGCTCCGGAAATCATGAGCATCGCGCCAGCGCCGGCGATTCGAAGACTTCTTGGAGGCGCCGGGCTTACTTTGGATCGGATCGATCGATTCGAAATCAACGAAGCATTTGCGGCGCAAGTTATCTCTGTCGAGCGTGAGTTGCAGCTTGATCGCAACAAACTGAATGTGAACGGTGGCGCGATTGCGATCGGCCACCCGCTTGCGGCCACCGGTATCCGGCTGGCGCTGACGCTTGCGCGGGAACTGCGGCGTTCGAAACTGCGCTATGGCATCGCTTCGGCGTGCATTGGCGGAGGGCAGGGAATCGCGCTGCTGCTTGAGAATCCGAATTGACGATTCCTTCAGCGTGGAAACAGGCGCGCGGCATTCTCGTACAAAATCTTCCGTTTTGTCGCAGGTCCGATCGGTAGAGCGTTGAATTTCTCGATGTTGACTTTCATTTCCCATACGCCCGGGCTGGGCCAGTCCGTACCCCACAAAACTTTGTCCGCGATGTCTTCGATGCGTGGAAAGTATTCCAAGAGTTTTTGCGGAGGGATGCCGGAGATATCCATGTACATGTTTTTGTGGCGGCGGACCAGGAAAAACGCTTCGTTCATCCAGAGTGGCCGGCCGCCATGGGCGAGAATCACCACCAGATCGGGATAGTCAATGCTCACATCATCGCAAAGCATTGGTTGGGCGTGCAGATTTCTCGCGCCCGGGAAGATCGATGTCCCTGTATGAATCATGATCGGTAAGTTGTTGGCCTGTGCCCGCTCGTAAATCGCAGCGAGGCCGTGATTGCCGTCCATGTAATCGTTCGGCGAGAGAGCTTGATGCGAGGGATGCATCTTAATGGCGCGAATTCCAATTTTTGCCAGACGGTCCACTTCGGCCCCGGGATCCGGAACTGTTCCTGGCAGAACACCGCCGAACGCGATCAAACGATCGGGGGCGGCGCTGCAATATTTTGCGTTCCAGTCGTTGATTTCAGGCATCAAACCTATGATTTTCGGCGCAACATAATTAATGATTCCCGCACGCTCTACATCTAGAGTGTCCAGCAAAGCCAGAAAAGCTCTTGGATCAGCTGCGTAACGTTCGACGTCGGCGTAGTCCGTGCGGCCGTGCTTGATCAACTCGAGAGCCGAACGGTTCACCATCTGGGACGGCATGATGTGAACGTGAATATCAATGATAGGTTGCAGAGATCACCGTCCTTTGCAGAAGTTGCCGTGTTCGCGTACGCGCACTAATTGAACCTCACGTATTCAAAATTCAAAGGTTGATTGTTAATCCCGCGCGCCGGAGGAGCAATCCAATTTGCAAACTTGCCTGGATCCACGACGCGGCCACTCATGAGCGATTGCACGAAGGCGTGGTCCTCAGAACTCGGCAGCCATTTGTGTTCTTGTTTCTGCCATGCCTCTTTGCTGAGAACTTCTCCATTAAGACTGATAAAGTGTCCCGCGAAATTGCCAATCGCGCGATGGAAGCCCTTATGCGGCAGGGTCAGACGGAATGGAATGCCGGCATTATCAATCACCCGCTGCCAGCGTGCAACGCCATCGGCAATCTCTTCGATGTAGTCATCGCGCAAGCGTTCGTTCAACGCGGTAAGTGCTGGCACCTTTTTCACATTGATTGTTTCGCCCACAACTTCATAAACCGGATATTCCGCATTGGCAAGTACGTGATCGTCATCCAGCTTGGTTTCGCGGAAGCGTCCTTTCAGCCCGTTGGTGTAATAGTTTGCGGCGTTCGAAGAAACATCCGAGCCATAGAGGTCGAGCGTCACGCTGTAGTGAAAGTTCAAGTACCTCTGAATCGTCTGCAAGTCAATCACGCCAAGCGCTCGCACGTCCGACGGATCTTCGGCCTTATGTTCCTTCATCACTTCGCAAGTCCGCTGAATGATGCGGCCAACACCGGTCTCGCCGACAAACATGTGGTGCGCTTCCTCGGTGAGCATGAACCGGCAAGTGCGGGCTAGTGGGTCAAATCCGGATTCCGCGAGGGCGCAGAGTTGAAATTTGCCATCCCGATCGGTAAAAAAAGTGAACATATAAAAGGCCAGCCAGTCCGGCGTGGGCTCGTTGAAAGCGCCAAGAATGCGCGGATTATTAGCGTCTCCCGAGCGGCGCGCGAGCAAGGACTCTGCCTCCTCGCGCCCGTCGCGGCCGAAGTAGCGGTGCAGCAAATAAACCATGGCCCACAGGTGACGGCCTTCTTCGACGTTCACTTGAAAAATATTTCGCAGGTCATACATCGAAGGACAAGAGGCTCCCAGCATGCGCTGCTGTTCCACGGAGGCCGGCTCGGTGTCTCCTTGCGTGACGATCACGCGGCGCAAAGTAGAGCGGTATTCGCCGGGTACTTCCTGCCAAGCAGCCTGACCTTTATGAATGCCGAAATTTACTTCTCGTTTTTCGTCGCGCGGCTGCAAGAAAATTCCCCAGCGGTAGTCGGGCATCTTCACGTAGCCGAACTGCGCCCAGCCATCGGGCTCCACACTGATGGCAGTTCGCAGGTAGATCTCATAGTTGTGGCTCTCGTTCGGTCCCATGTCATACCACCAACCCATGTAGGCGGGCTGCCAATGTTCGAGCGCGCGCTGCAAGATGCGGTCTCTGCCCAAGTCCACGTTGTTTGGAATTTTTTCCGTGTAGTTGATCATCGCGTTCTCCTCAGAGGCCAGACCCAAGCCTGCACGTTAAACCCGTTCCCAGTTGAATTTTATCGGTGCGCCTGTTCCATACACTTTGAGTGCTCCGCTTGTACCGACAGCGTTCGGGCGGATGAAAATCCAGTTTTGCCATGCGGAGAGGCGGCCAAAGATTCGTGTCTCGAGCGTCTCCCCTGGTCCAAAGCGCAGATTCGCTTCGAGGCCAGTGAGGGCATCCGGCGATTGCGAGGCGCGCGATTCAATGGCCTGGCGA
This sequence comes from Candidatus Acidiferrum sp., assembly GCA_041482215.1. Classification (GTDB taxonomy): domain Bacteria; phylum Acidobacteriota; class Terriglobia; order Acidiferrales; family UBA7541; genus Acidiferrum. The sequence continues at coordinate 11,247 of JBGPDI010000040.1, read as the reverse complement.
ATTTCGTCTTCCCAGTCGAGGTCATCTGGTGCGGCGGTCACCATGCCCGCCTCCAGAGCTTCGCGTGCTGAAAGTTTTTTGCCTATCTCGCCGCGTAATGGCTTGATTTGCACTTCATCACCGTAGAAGCGCGCTGCCAGCCGAGAGAGTTTGTTCACCATGGGCAGCGGACCGAAGTTCATTTTTGAGAGCGTCAGTGTCGCGGCATTTTCGTTTTCCTGCGTGTCCCGCATGTAGACGCGGTCTGCGGCGAGCGCCAACTCCAATAGAGTTCCCGTAAAGCAGGATCCGGCCTCGACGATTGCATAGATGGAGCGCGACGTGACATCGATGCGTGCGAAAGTCCGGCGCATCATTCCAATTACCTCTCGCACAAACCAATTGTCCTGGTACTGCAAAATGAAATCGTCGATTGCGAGAACAGCGTCGGGACTTCCCGCGGTCTTGAAAATCCAAAGACCTAGATCCAATTCGCCGGCACGCAAATTCAGGATGGCATCATCCAGCTCACGCGCCATTTGCAATGGCCACCAATTTGCGCCAGCAGCGACAGCTTTTTCCAGCGTATCTTCGATGACCGATTCTGGGGCGCGAACCGTCATAGTCGCGGTGCGAGCATCACGATTGCATTGCACGTCTACGTATTCGTAGTGCAGTCCTGTTTCATCGGCCGTGCGTTTCAGGGGCGTCAATGCAACGCCCTTCGCACCAGTTGGGCGATCGCTTTCCCCGGCAAGTTTCAGCGCGTGCGCTTTGATGTGTTCTGCAAATTGCTGCGGCTTGACCACGTCGTCCACCAGCCGCCAGTCTTTTGCTCGTTGGCCGCGTACACCGTCCGGATTAGTGCAGAACATGTCTGCATGGTCGCGGCGCACTTTGCGTTTGTCCGTCACGCGCGTTAGTCCACCCGTTCCGGGTAGAACGCCGAGCAAAGGAAGCTCTGGCAAGCTAATCGCGGAGGAGCGGTCATCCACAAGAATGATTTCATCGCAAGCCAGCGCCAGCTCGTAACCGCCTCCAGCGGTTGTTCCATTGCACGCCGCGAGAAACTTCAGCCCGGAATGGGCGCTTGCGTCTTCGATACCATTGCGTGTCTCATTCGTGAATTTGCAAAAGTTCACTTTCCACGCGTGAGAGGAGAGACCAAGCATGTAAATGTTGGCCCCGGAGCAAAAAATGCGGCTTTTCGCGCTGGTGATGATGACGGAACGAATCTCGGGATGTTCGAACCGAATGCGCTGCAGCGCGTCGTGGAGTTCGATATCAACTCCGAGATCGTAGGAATTCAGTTTCAGTTTGTAACCCGGTCGAATGCCACCGTCTTCAGCGACATCCATCGTTAGAGTGGCCACCGAGCCTTCGAACCCGAGGCGCCAATGTTTGTATCGCGATGGATCGGTTTGAAAATCGGGCGCTGCCTGTTTCGCCTGTGATTCTTGAGTTGCTGCCACGTCCACGAAATCCTCCTACTGCAAATTCGCTTGCAGTGTTGCTTTCAATCTCGAGAAACTTTCGTCCGCCGAACTTCCCGAAGTATCGAGTTCCATATCTGCTTGGCGGTATTGAGGCTCGCGGGCTTCGAGTATGCGCCGCAAATCTTCCATCGCCTGATCGTTCCCGGCCATGGCGCGAAAATCACCTTGTTCGAGGACTCGTGCCATGTGCTCTTCCGGCTGTGCCTTGATCCAAACGGTGTAGCAGTGGGAAAGCAGATAGTCAAAAGTCTCTTTTTCAGAAACCACACCGCCGCCCACGGAAATCACAGCACTTGAATGCTCGTTGATTACTCTTGCAAGCGTACGCTTCTCGATCGCCCGGTAGCCGGATTGCCCGTACAGAGAGAAAATTTCTGACAAGGGCATTCCCGTGTCCTTTTCAATTTCTCCGTCGAGCTCAATGAAAGGGATGGTCATGTCATTCGCAAGCTTGGATCCTAGGGTGGATTTGCCGGCACCACGCAGTCCGATCAGCGCGATGCGTTTGCGGCGCACCTTTTCTCCCGGATTAAAGTCGCGCATTAGTCGGAACACCACGTCTTCCAGGCGATGATTTGGCAGGCGTTCCAGAAATCGCTGAATCATTTGTTTTTCGGCAGGCTCTTCCACTTCAGGGGCAAATAGCTCGAAGAGCGAGGCGTTGAGAGCCGCAGCAATCCTGCGTAGCAGGACGATCGAAACGTTTCCTTCTCCAGCCTCAAGCTGTGCGAGATGGCGTTCGGACACGTCCGATTCCCGCGCCACCATCTTGCGGGTCATGCCGCGAATGTTGCGCAATTCACGAACTCGCTTGCCAAGGAAAAGCAAAAAGTCGCCATCGGGGACGGGAATGGGCCGAAGTAAACTGGCGCTCTTGGAATTGGCGGTGGATGGGGTGCTCATACGGGCCGATTTGAATATGCATTATATTACATGTGATGGGCGTAGCGTCAAGCGCGCCCAGGCATCCATATTATTAAAGTAATGATGTATTGTGTCCTACGCTTTAAGAAGTCACTTAAAGGTATTATTTGCAGTTATTTAAAAGGATTCCATCGAGTGGGGAGTCCCGAACTGCTGAGTTTCAATTGATCCAGATATGCAGTATTATTCCGAATTCGGATTGGGATCTCTTTAACATGATTGTTGCGATTGCGTGATGATTCCAAAGATTGAGAACGCCGTATTAGCGGAGGATTGCAAATGAAATTGCCTAACTATGTATCGGGGCGCTGGAGCGAAGGGGCCGGCCCGAGCGAAGTTCTAATTGATCCTGTTACCGGAGACGAATTGGTGAGCATCTCCTCGCAGGGAATTGACTTAGATGGAGCTCTTCAGTTTGCGCGTGCGCAGGGTGGGCCCGCGCTCCGCCAATTTGCCTACGCGCAACGCGCGGAAATGCTGGTGAAGATTGCGGACGTGCTTGCGGCAAATCGCGACGAATATTTTCGAATTTCTCTCCTGAATCTGGGCGCAAACCAGGCGGATGCTTCGTTCGATGTAGACGGAGCTATTTACACGATGAAGTATTACGCGAAAATCGGACGAGCGCTGGCGGAAGGAAAAATGTTGAAAGAAGGCGCACAGATTGCGCTTTCGAAAAGCAATGCATTTGTTGGACAACATTTTCTCGTGCCCACGAAAGGCGTAGCAGTCTTAATCAACGCGTTTAACTTTCCTGCCTGGGGTTTGTGCGAAAAGGCTGCGCCGGCGCTGCTCTCTGCTGTTCCCATCGTGGTGAAGCCCGCTTCGCCCACGGCGTGGCTGACGCACAAGATGGTAGAAGATATCGTGAAGGCGGATATTCTTCCACCTGGCGCTATTTCTATCATTTGTGGCCCCGCGCGCGAACTGCTCGGACATGTTCGAGAAGAGGACGTCGTTTCCTTTACCGGATCAGCCGATACGGCCGCGCGCATTCGCTCCCACGCGAATGTTCTGCGCCGCTCCGTTCGCGTCAACATTGAAGCCGACAGCATAAACTCCGCAATTCTAGGCCCTGATTCCGCTCCCGGAACGGATCTCTTCGACCTGCTGGCAAAAGAAGTGATTCGCGAAATGACGCTCAAGGCCGGACAAAAATGTACGGCGATCCGGCGGGTCATGGTTCCACGCGAGCAATTGCAAGCTTTTGGAGAAGCCGTAGCAGCACGCTTGAGTTCCATGAAAGTGGGCAACCCGCGAAATTTCGAAGTAAAAGTCGGGCCTGTGGTGAACAAAGTGCAGCAGGCGGCCTGTCTGGAAGGGCTGAGCAAACTGAAGCAAGAATGCTCGATCCTGTATGGGGGAGATGAGCATTTTCAACCTCTCGATGCTGATCCGCAAAAATCCGCTTTTGTCCAACCTACGTTGCTCGCCTGCAAGGATGGGTTGGAGGCGAAATACGTTCATGATGTCGAAGTTTTTGGCCCAGTAGCGACATTGGTGCCATATAACGGTCTTGAGAATCTCGTTGCCATCACGCGGCGCGGATTGGGTTCACTAGTGGTCTCTGTGTTTGCTAACGACCCGGAGTTCATCTGTCAGACCGTTTTGGGGATTGGCGACTTGCACGGACGTGTTTTGGTCGTTGATTCGACAGTTGGCGGCCAGCACACTGGCCACGGCAATGTGGTGCCCAGCTGTCTGCACGGCGGTCCTGGAAGAGCCGGAGGCGGCGAGGAGTTGGCCGGCTTGCGAGCTTTACTCCTCTATCATCGCCGGTTCGTGGTGCAAGGACCAATAAGTTGCGTTACCGAGCTTTCAGGACTGTCCTCTGACACCAATCTCCTGTATTCGTAGGAGTATCACCCCCGGATACTCCCTCCATTCCGACGTGGTTTGTAACATTTCGTTACAACGTCACCCCTCAACCCCTTCTTCGGTTCCTGCCTTAAACTACTAAAAATAAGGTACTTACTAAAGAAAAGCGGTTGGGTCCGAACGTGCTGTTCTAAGGCTACCCAGGGTGGGTTCTCGACTGGGAAGTTTATCTGGAGTGCACGAATGAGACAGTCCTCAAAGCGATCGCAAAAGGGATTCAGCTTGCTGGAGATTCTGACGGCCCTTGCCATCGTCTCCATCATCATGGGCATGGCGATGCTCAACTACGGCAACATCCTGCCGAATTACAAGGCCAACTCGGCGATGGACCAGTTGCTCTATCAGTTGCGTTCCGCGCGCGAAAAAGCGATCTCGCACCGCATTGAAGTCCAGATTCAATTTGTAGGCACAAACCAAATCAAGATGACTGAAATCTGGAACGTAGGCACCGCGCCGGCGCCAGTCACTTATTCGTTTGAGGGCGGAGCGCAGTACGTATTGTTCAGCGGCGTTCCCGATATTCCCGCACCTTACAATTTTGGAAACTCATCGGCCATCTATTTCGGAGGTGTATCCGGTGGGCCGCCAATCATGAAATTCACAACCAATGGTTCATTTATCGATGGCGGAAACACGATTGTTAACGGAGCGGTTTTTCTGGGTATTCCGGGCAGGCCTTTGACGGCGCGCGCCATCAGCGTGCTTGGGGCTACCGGCCGCGTTCGCGAATACCACTGGGACGGCAGCACGTGGCAGAACTAGGGAGAATGCACATGTCAGCAAACAGAGTGCGCGTCAAACAACAATCGGGCTTCACGCTGCTTGAAGCGATGATCGCCATCGTGATTCTGTCGTTCGGCATCCTGTCCCTCGCGGCAGTCTACGCGCAAGGCATTCAGGTGGCGGCCATGACCCAGATGGACTACATCGCCGAGAAAAAAGCCGAAGAAGCAGTGGAGACGATTTTCGCGGCACGCGACTCCAAGCTGCTCCTTTGGACCAACATAAGGAACGTAACCGGTTCTGGTGGAACAAACGACGGAGTTTTTCTGGTCGGTGCGCAACCTCTTCTTGCTGCTGGTCCCGACGGGCTTTTCGGTACGGTTGACGATGACACTGCCACTCCCGATGTAGTGATTACCGGCCCTGGCCCAGACAAGATTCTGGGAACCTCGGATGACATTGTGATGTCGCTAAAAAACATGACACGCACGATCGCGATTGCCGATGTGACCGGCGAAACGGGACTCCGGCAGATCACCATCACCATGACGTACACAACAGGCAGAATGTCGCGGCAATACACGTTGATCAGTTTCATATCGCAGTTCTCGTAGTGGTGGAATGAGGAGCAGCTAATGAAGAGACAGTCGGGAGTCACACTCGTAGAATTAATGATTGGTATGGCGGTCACGATGATTGCGCTCGCGGCGGCCGTGCTGATGTTCCGCGATTCTACCAAAGCCAATACCAACGTCACACAGGCTTCGGATATGAGCGACAACATGCGCGCGGGGCTCAACCTCATTGTCCAGGATCTCATCCAAACAGGGACTGGTATCCCGACCGGTGGCATAAACATCCCCAACACCGTGAACGCGGCTGGATGCAACGTCGGCAGGCCTGTCAACCGGCCCCCCGCCGTACTGAACTTAACCTTTCAAGGCCCCAACGCGGCAAATAAGGGATGCAACATAATCCTTCCCGCGATTGAACCGGGCAATAACTTAGGACCTGTTGTGACCAGTCCTGATGGCACATCTGGCCCCGCGACCGACATCATCACCATCATGTATGCCGACAATACACTCTCGTTGGATGCAAAGGCCATCAACGGTGCTTCCTGCCCTGGTGGAACGATTGCTGCGGATGGATCATCCATCAAGTTTGACGCTACCTGCGTGACTATCGGTTCGGCAGGAATTCCCGTCAACGCGGGTGACTTGCTGATGATCTATAACGGCAACAATCCCAATGGCATTCTCCAGACCGTCAGCGTGGTAACCGGTCAAGTATTGACTTTCAACGCCGGTGACGCTTTCAACTTGAATGGGCGCACCACGACGGAAACTGGCGGCACGATCCTGAGCCTCCAAAACACCAGCGTTGTCGCCGGCAAGATTGTGCCGAACGGCACCTATCCGGCTACATCTTGCACACGCATTTGGATGATCACCTACTATCTCGATGGCACCACCGATCCAAAGCATCCGATGCTCATGCGTGCGGTCAACTTCAACACTCCGCAACCCGTGGCTGAGACGGTTGAAAACCTTCAGTTTGCTTACAATTTTGACGATGGCACGAAGCCCGCGCCGGTCAACCAATTTGTGGTCCCAATAGTTCCCGCACCCACAGGGGATAACGAGAACCAGATTCGATCCGTGAACATTTACATGGGCGCACGTTCCGAGAGCACCGCGGCAATCACTGGCCAGTATGTCCGCAACAACCTGGCTACACAGGTTGCTCTCCGCAGCATGGCCTATTTCAATACCTATAAGTAATGAGGAGCTCGATCATGCGACCGGTGAATAAAATCATGAGAAAACAAGCAGGCATTGCGCTCGTGACCACTCTTCTTCTCCTTTTGCTGATGTCCGCCATGGTGGTGGGCTTCATGCTCTTGGTGACGGAAGGACAACGGCTCTCCGGCCTCAACAACGAGCAGAGCAAAGCATTTTATGGCGCGGAATCGGGCATGGAAAAGCTGACTGCGGACCTGGGAACGCTCTTTGCCGCGAACTATGCGCCAACCGGGCCACAAGTGAATGCCATCGCTACGGCTCCTCCGGTACTTCCTACATCCGCGGGAGTTAAGTATGTCGATGCCTTGGGCGTCAGCACCTATGCGATTACTTATCCGAAGGACGCCAATGGAAATCCTCTGGCCGCGTTCAATCAGATCACTTCCGGTTCCAGCCCTTATCAGGGAATGACTGCTCTGGAGACGACTTACACCCTGACGGTAGCGGCGAGCACCTTAACAGGTGGCAATGCAAAACTCGTGCGAACGACGCAGACGGTTGGCATCCCACTCTTTCAATTCGGCATCTTTTCGCAAACGGATCTTAGCTTTTTCCCCGGTCCGAATTTCAACTTCGGCGGACGCGTGGCCTCCAACGGCAATATCTTCTTGGCTAGCGGTGGGCCGGCGGGCGCGGGGCCGACAGCTACCACCTCAAACCAGCTTTGGTTATCAAATCCCGTTACCGCAGTGGGCGATATTATTAGGGATTGCCTTTCCAACGGCCACCCAGAGTCTGCCACGGGAACGCATCCTGGCAGCGTGGAAATCACTAAAGGTGGAACTACGTTTCAGGCCCTCAACTTTGGACAGGGCAGCCAGGTGAATTGCCTGAATTCAGGAAAAAACAGCAGCTGGCCAACCATCTCGGCTTCGTTTAACGGAAATCTGCGCAGCGGTGTGAAGCCACTCAATTTGACTCTCTCACTCCTAGGTAGCTTGTCGCCGATCGACATCATTCGCCGTCCCGTACAGGGCGAACTCGCTTCAAATCCTGGCGTGCTTGGCGAGCGCTATTTCTCCGAGGCGAGCCTGAAGATCTTGCTCTCGGATAACGCTGCTGATATTACCAGCTTGCCTTGCGTCAGTGCTGGCGCTCCGTTCAACTTGGCAGATATCGCACGGCCTGTTGCCGCTTGGGCGACAGCGAACGCCACCGCTCTCAAAGCCGCCATGGTGGGGAATGGCGTCACGCCTTTGCCGCTCGCAGCTTCCGGCGCAACGACAGGAGCTTATGTCCAAGGCTATGTACCAGCTGAACCCCCAGCGGTGGTCGCCACCGGCACTCAGGGTGGAGATGGTTATTGGCAACCGGCAAATACACCCATCATTACGGGCTTCATTAAGATCGACGCGCAGACCGCCTATGGCAACCCCTGCGGCACTTATAAAGACGTGACCCTGGAAGTTCTGGGCCTGGGCTACGCAGGCAAGAACATCAACCCCGTTTCCCAATCACTCGACGGTTCCACACTGAATCCGATGTGGACCGGTAACAACGCCACAATGGAGCTGGGCAGGGCACCTGCGTTGCCGGCTTTGCAAAACGTTTTGAGCGCGGCAGTGATTCAATTGTCCGGACAGACGAATCAAAACGGCCCGGCGACCACCTTCATGCCTGCTGGAACTTTTACGGGGCCTTCCACTAATCCGGCCACCGCTGGCTACAACACCGGGACCTGCATGGATCCCCATCCGAAGGCCGTCATCCGTCTTGAGCGCATTCGAGACAATCCTTCGTCCGTTAACGCCCAAACCGGCACGCGATCGGCTTCAGCGCCAATAAGGCTGCCCGTGGCGTCGACCGTGGCCGAGGTTTGCGGCATTGACCCGGCAGCTGGCAACGTTGGAAAGCTTGCCACGCTGAGGACTGGGCCCACGGCAGCCGCCGCGAGCGGCGCAACTTGGGTTCCGCAACCTTATGACTTTTGGCCCAACGAACTTTATGACACGCGCGAGGGCTATAACCGCCAATCCGCGCCGACCACAACTTTTGCCAACCAAGTCACACTCGGTGGCACGATGAACTACGTCGAACTGGACATCAACAATCTGGCGAAGTGGTTCTCCGGCACGATCGGTGCATCCGGCCTCAGCACCAAAGACCCCAACGTGGCGCCGAACAACTTTGTGGTGTACGTCTCCGACCGCCGCAGCAACTACGCTCCCACCGGTTCGTTTGCTGGCGTTTGGCCGCCGCTCTCACCTTTGGCGCATGAGACCGGAGAATATGGCTATAGCGATTTTGTGAACCCTGGAGACATTAAGGGCTGCCCGAACGGCACGCTTGATAACGGTGAAGACGTAGACGGTACCGGAATTCTCTACACCTACGGTCAGGTCACCTTTCAACCGGCCATGACGGACAGCACCGGCAACATCACCGCGAACACTTTGTTTGCGAATGCACTGAACGCAACACAAGCAGACCCACTTTGTGCCGGACCAAACGGAGGACTCCCTTGGCCCAGAATGTTCCTGAAGAACGCGAATGAGGGGCGCGAGAACCCGTCTTCGCTCTTCCGCCGGTCTTTGAAGATCGTTAACGGAAACCTAATCACTCTGCCGCTGTGTCCTGGAGCGGTCACCTGCGGTCTGACCATCGCCACAGAAAACCCGGCCTACCTCCAGGGCGACTTCAACGGCAACTCGGCCAATGGCGGCTTTGCAGACCCCAGCGTCGCAACCTCGGTGGCTGCCGATGCCTTTACGTTGCTCGCCGACGATTGGAACGATGCTAATTCCTTTAACTCTCCATTCAACACCAACGGCCGCCAGGCAAACACTGCGTGGTACCGCTTGGGAGTCCTCGCCGGCAAAGAAATCTCGTTCCCGATTCCCGGCTGGGATACTGCCGCCATAGACGGCAGCCAGGACTTCGGAACCGATGGCGGCGTGCACAACTTTATGCGCTTCCTGGAAAACTGGAACGGAACATTGAACTACACCGGATCCATCGTGAGCCTGTACTTCAACCGCCAGGCCACCGGACTCTTCAATTCCGGCGGCAACAATTACGCTCCGCCAAACCGCGGATATTCATTCGATACCAACTTCCTGAATCCTACGCTCCTGCCGCCGCGGACGCCGATGTTCCGCGACGTCAATACGACTGGATTTACGCAGTTGCTTCTGCCAACCCAGTAGTCCCGCAGCAAGTTGCTGCACACTGCGCGGCCCCGTGTCCCCGGGGCCGCGTTCTTTCGGTGGGACGAGCAAGAGTTCATTTGGGCGAGCTGAGTTTTGTTAAACGAGTTTCGATAGACCGCATTCAGTTCTGTTTCGGAATTACAGGGTTACTTTTGAGCGCTCGCTGATGCAGCATTTGACTGCCATGCTGGCTGAAGCGAACGGGGCCACCGCGCCTTAGCGAATTGGGGGAGAAGTAGATCATGGCAAAATCAAGTTCAGCGTCCGGGGGAGCTCCTTCCTCTCAAAACCTCCTCTTCATGATGATCGCGATGAGTATCGGCTTCTGCGTTCTTCTCGGCGGTGGCTTGCTGATGGCTTCCCGTGTGATTTCCGCCATGGGGCTCCGCGCCGGCAGCGACAAGGCTACTGTGCGTACACCGCTCGGCGATTTCCGATTTGAGAAAGCTAAGGAAGTTGGCCCCGGCTTGCCCGTTTACCCAGCCGCCAGCTTGGTGCTCCCCGGCTCCGCTAACGCACATCTCTCGGCCACCGACGATCAGCCCCAGGTCATCGCCAGCACCTATCACACGAACTCTTCCCGCGAATACGTAGCCACCTGGTATCTCGAGCACTTGAGTCCAGAATTTGTCCGCCAGGATCCCGGACCCAAGAAGCTTCCCGACGTTCTCCATGACTCGCGCATTTCGGATGAAGACATAGCCTTCGTCGGCGAACGCAACGATCAAGTTCGCGTCGTCGCGCTCTCCGTGGATGACATGGGCACCAAGATCACCCTCCTGCGCTCTTTCACCAAGCCTCCCGCCCCCGCGCCAGCCGAACCCGCTGCGCAGTAGAACAATCATTTTACAACTCACGGACGGCGGGTGATGCACCCTTAAAACAGTAAGACGATTTTGGGTGGCCTACCCTTTCGGGTTTGGTCTATGAAAGGGTGGGCTCTTCCTCTTTCCTTTCTCATCGAGGATCAATCTTCAGAATCCCTTCTCCCAGCTCATAGTAAAACCAATCAGCCAGGTGGGTGGAGCACCCTTAACGCGTTGAGAAGAATTTGGGTGCCGCACCCTTCGGTTTTAAGGGTGCGGTTTTTGACTTTGCTTTCTCTTTCTTTTCCGTGTCCTCAGCTTTTCCCTGATAATCCGTATCCACTCGGATCAATCCCTCCCCCTTCACGTAATACGACCAGCTGCTCCACGGCCATTCTTTCGGATGAACAACGAATTTCCGCTGGCGGGTGGCCCGGACGATAAATTCTAAAACGACTTTGGGTGCCCCACACGTCGGGTTAACGTG
>JBGPDI010000039.1:0-38996 GCA_041482215.1 Candidatus Acidiferrum sp. | reverse complement strand
CTTCGAAGATCGGGTTGCATCATGGTCCGCGCTCAGTCTAGTCGAGGAAAGGAACAACGTCTTGACCATCTACAGGCACCCCTGCTGGCACATTGTAACGCTCTAGTGAACTATAACGGTGGTATCCTCTCACCGTGTTCGGCATACAAACACGAGAGCGGAACGGGCTGCCCAGCACCTGTGCCACCCGCCAAAACCGCGAGCAGGCGGTGCAGCGGGCTAGTCAGCCGGATAAGAAGGGGCCACAGTGATGAGCAGATACCTCGTCTGTCTCTTTTTGTGTTCCTTCTTTCCAATGCGCTTTCCAATGCGGGGCTACGCCCAAATGGGAGGTGCGGAGTCGCTGACCAAAGCCAGTCTCTGTGAGTTGTATCAAAATCCTCAGCAATACGCCGGAAAGATGGTCTCAGTTCGCGCTCGCGTGGCCGGCAACGACTTATGGATAGATGCCTTTGAACAAAAAGCGTGCTCCTCGTGGATGAACGTCGTTGTGGTCTTCCCTGAGCAAGTGAAACCAACGCCCGGCTTCAGTCTCGTGCACGGCGATTCGCTCACGAAGCTGTTGGAAAGTGTGCGCAAAGGAAAGGGCGTGGAGGCGACTTTCGAGGGCCGTTTTGATGCGGCGTTTGTTTGGCGGGATCACAAAAGAATCCCTGTGGGAACCGACCCAGGCTACGGAAAAAAAACCGATATGGAGGGCGGATCGTCCTGCACCGAGTCTCCGACGTGCTTGTGTTACCAGGTTCCCGCTTATAAGGACGCGGGTGGCACAGCCTTAATTCTATAACTCCCTTCGGGTTGGGCGGGTGGCGCGACCTTAACCCTTTAACTCGCGGGTGCCCCGGACGATAAATCCTAAAACGACTTTGGGTGCCCCGTCCTCGGTTTTTTGAGGGCGGGGCTTTTGACTTTGCTTTTTCTCGCTCGCTCGGGACCACGATGGAAGCGGACGGGATGTTTCCACCTCGCTGCAACTAAAGTACTTACAAGTAATTCTTGACAAAAGGTACGGATCGGCTATACTTGTGTTGTTGGCGGGTGGCCGACAGGATAATTGGGGGAACGATTTTCGGGTGCCGCACCCTTTGGGGTTTGGTGTTTCAAAGGGTGCGGGTTTAGAGTCAACCCATGCTGGACCTCAACCGCTTCGGCCAGCGATGGGACGTTTCCATCTCCCTAGAGCTAAAGTACTTACAAGTAATTCTTGACAAACAATACGAATCAGGCGGGTGGCCCGGACGATAAATCCCAAAACGACTTTGGGTGCCCCATCACGCCGGTTTTGCGTGTGGGGCTTTTGACCCTTATTTTTTCTCGCTCGTTTGGGCGACGGGGACACGCGACGGAGACAGACAAGATGTTTCCACCTCGCAGTAACTAAAGTACTTATAAGTAATTCTTGACATACAATACGGATCAGCTATAATCCCTTTGTTGCGTCGGCAAGCGCTTCCGGCGCCTCGGCCAATGCCCTCCCGCCAGGTAGTGCTTCTAACTCCTTTAGAATCTTCCCACCCCCAACTGTCACCTTCTAGCCACCGAATCAACTTAATGGACACCGATTTTCCCGTCGTCGATCCCCTTTTCTTTCAAACGCTTACAGGAGTGCATTTTGCAACCCCTTTGCTTCCAATCCCATACAGCAATGGGGGTGGGTATACCCCCTTCCCCAATCCTGACGTTCCGACGTCTAGACCTTTGGACGTTCAGATCGAAGCTCCAGTGCATTTCTGGGGCGGAGATCCCGACCGGGTCGGGACAATCTGTAAGTTCTTTACCTGCAACACTTACGACCCACCCCGCAAGTGTTGCAACCAAAAGACTTACAGCCAAGCTAAACCCTTTAGCTGCAACATTTACAAAAACCAGGGGGTGGGGGGTAACGCAGAATTCCTGAAGTGGAACTTTAACTATCTCGCTGTCTCACTGACCAGACGCGCCATGCCAACAACTAACTCAAACTCGCCCGCTAAAACCGAGCCCATCACGGTTCCAGCCGGAACGTCCACAGCCGCAACCACCGCCAACGGCCCTAATCTTTCAGTGCTAACAACTAAGAACCTAGAACCTGCTCCTAGCCTCTCCGCTCGCCGATTTCACTACCTCGTTATTTCGTTACCTCATTACATCGCTTCTTCAATCCAAAGCCGGTACCGCACTTTTCTCCGACCGCCGGCGATGCAAATAGTGCATCGCAATATTCAAATAGATCTCTCCGCACGGCGTCTCGATGCAAATCACCAGAGCTTCCGTGTCCGCGCTGCCCGCCAGCCCCGTTTCGTCCATGTGAATTTCCGGCGGAAACACTTTGAAATGAAATCCCTGATCGTTCAGCAGCGTCACCGAATTTCCGATGACCATGTTCGCCAATTCGCAAACCGTTTCTTTCGCCACTTGCTCGCTGGCTTCGATCTCCGATCCCGCGAGCTGGCTGGCCACTTTCCCCGCCACTTCCGGCGACAAATCGAGAATCACGCGCCCCTCAATGTCGCCCTTGATGGCGATGAGCGCCGCAATTCCCTTTCGCCGCGGCGCGTTCTCATCCATCGAAAGGTCCACGATGTTCGTCGGCCCTTGCAAAGACTCCGCGAAAACCGCGTCCGCGGCGCTGATGAACGGCTGGATCAATTCCATTCTCATGAGCGGTGTTCTCCTGCGAACGCCACCGGTGCGCCGACGGCGTTGGGATCGTCGCTGAGCACGTATCGCAAAATTTCGTACAGCACTTCCGGCTTCACCGGCTTCTGCACGAAATGTTTCGCGCCCTTCTGGAGCGCCGCCAGGATATTTTCCTGGTATCCGACGGACGAGACCATGACGATGCGCGCGCTGGCGTGCTGCCGCACGATGCGCTCCACCGCCTCGATCCCTTCCATCTGCGGCATGGTGATATCCATGAGCACGATGTCCGGATTGATCCGGTTGAATTCCGCGATGGCTGTCAAGCCATCTCCGGCTTCCCCGGCAACTTCGCCGCCGAACATCTCAATCATTTTGATGAGATTCTTGCGAGCGAAAACCGAATCGTCTACCACAAGGTAGCGAACCGGCTGATTATCTTTTCGAAGTAGAGCGGCAAACTGTTTCATGGCCTTCTCCTTATCCCGTCACTCGCTTTCACGAGCGCTGGGAAGAAACGGGGGTCCTTTCGTTCTTTTCGGACTTATCGTTCTTGTCGTTCTTTTCGTTCTTGTCGAACTTATCCGCAGGATTTCGTTCCGCGCCGTAATTGCTCACCAAGTACGCGGCAACGCCATCGAGAGGGATAATCTTGTTTGCATAACCTTTTAGAATCGCCGCGCGCGGCATGCCGCTGACGACGCAAGTATCTTCGCTCTGCGCGATGGTCATTCCACCCGCAGCCTTGATCGCACCGAGTCCTTCGGCGCCATCATCGCCCATGCCCGTCATCAAAAGGCCAACGACGGTGAGTCCAAACTCTTGCGCCACGGAATGGAACAGCACATCCGCGGAAGGCCTGTGTCCATTGACCGGCGGCCCGTCGGAGAGAACTACCATGTCGCCCCGCGGCATTCTGCGAACCATAATGTGGCGATTTCCCGGACAAATTAATACGCGACCTGCTAACAACAGATCGCCGGAACGCGCTTCGTGAATTTCGAGCGCACAACATTCGTCGAGGCGCTTCGCAAACATTTCCGTAAAACCTTCGGGCATATGCTGCACGATAATAATTGTTGATTGAAAATCCGCGGGAATCTGCGACAAGACATATTGCAAAGCGTTTGGGCCGCCGGTGGAAATTCCAATCGCGATAATTCTGCGCGGAGGCAATGCCGCGCGTGTTCCTTTTTTAGGTATAACGTTATCTTCACCGACGATGGCAGGCGGAAGTTTGCGGCCAGCGGCGCGCTTGGCCACTTTTATTTTCGCAATAAGTTGATCCGCAATTTCTTCGAGATGTCCCGCAGCGGCGTCTTTTGGTTTGGCGAGAAAATCCACGGCACCCATGGCCAAGGCCTTGAGCGTAGCGTAGCCGCCCTCTTTCGAATGCGTACTGAAAAGAATGACCGGCAGCGGAGCGCGGCGCATGATCAGGCGGAGGGTCTCCATGCCATCCATGCGCGGCATTTCGAGATCTAGAGTCACGACATCGGGCTGCAGTTCTTCAATCTTTTTCAACGCAAATGCGCCATCCATGGCGGTGCCCACCACTTCAATGAGCGGTTCGCGCGCAAGAATCGCGGGAATCAGTTTCCGCATGAGAGCGGAATCATCAACGACGAGGACTCGAATGCGTTCGCTCATGCGATCGCTCCAATCGGCACGGAGCGAGAGAGACGAGAAAGAACCGCGGGAACATTCAGAATCAAAACAACTGTGCCATCCCCAAGAATGGAAGCGCCGCTAACCAAATCACTCGAGACGATTTCGGTGGGAAGAGCCTTGATCACGAGTTCTTCTTCGCCGACGAGACTATCCACGAGAAGACCAAAACGTTTTTCAGAAGCGCCAATGACGATGACGAAATGCTTCTTTCGAACGGGCTGAGTATCAATGCTGTGCAAGCGGCTGAGATGATCGAGGCGCACAAGAGTGAGGATCTGGTCGCGAAGGCGCAGCACTTCGCGCTGATCAACGCGATGAATTTCGGGATCCATGATGCGAGTAATTTCCACGACAGACGAGAGAGGTACAGCGAACAAGCGGCCGCCGACGCGGAAAAGCAGCGTCTGAATACTGGCAAGAGTGAGCGGCGCGCGAAGCTGAATGGTGGTGCCGCGGCCTTGTTGCGAAGAAACTTGAACGGTTCCCTTCAGGCGGTCGAGGACGGTTCGAACGACATCCATGCCTATTCCACGGCCGGAAACTTCCGTAATTTCGGACGCAGTGCTAAAGCCCGATTCGAAAATAAGATTCAGAGTTTCCTGTTCGGTGAGGCGCTGCGCTTCAGCGGCTTTTAGAATTCCGCGTTCGACAGCCTGGGCCTTTAAGCGCACAGGATCGATGCCTCGGCCATCGTCACGGACTTCAATGACAACTTGAGTGCCCTGGTGAAAAGCGTTGAGATGAACGGTGCCACGAGCGGGCTTGCCGACGGTAAGACGTTCATCGGCAGGTTCAATACCATGGTCGACAGCGTTTCGAACGAGATGCATGAGCGGTTCGGCGAGAGAATCCAGAATGCCCTTATCGAGATCGGTGTTCTGACCCGAAAGATCCAGGGCAACGTCCTTGCCGCACTGCTTGGCAACATCGCGGACGATGCGCGGGAAGCGGCGGAAAAGTTGCTCGACCGGGACCATTCGAATCTTCAGGACGCACTTGTGGAGTTCATCCAGGATACGAGCCTGAAATGCCATGGCATCGGCAAGTTTGGCGCGCAAAGGATCGCGAGCGTGTTTCTGATCAAATTCAGTGAGCGTGCGATTGAGCATGGACTTGCCGATGATCAATTCGCCGACCAAGTTCATGACCGCGTCAATTCGGGTGGCATCCACTCGAAGAGTGCTTTCGGCAACCACGGTGGCGGCAGAACTGGAAACAGCCGCATTTTGGCCCGTGCCGCTCTCCGGAAATTCGGTGGTGCCGGCAACGAATTTTGCCGCCTGGGCTTCCAAAACGTCGCCAAGCAATTCATGCTCAGCCGATTCCGCGGTAGCAGCACGTTCAAGACGAACATCAGAGACAATCGAGGGAATGCGGCAACGTTGCAAAAGTCTTTCTTCCGGCTGTGTGCTCGCCAAAGCCGCTTCCACAATTTCAACGGAAGCAGCAGCGAGATTGTCTTCCGGACGCAAGGCGATAAGGGTGCCGCTGCCGTGAAGAACGTTTCGAATGAGCTGGAACGCAGCAGCACGCATCAAGCTGTTGGGGTCGATGCGAAGAGCAACGTTGTAGACGGCCTCGCCGCGATGCACAGCCTCAGAAATCATGAGCTGTTCGTATTCGGTCCAGGCAAATTGCGCCGGCAACTGCGGCGTAGCCGAGGCATCGGGCTTCGCAACAGAAGGCTCGTCCAGCAACTTTCGAATCATGGCGTGAAGCGCTTCGTTGGCGGGCGGCTCTTTCTTCCGCTGATAGGCAGTGAGCATCGCGCCAAAACTATCGGCAGCGGTCAGTACCAGTTCGGCGAGATCCGCGCCACGGGCCTGGGCAATTTGCGGCGTGAGCACATCTTCCAGTTCGTGCGCGAGCTCGCTTAGTTTATTGAAGCCACAGGCAGCGGAATCGCCTTTCAGGGTGTGCACAGCACGGCGTACACGACGAATAACTTCCTCGTCAGCCGGACGCGACTCGAGCTCGAGCCCCGCTTCGTTGAGCGATTGAAGCAGTTCGTTGGCGCTCTCAAAGAAGAGAGCACGCAACTCGCCGCCACGATCCTCGGGAGGACGACTCACGTGTTGGCCTCATTGCGCTGGTATGCGGTGCCGTTGTTCTCATGAACCATGCGGAATTTTTGGGTGAGACCGAACAAGCTTTCGGCATGCCCCACGAAGAGATATCCACTGGGATTCAAACAGTGCCAGAACTTTTCAATCAAACGCTTCTGCTCGGCTTCGTCAAAGTAAATCATTACGTTACGGCAGAGAATAATGTCGTTACGGCGAGGCAAAAACTCGGTTTTGAGGTTGTGAAAGTCAAACTGCACGAGTTCGCGCAATTGCGGCTTGACCTTGTACTTGTCACCGGATTTTTCGAAGTAGCGGAGCCGGCAAGTGTAGTCCACAGGTTCCATCTGCTGCTCGGTGTAGAGGCCTTCCTGGCCGGTGCGAAGGCTGGCATAGCTAATATCGGAAGCAACGATTTCGACTTTCCAAGGCGGAGGAATGAGCGGTTTCGGCGAGGGCATCTCGAACGGCAGCGGATTGCGCAAGTAGTAGTAAGCGAGAGCATCGCTGATCAAAATGGCGACAGTGTAAGGTTCCTGGCCCGCGGAACAGCCAGCGCTCCAAACGCGGAGATTGTAGTCGCGGCGTTCCTGCTTGCGACGCAGAATTTCCTCGAGCACGGATTTTTGCAACAGGTCAAGCTGCGGTCGATTGCGGAAGAAGCTGGTTTCGTTGACGGTCAAATTTTCAAGCAGGAGAGCGAGTTCAGCGCGGCCTTCCCTGCTGGTCAGCAAACGGTAATAAGCATAGAAAGAGTCGAGCTGGCAAGCTTTCAAGCGGCGCTGCAGGCGGTCTTTCAGAAAATGCGAGCGGCGCTCATCGAAGAACATGCCACATTCCTGATAGACGAGCGTTTGGAGAAGCTTCAGTTCCGCTTCGGTAAGTTGGACCTGAGCAGTGATCGTTCCCATTTTGTGTTGGTGAGGCGGACCCGCAAACCGGCTTTCTCAGATGCAAGCCGGAAGAATCATTACCTTACGGTAGCGACGGGTTCCGCGGCCTCCTCGAGTCGTTTGTACTCCGGGCGATGCAGGAGTTTAGTAATGTCCAGCAGAATGATGAGACGCCCCTTCAATTTGCCCACGCCAGTGACGTATCCGGATTCGCCTTCCGCAAAGACACTGCCCGGGGCTTCGATGTCAGAGGGGGGAATCTTGAGCACTTCCGAAGCCGCGTTGACGATGAGTCCAATCAATTTGTTGTCGAGCTCGACGACGAGAATCCGGTTCTTCTTATCGGAAATAACCTCGGTCTGGCCGAATCGTTTACGTAGATCCATAACTGGAATGATTTTGCCGCGGAGGTTGATGACGCCCTCGATCAAATCGGGCGCGCTAGGAACCGCAGTAATTTCCGGGACACGGACAATCTCGCGCACGGCAGCGATGCGAACGCCGTACGTTTCATTGCCAATGCGGAAGCCTACGACTTGAAGATCCTTTTCCATCGAGAGGTCTCCAGGCCCCTAGGAACGCGCCAATTCGGCGTATTCAAGTTCTTGCGAGTGATCCGAGTCGTGACCACGGCGCTTGGCGAAAGAATCTCCGCGGCGCGCGCGCTGCTGGCCGGTGGCGCGGTCAAGAACGAAACGGTCCATGCTATCGAGCAAGTTGCGCGAGAGCTTGAGCATCTGCTCGGCGGCGGCGGAAAGCTCGGTGGAACTGGAAGCGGATTGCTGCACCAGTTCACGCATTTTGTCCATCGCACGAACAACGGCTTGTGCGCCGGAAGCTTGTTCTTCGACGGCGGAATTAATTTCCTGAGTAATTTCGGTGAGGCGGCTGGTGGCCTTGGCGATTTGCGAAGAACCAACGGACTGCTCATTGGTGGCGGCACCGATTTCCTGAGAGAACTTGTAGACTTCGGTGACGACATTGGAAATCTTGTGTAGAGCAGAACCGAGATCGTTGCCGAGGGTCAAGCCTTCCTCAACGATGCGCGTGCTGCGCTCCATATTTTCGACGGCTTGGCGAGCTTCACGCTGAATGCTTTGAATGAGGTCCGCGATTTCCTTGGTGGATTGCGTGGACTTTTCAGCGAGCTTGCGGACTTCGTCGGCGACGACGGCGAAACCGAGGCCGTGTTCGCCGGCGCGAGCCGCTTCGATGGCGGCGTTGAGCGCGAGCAAATTGGTTTGTTCAGCCAAGTCATCGATGACTTCAATGATCTTTCCGATGTCATCGGCGCGGTGACCGAGGATGTTGATGATTTCCGCGGAAGATTGAATAGCCTGATTGGTGCGGTTGAGGCCGTCAGTGGCCTTCTCCATGGTCTGAATGCCGGTGACGACTTCTTCGCGCGAGCGGTTGGCGATATCGAGCAAAACCTTGGCGGTATCAGCGACGCGCTGAATGGATGTGACCATCTGATCGATGGAGGCGGAAGTTTCCGCGACGCTGGAGGCCTGGACTTGCGTGTTCTTCACCACGTTCTGCACGTTGATGCTCATCTCGTGCATGGTGCTGGTGACTTCTTCAATAGCGGAAGAGGCCTGAACGCTGACCTTGGCGGATTCATCGGCGGCGCCGGCAACTTGATTGGAGCCAGCGGAAACCTGGCCGGCGGAATCGCGAGTGGTGCGAACGAGTTCCTGCAAACCGTGGGACATGCGAAGAAAAGCATTGCCGAGGGTGTCGCGCTTGGAGCGCGGCACAACTTCGACAGTAAGATCGCCTTCGGCGACGGACATGGAAACGCTGGCCATTTCTTTCAGATACGCGACCATGTTGTTGAATGTGGTAGCCAGAGCGCCGATTTCGTCGTTGCGATGAATGTCAATGTTCTGATCAAGATCGCCGGAGTCGCCAATTTCGCGGGCGACGGTGATGAGATGGGTCAGAGGCTCGGTGATGGACTTGGCGGTCCAGACGGCTATAAACCCACCGGCGAGGAGAGCAAAGAAGGTCCCGCCCGTAGTAACCCAGAAGCTGAAGTTGCTCATGCGGTCAGCGGACTTTGTGGTCTCGTCGGAGGATTTTTTGATGTCGGTTTTGCTTTGATCGAGAACGACGGAGGATTTCGTGAGCCAGGATGACGGATCTTTTTGGAGATAGAAAATCTGTAAATCGGAGACGGTAGCGTCGCCGGAATCCACTTGATGGCGCTTGGCAATCAAAGGCTTGGCAAAATTGTCGCCCCAGCTGGCTTCGGTGCTTTCGACCTGAATGAGTGCAGTGCGAACGGGTTCGCTGGAGGCACTGGATTCGCCGCGCTTGATGAGGTCGGAGATGTCGGTAAGACCCTTGTTCACTTTCTCTTCGTCGCGAGGATCGCCGCTAAGGAGAAAGTTGTTCATGTTGAGGCGATTCAACATGATTTGGTAGCGCACGTCCTCGACGGTGCTAAGGCTGTCGAGCGCCATCTTGGCATCCTTGCTGGCAGCGCTTTGCCGCCACCCGGCGATGATGTTCACGAAGAACAACAAGGACAGGATGCCCAGGATCAGGCCGAAGCCTGCGTAAAGTTTCTTTCCGATGGTCATTGCAAAATTCCTCCGCTCCCCTCGGCAGGACCCCCAGAAACTGGCCGCTTCTGCCGGAACAACCCTGCGTCAAACGATTCCCCTAATTGGCGTGAAACTCAAATTCAACGACTTGCGTGGTCTCTTCGGGCGAAGCCACAAATTTCCATTCCTTGACGGCGTCCTGGCAAGCCTGGACGAGCAAGGGATGTCCGCCAACAACGCGAGTGCTCTTGACGCGACCGTCCGGAGTGATGACCACTTCGATTTTGACCTTGCCCGAAACGCTCATGCGTTTTGCGAGTTCGGGATATACCGGCGCGGTCTTGGTCTTGACCTTACGTTTGGATTCGTCGGTTGTGCCCGTCTGGGCGGAAAAAGAAACCCCCGAAAAAACGAATGCGGCAGTTGCCGCCATAGCCAATTTCTTCCACTTGGTGGATCTCATCGACACTACTCCTCCTCAGATGGGAAGAAGCCCCGCGAGAGAGAAGGCACGTCAGATGCCATGCTGGGGAGGTCTGAGGATAATCGAATCGGATGGTGGTGAGTGGTGGTAAGTAATAGAAGGACAGTGAGTTATTGAGGAGTTTGGGGATGTCGTGAGCTCGGCTTTGGAGTACCATTTGTCTCAGGTGAACGGGACTCGACGAGCTGGGGTCTCAGGCTGAGACGCGGAGAGAATTGGCAACACCGCCACCATAGGCAATTTCGATACACCTGATTGCCCGACAATTGACTCAGATTGAGACTCCCAAGTAGGGTGGGGAGTGCAGCTTCTGGCAACTTGAGGCCTTGGATGCCTCCCTCACATCCATGCGAAGAACGAAAACAATGACGTCGCGGCGGCCCGCGCTTCAGCGTGGAAGGGCGGAGACTGCCGGGATGATGTCGAAGCACGCGGAAGAATTAATGGCGCTGGCGGTGGAAGCGGCGCAATCGCGGCACCTCCCGGATTTCCTGGAACAGTTTGCGCTGCGCGCGACACGCATGCTGGATGCGATATGGGGTGGCGTGGCGGTTTATCGCGGGCGCGAAACAGAACTGCACACCATGGCGGGAAAAGGTAGCGCGCAATTGGAAGCGGGCGCGGACTGGCTGATTCTGTGCGCCCGGGCGAGCGAGAAGGATGTGGAGATCCACGCGATACCAAAAGAGATTACGGCGGCGTGGTCGTTTGCCGAGGAGCCGGGGGCCGCGGTATTTGTGCGGATTGCAGCGAGCGACAATGAGCGGCTGGGAACGCTGTGTCTGTTCCGTCGAGGGAAGACGCTCGGAGCGGATGAAATACGATTGCTGCACGCGCTGGCGAGTCATGCGGCGCTTTCGCTGGAGAATTTCCGCAGATTTTCGCAACTGGAACGTTCGAAGCGGCAGTGGGTGGAAGACATTGACGCGATTAGCGATTACATCGTGGTGCACGATCGCGCGTGGAATATCGTTCGAACGAACAAATCGCTGGCCTCACATCTAGGCGTGCCGCCGGTAGCGCTGGTTGGCGAAGCGATGAGCAGCTTGAGACAGATTGCGGAAACGGGGAGCGATCTGCCGTGCCCGTTCTGCCGCGACACGCAGCGTTCGAAAGAAGAGTATGTGGCGGCTTCGGCGGAGCGAATATTTCTGGTTTCGACTTCGCGCACGCCGGGTGTTTCGGATGACGATACGCGCACGATCCATGTGCTTAAGGACATTACGGACCGGCGAGAAGCGGAGCGCCGTTATCGCGAGTTGTTTGACAGCATTCAGGAAGGATTGTTTTTCGCTACGCCAGACGGGCGATTTCTGGATGTGAACGACGCGATGGTGCGCATGCTGGGGTATGGTTCGCGGGAAGAATTGCTGCGGGCAGATGTGAGTCCACATCTTTATCCGGTGCCGGAAGCGCGGGAGAAATTCTTAAGCGCGCTTTCGGAGAAGGGCGTGCTGCGGAACTACGAAGAGACTCTGCGGCGCAAGGATGGGACGCTGCTGCACACGCTGCAAAATATTACAGCGGTGCGCGATGCACGCGGGCGGATTGGGCAAATTCGCGGGCTGATGCTGGATGTTACGGAGCAGAAAACTTTTCAATCGCAGCTGCAGCGAGAACGCGATTTCAACCAGAAGATTTTGAATACGACGCAGAGCATGATTCTGGTGCTGGATACCGCAGGATTGATAAGTTATGCGAACCGGCGTTGCTATGAAGCGGGCTACCAGGAAAACGAATTGATTGGGCACCGGCTGGTGGACTGGGTGGAGGCTTCGCACCAGGAGGATTTTGACGCGGCCCTGGAAACGACGGCGAATGGGCACCAAGTGGAAAACCTGGAATTGCGGGTGCGGCGGAGCGACGGATCGATGGGGCACTTTTCGATCAGCTTGAGCCCTATGAGGGATGAACAGAGCGCGGTGAACAGCGTGGTGGTGGTGATGACGGACATCACGGACGCGGCATTATTACAGGCGAAACTGGCGCACAGCGAAAAAATGGCGACGATCGGCCGGCTGGTTTCGGGCGTGGCACATGAAGTGAACAATCCACTGGCGGCGATTCTGGGATTCACGGATTTGTTGCTGGAGAATCCCGAGGTGCCGGTGTCGGCGCGGGAAGATCTGCAGATTATTTTGCAGGAGACGCAGCGGACGAAAGATATTGTGCAGGATTTGCTGAGCTTCGCACGGCAGCGACCGGTGCAACGAGAATTGGTGCAGGTGAATAGTGTTTTGAGGCAGACGATCAAGCTGCGGAGTTATGATTTTGCGAGCCATGGCGTTGAGGTGGTGGAGGATTTTGAAGAGACGTTGGCGTCAGCGTTGGGAGATTCGCAGCAATTGCAGCAAGTTTTCTTGAATATTCTCAATAATGCTTACGATGCGGTGCAGGACGCGGGGCAGCGGGGGCGCATACGGATTCACACACGGCGGCAAGCGGAAATGATCGAGGTGGCGTTTAGCGATAATGGGACAGGGATTACCGATCCACAGAGAATATTTGACCCTTTTTATACGACCAAGCAAGTTGGCAAAGGCACGGGGCTGGGGTTGAGTATCTGCTACGGAATTGTGCGGGCTCATGGCGGGGAAATTCAGTGTTGGAGCAATGAAGGCGGGGCGGGCAGCACGTTTGTGGTGCGAATTCCGGTGGCGACGGAAGCGGCGCTGGCCGCGGCAGCGGCGAAAGAAGCTGGGCGATGAAGGCTCAGACGGCGCTGTGGACGGGCGGGCCGATTTTGCTTATCGAGGATGAGCCATCTGTGATTGCATTTTTGCGGGCAGCGTTGGAGCGCAAGGGATACGCGGTGGTGAATGCGTCGTCGGGGGCGGAAGGTTTGCAGCGGCTTTCGAATGGGCGGTATGCGGGGGTGATTTCGGACATTCGAATGCCGGGAGCGGTGAATGGGGCGGAAGTGCACGGATGGATTCAGAAGAACCGGCCCGAATTAAAGGCGCGAATTATTTTGATCAGTGGTGACACGGCGAACAGCGACACGCAAGCGTTTCTGGCGCAGAGCGGGACACCGTGCATCGAAAAACCTTTTCGAGTACAGCAATTGATATCAATGGTGGAGAAGACATTCGGGAAACCATGAGCGCTGAGATGAAAACACGGCTTTTGGTGGTGGATGATGAGCAAAGCATTCGCCGCCTGTGCATGACGATCGGGACGACGCTCGGATTTGTGTGCGTGGAAGCGGAGAGCGCGGAAGCGGCGCTGGCGCGATTGGATACAGACACGCCGGATCTGGTTCTGACGGACTTGAGATTACCGACGCAGTCGGGCGTTGAGCTTTTGAAGCAGACGAAGGTGCTGCTACCCCATGCCGAGGTAGCGATCATGACGGGGCACGGTTCGATTGAATCGGCCGTGGACGCGATGAAGCTGGGGGCGTACGACTACATAGAAAAGCCGTTTCGCGTGGAAAAGATGCGCCTGCTGTTGCAGCGCATGGCAGAAAAAGTGCGCTTGGTCACAGAAAATGAGTTTTTGCGCGAGCGGGTTTCGACGGAAGAAAACCTGGACGGCATTATTGGGAGTTCGGCGAATATCCAGGATGTGATGCGGATGATTGCGCGGCTGAAGGATACGCGGACACCGGTACTGATCTCCGGCGAAAGCGGCACAGGTAAGGAGCTGGCGGCGCGCGCGATTCATTTCCGTGGATCAATGGCAAAAACTCCCTTTGTGGCCGTCGATTGCGGTTCGCTAGTGCCGACACTCATGGAGAGCGAGCTTTTCGGATATGAACGTGGCGCGTTTACGGGGGCGACAAAGTCGAAAGCCGGCCTTTTTAAGGCAGCGGACGGCGGGACGATTTTCCTGGACGAGATTGGCGAGTTACCCCTGGAAATGCAAGCGAAACTGCTGCGCGTTTTGCAGGAAAAAGAAGTGCGACCAGTGGGCAGCAACGAGAAAATCAGCGTAGATGTGCGCGTGATTGCGGCGACGAATCGCGATTTGGAGGCTTCTTACCGCGCGGGGACATTCCGGAAAGATCTGTATTTCCGGCTGAATGTGGTCACCGTGCACCTCCCTCCTCTGCGCGAGCGGCGGTCTGATATCCCCGTGCTTGTTCATCATTTTCTGGATCGTTACGCGAAGGGCTCGCATATTCAAGTGACGGCCGCAGCGATGAAAAGCCTGCTGCACTATGATTGGCCGGGCAACGTGCGCGAGTTGGAAAATTGCGTGGCGCGCGCAGTGACGTTGGGCGATGGGAAACTGATCGACGTCGCTGATTTGCCTCCCGCCATTCGAACGGAGCAAGCAGATTCCGGAATCGTGCCATCCCACGAAGCCGCGAACATGTCCACCACAGCGCTGGCCGAGATGGAGCGCATGACGATTCTGCGCGTGTTCGAACAAGCAAATGGAGACAAAGCTCTAGCTGGAAAGATGCTGGGGATCAGCCGCGCGACGCTTTATCGCAAACTGAAGCGGTACAACATTGCGATGAAGGGTGGACCTCCGGGCGCCGAAATCGACCCGGAAATCGCGCCTCAATAACGAGACGAAGGTCTCAACTCAATTGCTCAACGACCGCAGGAACAATCGCGGCATGAGACGAAAACGTTTCACGGTGAGACAGCTGAGCCAGTAAAGAACATCGAGAAAATCTTAAGCCTCGCCCTTTCTGCAACTTGCAACCCTCGCACCTTTTTGGGTCTTTGGCGTCCAGCGTGCATCTCTGTCTTCGGAAGTCTGTGTCTCTTGCGGTGCGTAGTGTGTCTCGCCACGAGAGAGCGCGTGAATGCTGACCGGCAGGGCGAAAGGCAACGTGGTAACGACCAGCAGTTCGGCACTCACCGTGAACGAGCAAGACTGCGCGGAGCAGCTGGCACGATTTTTTCCGCAGGCTCGGCCCGTTCGAATCCCGGTGCAAGTGACTGCGTCGCGCGGAGGCAAAACACGTCTTCGCGAAGCAGCCGTAGTGGAATTCGGCGGCCCGGAACACGCAATTTTTCTTTCGACTTTGCCGCTGGAGTTTGACGACCGCGTGCAAATCGAAGCAAGTGGAGAAGGACGCCCGACGCAGGCAACTGTCGTCGGTGTGCAATATCACGAAGGACGAAAAGCGGTGGCCGTCCGATTCTCAAAAGGCCCCTGCGACTGGGTGGTGACACAGCCGTGAGTAAAACGATTACAACGCTGAATATCCCTGCCCCAGCTCGAGCGGAAAGTCCGCGGCAGGCGCAGTGGAAGGAAGCGCGCTCCGTTTTCCCGATCTACCTGGCGCTCGCGAAGCAGCTGGAGATCGAGATTCCATTTTCGCAGGCAAAGCGAAACCTTCCTGAAAAGCCGGATCTGGAACTGTACAGCCAAGTTCACGAGTGGCTCGACGTGATGGACCAGAAGGTCCTGGTGCATCAACTCCGCCACCTACTGCAAATGACGACGCTTAACGCCAGCGAAACCGGACTGCGTGGGCTGATTCAGCGCCATTTGCGCAAAGCCAAGAAATCCAATATTGACCGGGATAAGATTGACTTTTTGCTGGTGCAGTATTTCGCACTTTGCGCACCCGCCAAGATTTATCACAAGCAGATCGAAGGGGGCGATGTTGCCCAAGTCATGCAGCCGGTGCTTGGCGATGTCGATCCAGCTCCACTTGACTGGTGTACGCCGCTTGAACAAATGATCGAATCGCTGCGGGCATTTCGAAGCCTGCGCGAGATCCTGAAGACAAATTTCATCGAACAAGGCCGCAAGGTAAAGGAAACGGCCGGCGGGATGTTCTACGATCCCGCGGCGCTGGTCGCATTCATCCGCTTTAATTTCTTGCTGCGCCGGACGCTGATTGAGCTGATGCATGCGGACTTGATTGCCATCCGCGCGGGGTTGGGACAGTTGCAATCCGCGGGTGCGCGCATCATCGACTGCCATCACTTTGGGCTCACAGCTGCCGAACCTCTTACGAAGATTTCTGCGCTAGCGGACGAATGGAAACAGCCTTTCCAGAAGGAATACACGGAACGGTCGGTAAGCCAGGCCTTCGATAAACTACTGGGGCTGCGCACGGACGTCGAGCACGCTCTCGAAAAGGTTATCGGAAAAGCCGGCGAAAATATTCCTCAAGCGGCGGGGGCAAAATCTGCAGCATCGGCGAAGAAGCCCGCTGTGGAACCGGCAGCTTCGAATGGCAACGCGAAAGCGAAGGATCGTTCGGCCACACCTGCTTCTGCACCAGCAGCTGAAGCGGTGGTTCTGGATTTTGAAAATTGCATGGAACACATCTGGGAGCAACTGATCGCAACACCTCCGACGCGCGGAAGATCCATGACCACCGTGAAGATCGGTGGTGCGAGGATTCTAATGTCGTCGTGGGAAGTCACGGCGTTCGTCAGCGAGGACGGCCCGTCGGCCGAAGATCTGCGGCGAGCGGTTGTTGCCCGAGTGCTGGTTACGGCAGCAATGGAATCCGCCAAGGAAACGGGAAATGCGACCTCACTCGAGCGAGCGATGAATATGGCGCGCGTGGAGGTTACGCGTTTGCAAGAGCGCGTGGACGTGGCCAAGCAAGCGAAGGATACAGAAGCCGCAGTAAATCTCGGAATCAGCACGAAGAGATTGCTCTCGGCACTGGATGAAGCAGAAAAACTGTAGCCGACGGTGAATAGGTTCGGCGAGGCCGGACGGAATCTCCAGGGGAGCGGGTTTTCATTGCGACACGCCAACGTCATCATCCTCACCGATGAAACCGAGTTTGCTCGGCTGCTGACAGCTTGCTGGCAAGCGGAACGCCAAGCTCCAAATATTACCGTGCTCAACAGCGATTTGTGGCGGGAACAAGATGCGCCTGCCCACGACCTGGTGGTCCTCGGCCCGGTGCGCGATGGAAAACTGACCAGCGTGCTACGTTCCCTTGACCCGGCAACCGCAGTCATCCTCTGCAATCCCGCTGACTCGAAAGAATTCGGGCAGTTGCGTAGCAAGTATCCCCGGCTGGTACACATTCCGCTGCGCGAAGACTGGGCGCAAACACTGTTGCTGGTCGCAGGCGAATCCTTGCGCCGCGCGGAAGCGCTGCGCATCGCCCGGCAGGCGGAACGCAACGCCGCAAAGAACGAAAACCACGCCACACTCGGTCGCTATATGCTGGACATGAAGCACAGCGTAAACAACGCGCTGACGTCCATGCTGGGCAACGCCGAACTGCTCTTGCTGGAACCCGGGCAACTTTCCTCGCAGTCGCTGGCGCAGATCAAGACCATGCACAGCATGGCGCTACGAATAAACGAAATCATGCAGCGTTTCTCACTGCTGGCGAGCGAGATGCGGGAAGCTGAGAATGCATCTCAAGCTGAGACGGAAGAGACGACCGCGTCACCCTCGCGGCGCCGCTGACGTCCTCTTGCATCGCCGTAACTCACTCATATATCTAGATTTAATCTAAAACGACACAAGGGCCCGCAGAACCCAAAACGTGGCTGCTGACGTGCACCTCTGTTCCGTGGACAAGTATGGGGAGAGCACGGTTGTGCATAAAAAAGTCCTGATTATTGATGACTCACCGGCCGAGATTAAGTTGATGCAAGGCCTGTTGGAAAAAGAAGGCTATTGGCCTATCGGTCTGAACGACCCGAAGCGGGTCGAGGAAATGATTACGAGTGAGCGGCCCTGCGTGATTCTGCTGGACGTGGTGATGCCGGTTCGAAACGGATATCAGATTTGCCGGGACCTGAAGGGGAGCGCGGAGTTCAACAAGATTCCGGTGATCATGGTGACCTCCAAGGACTCCGTAAGCGACAAGTATTGGGGCCAACAGCAAGGCGCGGACGGATACGTCACGAAGCCTTTCACACGTGAGGATTTGCTTCGCGCGGTGCGGCGGTTTGCATGAGAGTTTCTGGGGAAGTGAATAAGCAATGAAGGAAGATTTTCATCTCGAGCCGCTGCCTGCAGACGCCGATACCGGCGATTTGCTGGAAGCTCTTGGTCCAATCGAAGAGCGGCCGCCGGAATCGCAGTATTGCGTGTTCCGCAGCGGACGCGAACGGTTTTGCTTGCCGGTCTTGGATGTCGAAGAAGTGTTGGAATGGCCGTTGCTGACGAAGGTTCCGCTGAGTCCGGCGTATCTTGTCGGGATTTTCAACTTGCGCGGGGCCATCGTCCCGCTGATCGACATTGCGATTTCGGAAGGCCGCCGACCAGGATTATTGCCGAAACATGTGGTAGTCGCTTCGCTGCGTAGCGAGAGTCATCACGAGGACATTCGCATCGGCATCGCCTCCGACGAAGTAATCGGAACTTATTCTGTGAATACAGAGGATTTGCTCGAGCAAGCGCCGGAAAACGTGCCGCATTGCGTCGGGATGTTGCGGCATGACGACCGGCTGGCGCTGGTGATTGATTTGCGCCGGCTGATCGAAGTTTTTCCGGGACCGAGCATTTGAGTTTTGCGGAGACGACGCCGAAAGAAGGCGCGGGCTTCGCGGAAGAGATTTGGAGGGTGGCATGAAATCGCGACTGAGTTCCACAATTTGGATGCTGGTCCTGGTGAACGGCCTGGCTGGCTTCGGCGTTCTCGGGCTGGCGTTTAGCGCTGGGAAAAAGGCCGGCGATACGTCGCTGTTCGACTTTAGCTCGCCCGCCGGAGCGACAGTGCTCTCCGCCATCGCCATTGCGCTGACCATTTCGGTGGTGCTGGCATGGAGGCTCGGAGCGCTGCTGGGTCCGGTGCAGGCTCTCGCGGAATTTTCCGAGCGCTTTGCCGCCGGTGATCCACGTGCACGTGCCGAGGTTCACTCGACCGACGAGCTGGGCTACATCGCGGACAACCTGAACCGCGCGGTCGCCAAGGTTTCGAAAGCGACGAGCAACCAGGACGCTAACGATGCTTTGCAGCGCAGCATCACGGAATTGCTGAGCGTTATCAACCAAGTGGCGCGCGGTGACTTAACGCAGCGCGGCAAGGTGACCAACGACGCGCTTGGCAACGTCACCGATTCCATCAACTACATGCTCGACAACTTCACCAAGGTTCTCGAGCGCGTTCGCAAGGCGGCCATGGAAGTGACGGCATGCTCGAACAACATTCTGGTGGCTGCCGATGAGATGCAAGCAGGCGCTACTCAGCAAGACCAGGAAATTACAAACACTTCGAGCGCCGTGGAAGAACTTACGGTCTCGATGAAACAGGTTTCGAACAACGCTGAAGCCAGCGCTGAAGCCGCGCGACGCGCACTGGATGCCGCCGAACAGGGCAACCGCGCCGTTCGCGACACGCTTGAGGGCATGCAGCGCATTCGCGCTTCGGTGCAAGCGACCGCCAAGAAGATCAAGTCTCTCGGCGACCGTTCACTGGAAATTTCGGAAATCATCAACGTGATTAACGACATCACGGAACAGACGAACTTGCTGGCGTTGAACGCGGCTATCGAAGCTGCGCGCGCGGGCGAGGCAGGCCGCGGATTCGCGGTCGTCGCCGATGAAGTTCGTAAGCTGGCCGAACACAGCCGCAGCGCTACGAAAGACATCGCCGCGTTGATTAAGGCCATTCAGGCGGAGACGAACGAAGCGGTGGTCGTCATGGAAGAAGGCACTAAGGAAGTGGAAGGCGGCGCTCAACTTGCCGATCAGGCGGGACGCGCCCTGGACGCCATTTCGAACGTGGTGCGTCAATCGGCGGAACTCGTACAAGAAATTTCACTGGCGTCGAAACAACAGGTGCGCGGAACAGAAGGTGTCGCGCACGCCATGCAGATTATTTCCAGCATTACGCGGCAGACGTCGCAAGGAACGCGCGGAACAGTGGCAACGGTAAGCCAACTCGTCAAACTTTCGGATCAATTGAACGAAGGCCTGGCGCAGTTCCGAGCGGCATCCAAAGCAGGCGCTGCAGCTGAAGAATCCGAGCGGCCCGTCCCGGCAGGCGCTCTTCGCTAAGAAGTGACGCTCTGCTTCGCCATGCGGCGGAGCAAAGAGAGAAACCTCCAACGGGAGCATGATGAGCGAACGCCAGGGACATGTGCAAGGGCTGAGCGAACACGAGTTGAGCGAGATTCGCATGTTGATCGAAGAGCGAACGGGAATTTGCTTCGATGAATCGCGCGAGCGCTTCTTCTCCACGCGTGTGCGCGAACACTTGCGTGCAAAAGGAATGGAGCGCGGCACGGACTTGCTGCGTGCCATGCGCAAATCCAACGTTGAATACGAAGGGTTGCTGGAGCGACTGCTGACGCAGGAGACGAGCTTTTTCCGCTACCCCGGAGTGTACGAGGCGTTTGAAAAACGCGTGCTGCCAGAACTGCACACCAAGAAATTCTGGAACAATCCGCGTTCTCTGAGAATTTGGAGCGCAGGCTGTTCAACGGGTGAAGAACCGTACTCGATTGGTATTACGATCGCCGATTCACTTTCGTTCGCGGAGTCGTGGAACGTGGAAATCCTGGCGACCGATGTGGGACGGCACGCCCTGAAGCATGCGGAACGCGGGATTTACAAAGGACGCAGCATTGCGAGCGTGAATGAGCGGCAGTTGGCAAGCCACTTTACGGAAGTCAGCGGTGGGTATGAGGTGAAGCCGCGACTGCGCAAGATGGTTTCGTTTACGCAGATGAATTTGGCGTCAGCTGTTTATGTGGGCCGTATGGACATGATTTTCTGCATGAACGTGCTGATCTATTTTTCGGAAGAGCGGCGGCGCACGCTTGTGCAGCGTTTCTACGACACGCTGGAACCGGGCGGTTATCTTTTCTTGGGACACTCAGAGTCGATTTCGAAGATGCCGGTGAAATTTCAGGCCATCGTGCTGAACGATTGCATTCTTTACCGGAAACCGACGGCGGATGAATTACAGAAGCCGGAACTCGTAGCGGAGGGGCGAGCGTGAGCATGGACCGCGAAGCCGTGGAAATTTTCCTCCAGGAAGCCTCGGAACACCTGCAATATTTGCGGGAATACGTAAGTGTGCTTCAGGATGTGGAACCTCGGCACGAAGATTTGGACCGCCTGTACATTGCGGCGCACACGCTTAGCGGCACTTCTGCGAGCTATGGATTTCCGCGGTTTTCGGAGATTGCCGGGAAACTGGCGCACGTTTTTCAATACGCTCTGAACGCGCCTCTTGGCAGCGATCTTCATGGACCTCTGACGGAATTCCTTTCGGATGGAATTTCGCTACTGGAAACCGATCTACTAGAAATCAGCGACACCGGAAAAGAAAGTCTTGATGACATTGGAGTTTTCAAAGAACGCTATCGTTTCGCGTTTCCGACGGAACCGCCGCCACTAAATCTTTCGCAGCCGGAACAGCGGGAGCGCTTTGCAGCAGAAGTGCCCGAGGAGCGCATGGTTGCTGCCGCCACGGGATCTTACTTTGATGCTCTTCCCACAGACGATGAAGTGCCGGACGAGATTCTGGAGTTTTTCCAGCCGGAGGCGGAAGAGCATTTGCAGATTGTCAGCGATTGCCTGATTTCGCTGGAAGGAAATAACAATCCGGAAGAGATTAATAAACTATTTCGCGCCATTCACACGGTGAAGGGTTCGGCGGCGCAGGTTGGCCTCAAGAGGCTGGGAGCTATTGCTCACCGCGTCGAAGATTTGATCGGCCGTTTGCGCGATGGAGAAATGGAACCGTCGCCGGCGGTGGTGGATTTGTGCCTGGAGTCGGTAGACGTTCTAAAGAAAACACTGCACCGTCAATGGGCCGATGAAGCGGACATGCGGACGGGCGTTGATTCCCTGCTTGGACGGATCGCGGAGTTTGCACCGCAGGAACTGGAAGACGCGGAGGCTTCGACCCAACTCGCAAGTACGGGAGAAGAACACTCAACGAACGAAATAGAGGCTCCGGCAAAAACAGCAGTGGCTGGAAAGCAATCTACGAAGCAAACGGCGGGCGGCACTGCGACGGTTAAATCGGTTCGAATTGCGTTGGCACGGCTCGATCGCATGATGAATACGGTCGGAGAGCTGGTCATTAACCGCACGCGCATGGTGGGTCGCGTGGCGGAGCTCGAAAAGCTGGTGGACACGCTAAGCTTTTCGAAAGAGCGGCTACAGGGCAAAGTCACCGAATTCCAGGAAAAATACGAATTCAATCGCATCAGCAACAACCGCGCAACTCAGACGCCGTGGAAATCCGAGCCCACGCCGCAGATGCTTACGAGCGCGGCGGCGGGCGATACGTCGTTCTGGTCCGAGTTCAGCGAATTGGAAATGGACCGTTACGACGATTTCAATATTTTGTCTCGGTCGATGGCGGAAATCTCCGCGGACGTCAACGAAGTTCTTTCGCAACTGGAAGGGTTCATCGGGCGCGTTGAAGGTGACATCGACGAATTCACGAAACTGGCGCACCACCTGCAAGACGAAATTACTGCCGCGCGAATGGTGCCGATCGGCACGCTGTATTCGCGGTTGTCGCGTGCGGTGCGTGATGCAGCGAACTCGACTGGCAAACACGTCGTTCTGGATCTCTCGGGAAGTGAAACCGAGCTCGACAACAACATTATTCAGCAGATTTCCGACCCGTTGGTGCACCTGGTACGCAATTCGGTGGCACACGGCATCGAGCAGAGCGGCGATCGGACCGCCGCGGGCAAATCGTCTAGCGGAAACATCATGCTGCGTGCCTATCATCGCGGCAACCACATTTACATTGAAGTCGAGGACGACGGGCGCGGAATCGATTACGAGCGCGTCAAGCAAAGCGCGATCGAACGCGGATTGGTTTCCGACGAGACAGCCGACCGCCTGACGGAACGCGATCTGCGCGAGATGCTCTTCCACCCGGGTTTCTCGACCGCACCAGTCAAAACAGAACTGGCAGGGCGTGGAGTCGGGCTCGACGTGGTACGCGCAAACCTGAACGCCCTTAACGGCGAAATCGACATTCAAAGCGTGAGCGGCCAAGGCACGAAATTTACGCTAAAGGTGCCCCTCACGCTGATCATCTCCCCTGCGCTTTTTGTGCGCTGCGGCACGACGAATTTTGCGCTGCCCTTGGCAGTCGTCGAAGAAATTCGCCGCCTGCGCGCCGATGAAATCGAGGACGTGGGCGGAAAACTCTTGACCAAGGTACGCGACGTGGTTACAGAGGTCGTCCGCCTGGATACCTATCTGGGCTTGCCACCGCTCGAACCCATCAATGGATATTTCCGCATGGTCGTTGCAAATGCGGGAAATCGGCAGATCGGCCTGGTCGTGGAAGAAGTTCTCGGCAAGGACGAAATCGTTATCAAAAATCTGGGCGAGTACTTGCGCCGGGTGAAACTCTTCCCAGGCACAACGATTGCGCCAGACGGCAGCTTGATTCTGCTGATCGATTTGAACCGCATGGTAGCGACAGAACCGAGCGAACGCCGGCCTCTTCAGGCAAGCGCCAGCGCCGCGCGCATCTTTGCACCGGGCTCTACAGCGATTGCCCGCGGAACCATTCCTTCGGAAGCCATCGACCGCGTCGAGCAAGAGCGTGTGATCGTGGTGGCGGACGACTCCATCAGCGTGCGCAAATTCGTCGGCCGCATGCTGGAAAAGAACGGCTACCGCGTGAAACTTGCCGCGGACGGACTGGAAGCAGCGGAACTTGTAACGCAGCACGGCTGCCATCTGGTCATCACCGACCTTGAAATGCCGCGCATGACCGGTTACGAATTAATGGTCCAACTGCGCCAGAGCCCATCCACACGGCGAATTCCCGTGATGGTGGTCACCTCGCGCGCAGGCGCGAAGCACCGCGACCGCGCAATGAAGGAAGGCGCAGCCGCATTCCTAACCAAGCCGGTGCAAGAAGATCAACTGATTGCTGCTGTCGAACAACTCATGGGAACGGAGGCGCCGCGCCCGGTCGCTCCGGTAGCGTAAACGAACAATGGCGACTCCCATTAAAAAATTTCGCGTGCTCATCGTGGATGACTCCGCTTTCATGCGGAAAGTCCTTGAGGGAATTTTTAACGCTGACGATTTGTTGCAAGTCGTCGGTAACGCCAAGGACGGCCGAGAAGCCGTGGCCATGGCGGAATCGCTCAAGCCCGACGTCATCACCATGGACATCAATATGCCGCACGTGGACGGGCTTCAGGCCACGGCGGAAATCATGACCACGAATCCGCGCCCGATCGTCATCGTAAGCTCGGAATCACGCGAAGGCGCAGCAAGCACTCTTCGAGCACTGGAGCTCGGCGCGATTGAATTTGTCGCCAAACCATCCAGCGCCATTGACCTCGATATGCAGAGCGTAAGGGAAGAGCTGCTTCGCAAAGTGCGTATGGCCGCCAAGGTACGCGTGGTGCGGACAGCATCACGACTGGCTTCTTCGATTCAGAATTCCAATGGTTCAAAAACAGCGGCTCCAGCTCCGGCCATTCACCGGCCGGCGCCTTCTTCAGGACTTGATCAGCGCTTCCCAGTAGTCGTGCTGGCAGCGTCCACGGGCGGACCCGCCACCGTGATGCGTATCGCTCCGGGATTTACGGCGGACTTCCCTGCTGCGGTAATTCTTGTGCAACACATGCCCGCTGCATTCACCACACAATACGCGGCGCAGCTCGCTGAATTTACAGGCATCCGTGTAAAAGAAGCGGAAGCAAACGAATCCCTTCAGCCGGGCACGCTCTACATTTGTCCCGGTGGCCAGCATCTTCGCGTTACGCCGACAGGCCGTATCCAGCTTGATGGCAGCAGCGGCCGCATCAGCGGTTATCTGCCGAATATTGACGTCACCATGGAATCCGTTGCGGCATTTGCCGGCCCGTTGAGCATCGCAGGTGTGCTTACTGGCATGGGCAACGACGGAGCAAATGGAGCAATGGCTATCAAGGCGGCTGGCGGACTGGTATTGGCCCAGGACGAAGCGACTTGCGTGATTTTCGGCATGCCCGCTGAAGCCATAAAAGCTGGCGCCGTCGATCAGGTGCTTGGAATCGACGACATTTATTCCGCTATCGAAAAACGCGTCCTTGGAATTTGTCGCACAGCACCAGCGGGAGTCCGCTGATGCGCCTCGCAGCTCCAGTGAAGGCGAGTCCGGCGAAGACGGAGCAGATTATTCTTTTCCGCGTCAGCGGCCAATTGTTTGCCATTTCGTCAGCGTCGGTTCAGGAAGTCCGCAGTGCCGATAGCATGTCTGGCGCCGCGACCGAACTCAGCGCGCCTGGGATTCGAAAGGTGCGCCACGTCGTGCGGCGCGGTGACAGATCACTCTTCATCGTCAATGGCGCAATGCATTTTGGGCTTCATCCTTCAGCAGGACCGCTGCTCTTCGTGCTGCGCAAGACGCGCACCGCTCTTTTGATCGATGGCATCGAGAAAATGACGACCATGACGCGCCTGCAAGCGCTACCGCTTTCCTTTTGCCACGAAGAGCGCGGATGGTACCGCGGTCTCACGGCACTCGATCAAACAGTCGTGCCCGTCGTTCATCCGGAGGGGTTTCTGACTCCCGAAGAATTGGCCTTGCTCGATGCTGCGCTTCCGCCCATGGAAATTCCCTCTATAGAAACAATCGAGGGGGCAGGCCCCGCTCAATGACGGTCTCCGCCGAACTCGAATTGCAATCCTTCGTCCTCCTGCGTCTGGGAGAGCGGCGATTTGCCGTTGCCGCGAATCAAATTGCCGAACTCGTGGCCCCGAGTCGAATTTTTCGCTTCCCGCACAAAACACCAAAAATGGAAGGCGTAATCCTGCGGCGAGGCCGGATCGTACCCGTGTGCGATGTTTCCGAAGCACTGCTCGGCAAGAGGCTGACTTCGCGCCGTTTTTACCTGATCGCCGCGCGCCAATACGGGGCGCAAAAGGAATGGGTAGCCATGCCCGTTTCTGGCGAGTGCGAACTGATTCATGCCGAGATGATGGCTGCGGGCGAATCCGACGCCGCTCACGTAGCGGGCTGGCTGTCGCATGATGGCGACGTGATCGAAGTCCTAAATCTGGACACGCTTACGCCAGGCCCGCAAGAACTCGTCGCGGAAAATGTGGCACCTCCAAGGCTGGAGGTGCAGCTGTGACTCCAGCGGGACGCCCAGTGAAAGTCTTGCTCATTGATAGCAATGTGTATTTTGCAAAGCGCCTTGGCGACGCATTGAAACGCGAGGGCTTTGAAGTGGTGACCAGCACGCAAGCTGCTTACGCGCTGACCACGCTCGAATACGACGCGCCAACCGCCATCCTATGCTCGACGAAAATGCGGGAGATGGGCGCCCTGGAAATGGCGCAGGTCATTCACGCGGATTCGAAAAACGTCAACTTGCCTATTATCGCGCTCGGAGATGGCAGCCAGCGGGCACTGATGGAAGCCTTTCAGGCCGGCTGCGACGATTACATTGACCGCGATCAACAACCTGCAGTCATCGCCGCCCACGTGAAACAGATTCTGGTCAGCAAAGCAGAAGGCTTTCAGCCGACGCAGATGCTGCCGCAGTCCGATACCAGCCTTAGCGGCAACCTGACGCATCACGACCTCACGGGAGTGATGCAAATGCTGGGCCATGCACACCAAACGGGCGCGCTTCACATCAACTCCGGCGAAACTGACGGTGTGCTCTTCTTTGATGCGGGCGAGATCACACACGCTGAATGTGGCAATTTGTTCGGCGATGAAGCCGTAATTCACATTTTGAAAAGCCTTGGAAACACCAACGAGGGCGTTTACAAATTTACCTATGGAACGACGTCAGCGCAGCGCACGGTGCTGCGCTCGGCCACTGATCTAATGCTGGATGCCATGCGCGAATTCGACGAAGGAACGCGTGACATGGCGGACAAGGAAGCGCTATGAGCGAAGCGATGACCATTCCACCGCTGGGCGAAGCGCCGGCCAAGCGGACCCCGACCGTTTATTTCATTGATGACAGCGCCACCATGCGCGAAGTCATCAAGATCGCTTTTCGCCGCGAGAACATCAATGTGATTACTTGCGCCGACGCCGCATCAGCTCTCGCGCAATTCGAACAGAACCGCCCCGACGTCGTCATTACCGACGTCATCATGCCCGATCAGGACGGCTACTCCGTTTGCAGCCAGATTAAGCAGCATCCTGATTTCAGCGAAGTTCCAGTGGTATTGATGTCTGGTGTAGTCAACAAGAGCGTGGCCGACAAAGCGGTTTCCGTGAAAGCGGATGAGCTGATTCGCAAGCCCTTTCAGCCGCAGGAATTGATCGGACGTGTGAAGAGCCTGCTTGAACCGAAGGGCGCAACGCCTGCACCGGTGGTCGAGCGGCCAGCTTCTTCGAACGCTTTGAGCAATCTTTTTGCGCCGCCTCCAGCGGTACCGCGCCCTGTTGCGCCTCCGCCGCCCGCAGGGCCTTCGCAAGAATCTGCGTGGCCACGAGCTCTCGCAGAAGCCTTCATACCGCGGCAACCGATGCAACCGCAGCACGATCCGCAACATTCGGCTGGCGCTTATGTGCGTCCCGCTCCGACAGCCGCGGACGTACAGAAACTTCGCGTTGAGATTGCTCACTTGGACTTGCTCGTGAAAAAGCTGCAAACGGAACTTCAGATCGAGCGCCAATACAACCAGGCCCTGGAAACGCAGATTCGCACACTTACGGAAGTGAGCTAACTGCGGGAAAATCAGGCTACTTTCCTCTAAAAACCCCTCTTCGCATCGCTGGGATTGAATTCCATTCAAATCAATTCCGCCGCACCCCTGTGTGAGGTAGAATCCGTCACCAACACGCTACGCAACTCCGATTCGCGCGGAGAAGCGGCAGCGCGCAAGGGCAAGAACGGGGTGCATCTTGATCCTAACCATCGAGCGAAGCCAAATTCCTCCGGATATTACCGTCCTTGAATTGACCGGACGACTCGTCTTGGACAACAATCCCCGCGATGTGGAATTAAAACTGGCGGAAATCCTTGGTGAGAAGAGTAAGAAAA
Organism: Candidatus Acidiferrum sp.; assembly: GCA_041482215.1. Classification (GTDB taxonomy): domain Bacteria; phylum Acidobacteriota; class Terriglobia; order Acidiferrales; family UBA7541; genus Acidiferrum. Next base: position 10,877 of record JBGPDI010000039.1, on the reverse strand, counting down.
TCATTTTTGATCTCAAAGGAGTCACTTTGATCGACAGCACGGGCGTGGGAATTCTGGTCGTTTGTCAGGGAAAAGTTGCTCAAGCGGGTGGCGAACTGCGAATCGCCGGTGCTTCAGGAATCGTAGACGAAGTTCTGAAGATGACCAGCGTCAATAAACTTGTTCGCCTGTTTCCCACTGTGTCAGAAGCGGCTGCCGGATTCTAGCCCCTACTTCCCGGGAGCGCTTAGTTGTACCCTTCAACCGCGCTGCGGGCCGGTTTGGGTATTTGCCAAAGAATTTGGGAATCCGGAGCTTGATTGGGATACAACCGCACTGACTCGGCGTTAGTGGGCATGAGAATTATGTCAACGCGGCGATTGTAGGCCAGCCAGGTCGCACGGGAGTCGCGCACCCACTTTTCAGGAGGCTGGTTTGGATTTTGGGTTTGCAGGTCGCTAACCGTGGTTTTGTCCAACGGTTTCTGCTTGCCGTACGCTGAGGTATCTATTTTTTCTGCGGCGATTCCCTGTGAAACCAGGAAATCCTTCACGCTTTGGGCCCTGAGTTCGGATAAAGCATCGTTGTATTCATCAGTGCCTCGCTCGTCCGTGTATCCGCCAAGCGACAACTTCGCGTCAGGATCAAATTCGAGATACTGTTTGAATCCTGTGGCGAGAGTTGTCAGTACTTCCTGCTGACTGCGAACGAGCCCAATCGTCGGTTCGTCCTTTATAGGATAGTCTGTCGGGAAGAAAACACTCTGCAGCAGCACGGCTGGAACGGACTCAATGGAGCCCTTCAGGCGTACTACCACCGTCTTGGTATCCGAACCACCACATGCATTGGTCGCGTTCAGAGTGTATTTGAACTCTTCGTCCACTGGGCCAGTGCTGCTTTGCGTTGGGCTGAGGGTGATGGACTTCGTGCCGTTGGCATCGACCGAGCCACCTGGATCCAGCGAGGCAGCGTCGGAGTTGGACGACGACCAATTCAGCGTAGTGCTCCCCTGTTCGATGATCTTGTCACCGATGCGGCGGTACTTAACTTCCATAGCCGAAGCGCTCAGCGACGATTGCACTACCGGGTTGACTTCCACTGTGGTGCTCGGCGTTGCCACGCCACCTGGCCCTGAAGCTGTCAACTGATACACAGTGGTTTGCCGAGGCGAAATGGTTTTCTCGCCCGACGTCGGAACAGGGCTCATGCCGCTCATGTCGGCTTCGACAGTGTCTTGCGAAACCCAGGCTAGCTGCGTATTTTGGTTGCAATCGATTTTCGACGGATTGGCAGAGACAGATCCGCTGACAGGCGCCACAACGACGGTGGCGCTTGCAGTGCCGGCCACAAAGCGTGGCGCCAATTTAGGCAGTTCGCACTGGGGGCGATATTTTGGGCACGACGAGCCACGAGGCCACGGCTTGGTCTTTTCTTTTCCATTCGAGATATTAACAATCACGCGCTGATTTTCCGCGACGGTGATCGAGCCGGACCACAGTTCCTTGTCACCCCGAGTGACCGTCACTTGGTGCGTTCCTGGTGGCACTATCAATTCTTGGTGCGCCATAATGTCGTTGTTGAACTCATCCACGTGGCCTACGAAGTACAGGGGCTTCTTGCCGTTCAGAAGAACGGCGGCAGCTGTGGCCCCGTGGAGACTTCCTGTTTCAATCTGGATGCGGCCACGCGGGCCTGGCACGGGTGTGCCAACGGGTTCCAGCTTTATCTCCACTGGCACCGTCTTATCCGAATCGATCGAGACCTCTTGCTCGGCAAAGTTGTACCCATAGTTGGCGACAAGCACATGGTGTGTACCCCCGTCGAGCTTGATGGTCCGATTGCCGGGACCAATGGCCTTGCCATCGACAAAAACGTAAGCCTGCTTTGGGCTTACCGACATTTTCAGTTTCCCGGGTTTAACGTCTTGTCCAAAAGTAACCGGGCCCGCTAAAACCGTGGCACCTAACACTAGGCAAAACGCTTTGATTCTTTGAGCGCTCATACAATTATCTCCTGCCTGCACACCTCGCCGCATGTCATCAGGCAATTGGGCTGGCTGAGAGACAGCTTGGACGTCCAACGACCACCGGACAATTGGTAATTCTGACAGTACGAGGGCTGCACACTCGAACTACTCGCAATCACCCGCGTGGCGCTGAAAAAGAGAATCCATGGCTCGGGATCCTCCATACACCCCAGAAAATATCCCCGAGTCCCAGCCAGGGACATCGTCGGGCTGGGTAAGCGCGTTTACGAGGCCCTATTGTCTTGACAGAGATCGATAGCCTGTCACTTTTGACAATTACAAACCCGGAGCCCTATGACCAGCATCGTTGAATCATCCTGCCCGCAAGCTGAGAGAGTTCGGGCCCCCGGAATAAAGTGCCAGGCAAGGACAATCTAAGAAGGAGAATGTAACCATGAAAAAATTGGGATACTTTGCAGTTTGCGGCATGCTGACGATGGGGGTCTGCGTGGCGCAGGATTTGGTGAACATAATCCTCGGAACGATCGAGAAAGTGGATAGCACCACGAAGACAATTGTGGTGAAGACTGCCGATGGAACGGAACACACGATTAAAGTAACGGATGCGGCAACGGTGAAAGGAACCAAGGACGGGTTCAACGAATTAAGAGAAGGAACGCAAATCGTGGCACGGACCACAGGGAAAGGCGCTGACGAAACTGCGATGGAAGTCGGCAAGATTGGCGAGGACGGCCTCAAAGCTACGGATGGCACCGTTGAAAAATTTGATAAAGACACCAAGACAATCGTAGTGAAGGATGTCCATGGGGCAAAAAAGAAGTTTGAGTTAGGTGGGAAGGCTTTGGAAGATGCAGGCAAAGCTACGGGTGCGGGCATAGCAAAAGGCGCGATAGTGACGGTGTATCACACGGAAGAGGGCGGAGAAAAAGTAGCCTATTATGTTTCAAACTAACAGCCTGGAGTAGTAGAAGCACGATTACAGCAATCTGAATGCGTAGAAAAGAGGAAAGAGTGAGTATTCCTGGTCCTCGCGGATTCGGACCCGCGACCGTTCCAAGGCGATCTTCTGTCCACCAAAGGCCACAAAGATCGAGCCCTTTTGCGCAGCAACGAAGGTCATTATTTTGCCATCCTACCCCTCCGTTCTTGGTACCGAAGGTCAACCTGTTGGTACCCGTGTGGTCCTGCCCCTGTGCGAGACAGGACCATACGGACTTGTGACCTGTTTGGCTATTGACCAGCTCAGCCCGCAGCCCTCGCCACGAGCTTCGCTTCGATCACGCGACGGATCAAACGGCTCGTCCGTTCGACGAAGACCATATGGTCGGCGAGGCAACTCTCAAGCAGCACGCCAACGCCATAGTTACCGGAAATGTCGGCGGCCGCTACCAAAGTTACGTATTCCGCCGCGCGCACGTGGCTCAAGTAATTGGCCTTTGCCAATACGAAAAGCCGTTTCGCCTCCGGTGATTGGATCTCCGCAAGCTCCTTGCGAAAATCCTCGACAAAGACATCATGGAGCCTGCCACTGACACTCACCGGCTTCTCCCCAATCAGGCTGAAGGCCTCATCCAGCTTTGCCAAGGTTTGCTGGGACACGAAGGCCCGTGCGCCCAGCGCCTCCTGTATTTCAGGATTCTGCGCCAAATCGCCCAGTTCCTTATAAACAGCTACAGAACGCTCCGTGCCGTGTCGCACGTGGCTCAAGATATTAACAAATAGTTCCTTTGGATTCTTGACTGGCATCATCGATTTCTCCTTCAGGGTGTTTAGTTTTCGTTTCAGTTGCACCGCTGCAACCATCATCGAATAAAGGCAACGTCTCTCGACAACCTCGACAACGATGCAGCAACTTTTCTACAGCACGGCGGCGTCGCTAACCAGTTGTCAGTACTGACAGTCAGTGGAAGGCGCTACGATCTGCTCCGGGATGGTCATGCTCGCCGTCTGAACCAAACTAGTGGAACGCTAGTCGCCACCTTCTAATGCCCGATTAGCGCGGCAGTGACGCTGTGAGCTTTCGAATTTGCCCGGCTCAGTGCGGCCACGTCCTAGGTTTCCAAACATTGTTGCCCCGCGGCGCACGCGTATCGGGAGGATTTGTCGAGGCGGGTCGTGACAACAGGGCAGTTTCGCTCCCTCCTACTACCATGCTGTTGACGCTCGAACGCGTATTCAGTAGCCTGACTGTGCGTCTTTCATGCGCTGTTCTGCATTTTTCTTGATTACAGGGGACCCTCGATGGGGAACAAGAGCGATTCGAATATTTCCCGGCGTGAATTTGCGCGGCGTGCTGCCTTTGTTTCCGCGGCGGCGTCCTTTGCACCTGCAAATCTTCTCCCCACAGAGCAAGTAGCGTCTCCACTCCCAGTGCAACAGCCAGCAAACGCGCCAAAGCTTTCGCCCGAAGGCCAAGCCGAAGTCGAATCGCGGATTCAAGCTATTTTCGCTCAATACGGCAGCAGGCTCTCTGACGCTCAAAAAGCTGATATCCGAAGGCTGGCAACGGAAGCGCAACCTCAGCTCGATCGTCTGCGTGCCTTTGCGATCGAAAACGGAGATGGGCCGGGACTTTACCTCAAGCCTCTGATTGAACACGAAAAGAAAAACCCGCCGATGCCGGCGACACCCAAACCGGCAGCAGCGCCGAAGAATTCCTGAGGAGCCTCCCACGAATGCCTGGTGAAGAGATCTTCCACCTCTCGGTAAGTGAACTTGCGAAACGCATTGAGTCCAAAAAACTCTCTCCCGTTGATCTGACGAAAATGTATCTCGAACGCAGCGAAAAGTTCGGAGCGCGCTTTAACGCCTACGCCCGCTTGACGCCAGAGATTGCCATCGAGCAAGCCACGGCAGCTGAAAAAGAAATTCAGCGCGGGCATTATCGCGGCCCTCTCCACGGGATTCCTTACGCCGCGAAAGACTTGTTGGCCGTGAAGGGACTTCCCACCACCTGGGGCGCGAAGCCATTTGCCAACCAGGTATTCAATTACGATGCGAGGGTGATTGAACATCTGAATCGCGTTGGTGCGGTGATGATTGGCAAAGCGGCGATGATCGAACTCGCTGGCGGGATGGGCTATCGCTTCGCCTCCGCTTCTTTGCAGGGGGAGGCTAAGAATCCCTGGGACACCGCATGCTGGACATGCGGATCGTCTTCCGGCTCAGGAGCGATCGTGGCCGCGGGTCTGGCGGCATTTGCGATCGGCACAGAAACGTGGGGCTCGATCATCTGCCCGTCGGCATACTGCGGGGTGAGTGGATTGCGGCCAACTTATGGCCGGGTTAGCCGCTATGGCGCGATGGCGCTGGCCCCTTCGATGGATAAGATTGGCCCGATGGCACGAAGCGCGGAAGATTGCGCACGCATTTTTTCGGCCATCGCAGGGCACGACCCAAAGGATCGCGGAACGGTGCCGATTGATAAAGGTGCGTTCACTTATTCTCCTTCGATGGAATTGCATTCACGACCGCTCAGAGTCGGCTGGCTTACAAATGCTTGGAAATTCCTGGAGCCTGGAGTGGCGAAACCCATCGAAGCCGCCACTAGGATCCTAAAGAAATATTTTTCGAGTGTGAAGGATGTTGCCTTGCCCGTTGGTCCCTGGGAGGAAGCGGGCGGCATCATCGTGGGCGTGGAATGCGCCGCTTCTTTTCGGCCATTGATTCGCTCCGGGAAAGTGAGCGAGTTGACAGACCCCTTGGGGCAAATCGCTGGCTATGTGAACGAGCAATATTCGGCGGCGGACTATCTGCAGGCGCAAAAGGTGCGGGAGATCGCGCAGAAGAAGATGGATGCATTGTTTGAATCGTTTGACGTCATCGCGACGGCTGCGCAGCCTGTTGCCGCGACACCTCTGAGCCTGAATCTCGAGACCGGCCTGGTTTTCCCCGATCCTCTCGGCGGCCTTGGCAACATCTGCGGGCTGCCGGCGATGTCCGTGCCTTGCGGATTCACGGATAAGAATCTTCCCGTTGGTCTGCAATTTGTAGGCAGAGCGGGCGATGATTTTGCAGTGATTCAGGCGGGACGAACCTTCCAACTGCATACCGAATGGCACAAGAAGCATCCGAAGATTCACTGAGAATTGGCAGCAGATTTTAGATTGGTGGAAAAAGCAGCGGCAACTTTATTTCTGTTTCAGGATGTCGTGAACGGCGCGAAGAAGCGCCCAGCGGCTGAATGGCTTCGCCAGCAAACGCATCGAGGAATCGCCTTGCGCAGAATCCACTGCGGCCCGCTCGCTGTAGCCCGACATATATAAGACGCGGAGATCAGGGCGGTTTCGTAGCAGGCGAGCGCTCAGATCCTGGCCAGTCATTCCGGGCATGACCATATCCGTGAGCAGCAAATCAATATTTCCTTGATGACTCTCAACTCTTTTGAGCGCATCCGCACCGTCACGTGCTTCGATCACTGTGTAGCCACCAGATTCCAGGAACTCACGCGCCACTTCCCGCACGTCCTGCTCGTCCTCGGCAAGAAGTATCGTCTCCGTTCCTCGCGGCGCCTCAGCAGCCGCACGGGTTGATCCGATTCTCTCGACAGGCTGGTCAACTCGCGGAAGATAAATCTTGAAGGAAGTTCCTCTTCCCAATTCGCTATACACCCAGATGAATCCACCACTCTGCTTTACAACTCCATAAACGGTAGCCAGACCGAGCCCCGTGCCTTTTCCCTGCGGCTTGGTTGTAAAAAACGGCTCAAAGATATGTGCCTGTGTCTCCGCGTCCATTCCGGTGCCAGTGTCGGAGACCGCCAGGAGAACGTAGCGTCCTTGCCGCACAATCGGATGCACGTTGTTATACGCGCTATCCAGTTCCGCATTGGAGGTCTCAATCAGAAGTCGCCCTCCGCCGGGCATGGCATCGCGGGCGTTGACCGCCAAATTCATGATCACCTGTTCCATCTGGCTGGCGTCGGCGCGAATGGCGCCCAAATCCTCGGAGCTGCGAATCGCCAGCTCAATGTCCTCTCCAATCAGCCGGGGCAGCAGCCGCCCCATTTCTTCGACGACGTCATTCAGATTCATGACGTGTGGTTGCAAAACCTGCAAACGGCTGAAGGCCAAGAGTTGCCGCGTCAAAGCGGAAGCACGATCTGCGGCGCGGTCGATCTGTTCAATCTTTCTCGAATAACTTTCAGAGGGAGGAAGCACATTGAGGAGTAGTTCAGTATGTCCTTTGATCACCATCAGGAGATTATTGAAATCGTGCGCGACGCCGCCCGCCAAGCGTCCGACAGCCTCCATTTTTTGCGATTGCCGAAGTTGCTGTTCGAGAAGATGGCGTTCGCTGATATCCTGAGCAACTACCAGGCGCACACGTTTTCCGGCGTATTCCAATTCATGCGCAATTGTTTCAACCTGGATGACCTTGCCGTCTTTCTTTCGGTGCTTCCAGTGGCCATGATAGAGGCCGTCGTCGGGCTTCTGCTTCAAAAAGGCAAGATAGTTCGCTTTTTCCTCTTCGGGACGAAGGTCAAGAGCAGTCATGCTCTTGAATTCAGCGGGTGAATACCCATACTGGCGGACGGTCGCATCGTTCACTTCCAGAAAGCGCAGCGTTTCGCGGTCAATGACCCATGTGGGCAGCGGGTTGTAACTAAACAGCAAGCGGAACATTTCTTCGTTCTTGCGGAGCGCTTCTTCAGAACGCCGGCGCTCGATCGCCAGCGCAATGTGCCCTCCGACAGAACTTAAAAACTCCAAATCACGAACGTCGTATGCGTCTTCGACTTGGTAGTGCTGAACGACGAGCACTCCGATGGTCGCCGTTGGAGTTTTCAGCGGAACACCCAGCCACGAGGGCGATGGCGAACCGACGAGCTCGACTTCACCGTGCGCGGCAAGCCGGTCGAATTCGCTTTGTGGAATCAGCATCGGCGATCCCGTTCGGAAAACGTACGCTGTACAGCTGCGTCCCACTTTTTGCGGAGGAGGCGCCACGTCAATCTGGTCGGCAAAAAACGGAAAGGTAAAAGCATCTGCTTCGGGATCGTGCAATGCTACGAAACAATTCTCGGCGTACAGAACTTTCTTCAGAGCGTGATGAATTCCCAACAAAAGCTCGTCCAGGTTTGCCGTTTGATTGAGGGCATGCACGATCTCGGAGATGACCTGGCGCTCCGACTCCATGCGGTGAAGATCGGTGACATCTTGAAAGCTTGCAACAATCCCTTCGATACCAGGGACGTTTGTGTGATCGCGGCCTACCGCATCAAACCAGCGCCAGCTACCGTCTTTGCATTGCAAACGGCATCGGCCGCCAAACGTTCCTCCACCGCTAGTCGAGAGCTCGCCAAGACGTCTGCGAACTCCACTGGCATCGTTGGCATGGAAGAGTCCGGCAACCGATTTTCCAATGAGATCTTCAGTTTGATGGCCGAGTAGGCGAGTAAATGCCGCATTCGCAAAAAGAACGACTCCCTGCGGGCTAAGGATGGCGATGAGTTCCCTGGCGGAGTCCAGTAAGGTGGAGAGTTGCTCCGGGCCTATAGCTATGCCTTGCTCGGAAACGGAACGCTGTGACATGTGGTCGCCGCTCGCGACACCAGCCTGCGCGTAGCGTACCGCGGGCAGGGTGAGACCTGCATCCTCCGTTAGGAATTGACGTTCTAAAGCAACCCTGAGAACGACTTGCTGGCTAGCTTGTTGATCTTACGAGAGATTTGCTCATGGCGGGACCGAATCTGGCGGTGTGCTGCTAAATAATGACTGTGCGGCTGGACAGGGGTGCCGCCAAAAATAGGTGCCTTTTCCTCAAACTCTGCGCGTGTTACGCTCGCTCGGTTCTTGAGCATCAGCCACAAAAAAGGTCAATCCACGCATTCAGATATTCTGAGGAGGAAATTCACCAGATGCACGACACATGGAAAGATATGTTCGTTATGGGACTTCCGCTGCTGGAGAAGATCCTCCGTCCAATCATCGTCTATGCATTTCTGGTGATCAGCCTTCGGCTTTCCGGGAAACGTGAACTTGTCCAGCTCAATCCGTTCGACCTGGTCGTTCTGCTGACGCTTTCGAATACCGTACAGAATGCCATCATCGGCGAGGACAACAGCGTAGTTGGAGGAATCATAGGCGCTACTTCCCTGCTGATCACAAACTATCTTGTCGTTCGCTTCCTCTACGACCACAGGAAGCTGGACCAGATTGTCGAGGGCAAAGCTGACGTGTTGATCGACGGCGGGAAAGTACACACACAGCATCTGAAAAAAGAGCTCATCACCATGGCGCAGCTCGAAGCGGCGGGGCGCAAACAGGGCTTCGATTCGCTGTCGGAAGTCGAACAGTGCGTGCTCGAGCCCGGAGGAACACTTACATTTCTCGGGAAAAAACCCGGCACCGATGACATGCGCCACCAGGAACTCGTGGGAAAGTTGGAACGTCTGCTACAGGAAATCACCCTGCTGAAAGGTTCGAAACCCCCGTCGCACGCCTAATCTAGTGAAGGAAACAACCCGTCGCGGCGATTGCCACGCCCAGCGCGCCGATGAGCATGCCACCGAACCAAAACAGTTTGCGCTTGGTAAGAAGTGTGATTGAGCAGATGACCAGACCGATCTCCAGCAAGGCCTCGCCACCATCAAATCGGTCCGCCTTGCGTCCAGCCAAGTCGCGTTCCTCTTCCAGGTCTTTGGCCTCCTTGCTGATGTCTTGCTTATCGCTCTGGTAGTGCTCGACTTCCTTCACATACTTCTCGCGCAGCGACGCGCCTTTCTCCTTATCCAGAGAGGCAACGATATTCACCACATCCGAGAAACCCTGCGTTTCGTGTAGCCGTACACTCTTGGCCTGATATTGCGCCCACCGGTCAGCGGCCTGGCTCTGACGGAGCAACTCTTCCGTATGTGCTCGATGACCCATCAAAGTCGCCGCCGCTACCAAAACCGCCATAATCGAGATCGTGATCGAGACAGGCAAGATCAGCGGATCATCCTCACCGTGAGGCGTCTCGGGAAGTTCGAAGCCTTCGCTCATTCCTGTGTTCTCCCTCTTTGGACTCAAAGCGTGGAATCGGAAGCAACTGCCTGAAATGACTCGCGCGCCGCGGCAATTGTACGCTCAAGGTCCGCAAGGGTGTGCGCCGCAGAGACAAAAGCGGCCTCAAACTGTGAGGGCGCCAAAAATATTCCGCGATCAAGCATCTCGCGAAAAAACTTGCTGTATCGCTTCGTATTCGAGCGTTTGGCGTCGTCGTAGTTTCTCACCGGCTCCGGCGTAAAGAAAACTGTCGAGAGTGACGCGATAGTATTCACCTGAGCAGGAATTCCGGCGTTCGCCAATTCCGCGCGAAGACCAGCGACCAGCCGCCCCGCCAATTCCGCGATTCCTTCATATAGCCCAGGCTTTGTTAGTTGATGGAGTGCCGCAATCCCCGCTCGCATCGCCAGCGGGTTCCCCGCAAGCGTGCCCGCCTGATACACCGGGCCAAGCGGCGCAACATTATCCATCAACTCGGCTCGACCGCCGTAGGCCGCCACGGGAACTCCGCCGCCAATGATTTTCCCAAGCGTCGTTAGGTCCGCTTCAATCCCAAAAAGTTCTTGTACCGAGCCATTCAGCAATCGGAATCCCGTGATGACTTCATCCACGATCAACAACGCGCCGTTCTTCCTGGTAATCTCTCGCAATCCCTTCAAAAACCCAATTTCTGGAGGAACGACGCCCATATTTGCCGCAATCGGCTCGACGATGACGGCGGCAATCTTGTCCTTGTGCTGCGAGAAAACTTTCTCAACAGCGTTCAAATCGTTAAACGGCACGTTCAGCGTCAACGCTGCAAGCGCCTGCGGCACGCCCGGGCATTCCGCGATTCCTAGCGTCGCGAGGCCCGAGCCCGCCTGTGAAAGAAAACTGTCCGCGTGTCCGTGATAGCAGCCCTCAAACTTCACGATGAAGTCGCG
>JBGPDI010000038.1:0-38998 GCA_041482215.1 Candidatus Acidiferrum sp. | reverse complement strand
GGCGATGGGAATCGAACCCACGTCCGAAGCTTGGGAAGCTTCTATACTGCCATTGTACGACGCCCGCTCTTTTTCGAGCTTTTTGATTATACATAACCAAGTGACTGAACGTATAGAGCCGCGAATTCCGGCCCAGGTGATTCCTCGTTCGCCGCAATGTGCTTGCTCATCCATCAGGTGGTGTCTGCGAACAGCGACGTTTGGAGACGGCGAGTGTCCCAAAGTGGACAGACTGGAACCGAGGAATAGGCTCTTATTCCAATGCAGGATTGACGGCGTGCACGGGTAATCAGGAGAGATAGATGGCTTCAGGTGAATCAGGTGCGGTCGAATTAAGCGATGGTCGGCGAACACTGGGTGGTTGCTGGATCGTGTATGGGATTCTGCGTGTCATCATGGGAGTTTGGCTTGTGCTGTTCAGCGGAACCGCCACGGTTATGTTTGGCGCACTGCTCAGCCGGGTGGCCAATCCGTTTGCGCTGATGAGTGATTTTCACTTCTTCTATGTGGTCGCGATCGTGTGGGCGATTTTAGCGGGTGTTTTTGGGCTATTGGCTGGACTGGCTCTCTTGGCTAATCAAGGTGCAGCGCGCATGCTGGCCCTCATTGCAGCATTCTTATCGGTTTCAGAAATTCCGCTTGGTACTACTCTGGGAATCTATACTCTGATCGTTATGCTTCCACTTCGTCGTGTTTCCTCCTCTGTCCGACCTTAAGGGTACATTTGGTAAGAGCGTTCTTATCTTACGAAACGTGCGCTATCGCACAGTATTGAAACTCACATGAAGCGATACTCGGGTCTCGAAGTTTCTAGAAGGAGACTCATGTTCAAGATATCGAGTATCACGCTCGCAGTTGTAATGACGCTTGGCGCTTCGGCGCAAGCGCAGGCACAGGTGCCGGCAGACTCCGGCAATCCAACACCGACGTACCGAATCAATGTGGTGAACCGTACGACTCGCGCGGTGAGCTACAGACACCGCAGCGGGGCAACAAAGATCGATTTTCAAGGGACTGATTTGATGCCTGGGGCATCAGGCGAAGCCAAAGTGGAGAGCAAGCGCGGGGCGCTGGAAATTGAAGTTGAATTCTCCGGACTGGACAGGCCCACGAGCTTTGGGAACGAATACCTGACGTATGTGTTTTGGGCGATTTCGCCGGAAGGCCGGCCCGTGAACATCGGCGAAGTGCTGGTGGGAGATAACCACCGCAGCAAGCTGGATGTGACGACGGACCTGCAGGCGTTCGCGCTGATCGTAACAGCGGAACCTTATTATGCGGTGCGCCGTCCGAGCAACGTTGTGGTGCTTGAGAACGTTATTCGACCGGATACGGTTGGAGCTACCGAAGTCGTGGACGCGAAGTTTGAATTGATCGACCGCGGTGGCTACATCCCGACGGGCTACAAACTTGACCCCGTTATCTTGAACGCAAAATTGCCGCTGGAATTTTTTGAAGCGCGCAATGCCGTGCGCATCGCACAATCCGCGGGCGCCGAAAGATACGCCGCGGAAAGCTACGCAAAAGCCGTGAGCCAGATGAACGAGGCGGATGCGCTGGCGACCGGAAGGCATACAAACAAGAAATCGCTGAGCGCGTTGTCTCGTGAAGTGGTGCAGACTGCGGAAGACGCTCGTGAAATCGCGATGAAACATATAGATGAAGAACGCGTCGAAGCGGAACGCCGAGCAGGATCGCACCGTGAAGCCGCGGCGACGAATCGTGCAAACGCGGAATCGCAAGGCCGAGTGAACGCTGAAGCTGCTACCGCTGACGCCGTTCGCCAGCGCAATGAAGCGGACCGTAAGAACGTCGACGCGCAGGCTGCGGCACAGCAGGCTGCTGGCGCTCAAGCCGATGCAGAGAGAGAACGCAACGAGGCCAGGCAAAAACAGAAGGCCGCTGAAATGGATTCGGACCTGAATCGCGCAGCGGCAGCCTCATCCGACGCGCAACTTCAACAAGCCGTGCGTGACCGTGAAGAACTTCGTGCGCGACTGCTACAGCAATTTAACTTAATTCTGGAAACTCGTGACACTGCACGTGGACTCGTTGTGAATATGTCGGACGTGTTGTTCGACTCCGGCAAATTCACGCTGCGCCCGCTAGCACGCGAGAAGCTGGCCAAGATATCGGGCATCGTGCTGGCCTACCCATCGCTGAATCTGGCTGTCGAAGGCAATACAGATAGCGTTGGGACTGAGGCTTTCAATCAGGATCTGTCGGAGAAGCGAGCCGAAGGAGTGCGCAGTTATCTGACGGCGCAGGGCGTTCCGGAAGGTTCGACAACCGCGACGGGCTTTGGGAAGACCCGGCCGATCGCATCAAACGATACTTCGGAAGGCCGCCAGCAAAACCGCCGCGTGGAATTGATCGTGTCGGGCGAAGTGATCGGCACCAAGATCGTTGCCATAAGTTTGCAGCCAGTCGCTGCGGCCACGAGTCCTCAGTAGTCCCATCCAACCGAAGAGCCGGCTTCCCCAAGCCGGCTCTTTTTTTTGCTCCCTCCTCGCAGAATTACACTTTCGCTCAAAGACACAAGGGTTATGCGTATTGCGCGAGGTTTGGAATAGATGTAAGTTGCCCAGGGACCATGATTTCTGGAGGAGGTCCATATGGGAAGACGAACACAGATTGTTTTGGGTGGCGTAATTCTGGGAGCGGGATTTGGGGTTGCTCTGTTGTCGCGCGGAGCGGCGGCACCGGGGGCAGAAGTCAGCGAACTGAAGGTCACAATACGCGAATGGGATGTGCCGACGAGAGGCGCGCATCCGCACGATCCGGCCGTCGGGCAAGATGGCGCGCTGTGGTTTACGGAACAATTGCAGAACAAGCTTGGGCGTGTGGATCCCAAGACCGGAGTTTTCAAGGAGTACACGCTGAAGATTGAGGACTCCGGTCCGCATGGCTTGGTTGCCGATTCGAATGGCAACATCTGGTTTACCGGGAACGCGAAGGGGTACATCGGCAAGCTCGATCCGCGCAGTGGCGCGGTGACGGAATACAAGATGCCGGACGCCAAGGCCGAAGACCCGCACACTGCGGTATTCGATTCGCGCGGGATCATGTGGTTTACCGTGCAAGTAGGAAACATGGTTGGCAGGCTGAACCCGCAGACCGGGAAAATTGATTTAAGGAAAATGCAATTCGGAGATGCGCGGCCCTACGGGATTGCCATCAATAGCAAAGGCGTTCCATTTTTCTGCGAGTTCGGTACCAACAAGATGGCTAAGATTGATCCTCAAACGATGGCGATCACTGAATACAAGTTGCCGGAAGGGGCGCGACCTCGGCGCATGGCCATTGACGCGGCTGACCAGGTCTATTTCACGGACTTCCAGGGCGGGAATCTGGGGAAACTCGATGCGGAAAGCGGCGCGGTGAAGATGTGGCCTTCCCCCGGAGGGGCGGGCTCTGCACCGTACGGAATCGCGATTACGAAGGATGGCCTGGTTTGGTACAGCGAATCAGGCGTGAAGCCCAACACGCTGATTCAGTTCGATCCAAAAACGGAACGGTTCGCACGTGCGACAATCCCCTCCGGAGGAGGGACGGTGCGTAATATGGCGGCGACGGCTGACGGACGGGTGTATATTGCCTGCAGCGGCGTAAACAAAGTCGGCGTGGTAGAACCGGCCCGCTGACCGCCTCTTCCAGGTAATTCCCTCTTAAACGCCGCGGAGGTGTCCATGAACTCAACGGCCGTAAAACCCAAGGAACAGCTCTGCCAGGCAGTTTCGCGCGTGGATGAACCCTGCGACCAGAGCGCTCAGCAGTTTTGCGAGCGCTGCGGCCAGTGGTATTGCCGGGCCCACTTTCCGGACCCGGACTGGCATGGCTGCGCGCCGGAACAAGGCGTGGGCTGACTCGCTCCTGAGTCCGCTACCGACTGGCCATTAGCGATTGCACAGCAATCGGTGCGCGAATTCTTGACGGAGGCCTATGCCTCCGTTAGCGTCAAAGGATGCGGAGTGTCTGCTTGCTCCGTCTGCGCAGCATGCGCGAATCATCCCAAGTGAGAGAATCCATTGGCCAACGCGATCATTACGCTGACGACTGATTACGGCACGAACGACCATCTGGTGGGGACGCTGAAGGGCGTCATCCTGAAGATCAATCCGGATGTCACCATCGTGGACATTTCGCACAACGTCACGGCGTTTGATCTGCTCGACGGGGCGCTGACGATTGGCTCGGCGTATTCTTACTTTCCGGCGAAAACAATTCATGTGGTGGTGGTAGATCCGGGTGTGGGAACAGAGCGGCGGCCGCTGCTAGCGAGCGCCGCGAACCAGTATTTTGTGGCGCCGGACAATGGTGTTCTGTCGATTATTTATGAACGCGAGAAGGAAAGTCTCGTGGTGCGGCATGCGAACGTGGAGCATTACTATTTGCAGCCAGTGAGCAAGACTTTTCACGGGCGGGACATTTTCGCTTCGGTGGCTTCCTGGCTTTCGAAAGGCTGGCAGACGCCCAGCATGGGTGACGAGATCAGTGACTATAAGCGGTTCTCGATCCCGCGCCCCAAGACGGCGGACGGGACGATGAAGGGTGTGGTTTTGAAGACGGATGTGTTTGGGAATTTGATCACGAATCTTCGGGCCGAAGATTTGCCGGAGTCAGCGGCGAACGGCGGGGCGATCAAGCTGCAAGTGGGAACGCACCAAGTGGCGCGACTAGTGGATACATTTGCCAGTGGAAAAAATGGCGAGGCCATCGCCTATGTGGGCTCGAGCGGGTACATTGAGATTGGCGTGAACAAGGCGAGTGCGGCGCGGACCTTGAGCCTGGGGCGCGGCGCTACAGTAGTGCTGACGAAATAGCTTTCGCTGTAATTTCCAAGCTAACAGTTGACCTAACTAGATCCTGAATAAATCAAGTCGTGGAGCTCTGCGTGCCCGTTGTTTCGTCTCGACTTTCCTAGGCAGCGGCTGGGGCCGGTCGCTTCCGCCTATGCCAGTAGCCTAAGGCCGCGAAAAGAAGGACGGCAGGCACGCCAGTCAGTCCGCATACGATAAAGAAAATGCCGTAGGCGTGAATGAGACCATGCGTGTGGCTCAGGCTTTGGACCATTGCACCGGAAAACCCCTTCAAGATCTTTCCCAGCCAGGCGTAGGTTGAACTCAAGAGCGCATATTGCGTGGCGGTGTATCCCAGATTGGTGAGACTCGACATGTACGTAACAAGCGCGACGCCGGCAAAGCTGAGGCTGAAATTGTCACCGACCATGACGACAGCGAAGAGACGAAGGCTCAATCCCCAGAACGCCAGAGTCGCGAACGCGGCAGTCGCGGCCGCCTGTAAGATGCCCCCTATGATGAGCGCACGCATGTAGCCGAGCTTCAGGGAGCAGTATCCGCCGGCTGCGATTCCACAAAACGTGGCGATGAGCCCGATGGAGCCGCGTATCGCTCCGACGGTTGGCTTCGCTAGACCGAGATCGACGTAGTAGGGGCTCGCCATCGGCCCCATCATGAAATCCGGTATCCGGTAGAGACTGATGGCCGCCAGCATCACAAGCGCCAGCCAGCCATGGGCGCGGAAGAAAGCGATGAACGGTCCGACAACCGCGTCGAAGAAGCCGCGAGGCGTCCAGAGCTGCGCTTCGCGTTTTTTTTCACCCACAACGGCATCGGCGCGTGCCGGTTCCTTCGCAAAACAGGTCGCGATGATTCCAATGGCCATGGCTGCGCCGTAGATACCGTAGGACATTCGCCAGCCCACGGTCGCCGCCACAATGAGGATAAGGGAATCCGTAGCCAAGAGCGCCAGGCGGTAGCTGAACTGATAGGCAGACGCGAGGAGGCCTTGTTCTTCGCCGTCGTCTGCCGATTCTATGCGCCAGGCATCAACCACAATGTCTTGTGTCGCTGCGGCAAACGCGACGACGAGCGCAAACGCGCCGAGACGGCCGAGCCCGGCTTTCGCGCCAGTTCCACCCATGGCGGCCAGCGCCAGCCCGACGACGATCTGCGAGAACATGATCCATCCACGCCGATGTCCAAGCCGTTTAAACAACGGCAAGTCGACGCGATCTATCAAGGGCGCCCACAGAAACTTGAGCGAATAGGCAATGCCCACCCAGGAAAGAAACCCGATGGCCGTTAGGGAGGTGTGTTCATCGCGCAGCCAGTAGCCGAACGTATTGCCGACCAGATAAAAGGGAAGGCCTGAAGAAAACCCGAGCAACAACATCGAAAGCGTTTTGGGCCGCAGGTAATCAGCGAGCCGGTGCTTGTGCGGACTCACGCCTTCATTGTCTACCAGAGGGCGGGAAGGACGAGGAGGATTCGTCTGAGGATGTAGCGGGTCATTAACCCCTTAAGAGTCTCTCCCGGAAGATTTGGGATCTTTTGCAAATTGGAGCATGGCATCGGCGGCGTTCGAAGGCGTTGCCTCTGTTTCAGTGGGACGGATGCGCTGAATTTTCACGCGAGCTACGCGCTTGCCGTCCATTTCGACTACTGAGAAACGGGAATTGCCGTACTCGAAGCTCTCGCCGCCCTTGGGGATGAAGCCCAGCTGGTCGAGGACAAAACCACCAACTGTGGCGTATGCAGGATCGTCAGGCAAACTGATGTTGTATTGTGCGTCGAGGTCGCGGACATTCAGAGCGGCATCAAAAATGAGCGCGCCATCGGCAAGGGTGAGGGGGCGCTCGACGACGTCAAATTCATCGTGAATCTCGCCGACCATTTGCTCGAGGACGTCCTCGATGGTGACCAGGCCGAGGATGCTGCCGAATTCGTCCACGACCACGGCCATTCCAACGTGGCGAGTGCGCAATTCGAGGAGCAACTCGTTGGCGGGCTTGGTTTCGGGAACGATGAGAACCTCGCGCAGAACGCGGCGCAAATCGAAGGGCGGCGGCGAGAGATTTTCTTCAATGCGGCGCTCGCGATCGAGCAGAATCCACAGCATGTCCTTGATGTGAACAAAACCTAGGATGTGGTCCTGCGTGCCGCGATAGACGGGGATGCGCGAGCGCTGAGTGGTGGCGAAGACGCGCATCACGGCATCAAGATTGGATTCTATCGGGAGCATGTGCATGTCCGGGCGCGGAATCATGATTTCGCGCACCTGGATCTGGGCGAGTTCCATGGCGCTGAGGATGAATTTTTCTTCGCCGGGGGCGATCAGGCCGCGCTCGCGTGCTTGTTGGATTTGGATTTGCAGCTCTTCGGTGGAATGCGCGACACCGTGAACTTGCGCGGAATTCACTCCCAGGGCCTTCACGATCAGACCGGATATTCCATCGAGCAAATTGATTGCCCAATGAAAAGTATTCAGGAACCACAGGAATGGCGGGGACACCAGTAAGGCGACGCGCTCGGCGCGGGCCAGGCTGAGAGTCTTGGGAACCAATTCTCCGATGACGACGTGCAGAGCGCTTAAAAGAGCGAACGCGCAGGTAAGCGCGACGGCATGGGCGAAGAGCGCGGTACGGGCTCCCGGAGTTCCAGGCCATATGGCCTGAAACATCTTTGCGAGTGTGGCTTCACCGAGGGCGCCGATCGCCAGGCTGGAGAGCGTGATTCCGAGCTGCACGCCGGAGACAACGCGGTGCAAATCGCCCAGTAAGAGCTCGACTACGCGTGCACGGGCGCTTCCCTTGGCGACTAACTGACGCACGCGAGAGAGGCGAACGGCAACGAGGGAAAACTCCGTCGCGGCAAAAAAGCCATTCAGAGCCACTAACGCCAGAACGCCGAGCAGGCGCACTGCAAACATAGGCGGATTTCGTCCCCAGCGGCATTGTATCAGTATGGTGTTCACTAGATGCGCGCTCGTTCAGAATCGTGTGTGCCGCTCGGTTGCGCACGGGAAGCGGCTCCTCTACACTGAATTTTTGGCCAAATTGGGCGGGAGTGAACTTGCGAACTGCACTTCGGATTTTCTACTGGATCTTCGCCATCCTGGCGATTGCGATCGGTGCGGTGGCGTGGTGGTTCATATTTCGCCCGTTGCCGCAGATGGATGGGAGCGCTTCCCTGCCTGGGCTACGGGAGAATGTGACGGTTGAGCGTGACCAGTGGGGAGTTCCGCACATCCGCGCGACAACGGTAGAGGATCTTGCGGAAGCGCAAGGCTATGTGATGGCACAGGACCGGCTCTGGCAAATGGACTTGCTCCGCCGGGCGGCTCGCGGGCAGCTTTCGGAAATCCTGGGACCCAGAACGCTGAAGATCGATGAGAGCTTTCGAACGTACGGATTTGCTCGCGCGGCGGAGCGGGATGTGACTTTGCTCGATTCGGAATCTCGCCGGGTGATGGAAGCGTACTCGCGCGGAGTCAACCAGTTCATCGAGCAGCACAAGAAAAACCTGCCGCTGGAATTCTCACTTTTGCGTTACGAGCCGAGGCTATGGCAGCCTTCGGACACACTGGCGATTTCCGCTTATATGTATCGAACTTTGACGGACACGTGGGAAAGAGAATTGAATCGCTCCAAAGTAGCGGAACGTGCTGGGGCAGAGCGTGCGAAGGATTTGTTTTCGGAAGAAGCGGCGATGGACCATTTTATCGTCGGAGACCCGAAGGTTATTGATGATGGCTCGCAGCGTTCGGCGGCCGATGACGACGAAGACGACGATGATGATATGGCGCCCGATGACGTCATTAAGGCAAGCTACGGGCCCAAGGCCGGAATTGTGGCATCGGAAAGCGATCCTGATCTGACTAGCGCTCTGGCGCAATCCGTTCAAAGTTTTCTCGAGGAATCGAAGAATGAGATTCGGCAAGGACTAGGCAGCAACAACTGGGTGGTCAGCGGCTCTCACACGGTGACGGGCAAGCCGTTGCTCGCGAACGACACGCATCTCGAGCTTACAATTCCGTCCATCTGGTATGAGATTCATCTCACCGCGCCGGGCTGGAACGTGAAAGGTTTCACTCTTCCCGGCGCGCCGATGGTAATCATCGGCCACAACGAACGTATCGCGTGGGGCTTCACCAATAATGGCGCGGACGTTCAGGACCTCTACATGGAGACGTTTAATCCGGCTTCGCCGGATGAGTATCGCGTGAAAGGCGCGTGGACCAAGGCGCAAATTATCGACGAAATTATTCACGTCAAAGGCCAACCGGACGAGAATTTGAAAGTAACCGTGACGCGGCATGGGCCGATTGTGGGGCGCGCAGGCGATAAGGCTTATGCGCTGCGCTGGACCGCAACGGAGCCGGGTGGACTCGCCAACAGCTACAACTGGCTGGGGAAGGCGCGGAACTGGAAAGAATTTCGCGAAATCATGAAACGCGTGTGGGGGCCGGGGCAGAACGCGGTCTACGCGGACGTCGAAGGCAACATAGGATACGTAATGGCGGCGCGAGTGCCGATTCGAAAGAAGGGGCACGGTGAAGTGCCCGTTCCCGGAGACACGGACGACTACGAATGGACGGGATACATTCCGTTCGAACAACTGCCACAAGCGCTAAACCCTGCGAGTGGATTGATCGTGAGCGCTAACGCGCGTGTGGTCGGGCCACTTTACAAACCGTATCTGACGGATCGCTGGGAAGAGCCTTACCGCACGGCGCGAATCTACGACCTGCTGCATGATCGTCACGATTTGCGGCCTGAGGACATGCTGAAGGTTCAGACCGATACCTACAGCTACCCGCATGCGTTTCTGGCGGATCAATTGTCAGCAGCGGCAAAAGTGGTGAAGCCCAAAGACCCACGCGCACTAAAACTGATCGACGGTCTGAGGGATTGGAATGGAATTGCGGATGCCGAGTCCCCGGAGGTTTCGTTTCTCCACGCGACTCGGCGCATGGCTCTCGATTTGCTGCTGGAGCCATTCCTCGGAAAAGAAACGAATCTTTATCAATGGCGGACCACAACGTTTTTACAAAAAATCCTTACCGACCGGCCCGCGAAGTGGCTGCCAGCTGCTTACAAGAGCTACGACGAATTGCTGGCGGCAGCTGCGGACCTGGCGGTAGGCAATTTGGCGAGGCAGAGCAAGAGTGAACGAATTGAAGATTGGGCGTGGAGCCGCTTCAACTCCCTGGACATGATGCATCCAATTGGTCATGACGGCCTGCTGAAAACATTTTTGAGCATTACGGGTAAGCCGCAATCGGGAACGCTTTACAGCGTGCGTGCGGCGACAAAAACGCACGGCCCGGCAATGCGCTTTGTTGGAAATCCAGGAAACTGGGATCAATCCATACTGCTGATTCCTTCGGGAGAATCTGGCCAGCCCGGTAGCGGCCATTACTCCGATCAGTTTTCTTACTGGTATGAGGGCAGGCCCATTTTCGCGGCGTTCAGCGATGCAGCCGAAGAGAAAGCGCGAAAACACACGCTTACGCTAAAACCGGGTCCCTGATCCATTACAACGCTTATGCCTGAATTGCCGGAAGTAGAGGCGGTTGTGCGCACACTTCGTCCTCTTGTTCAGGGGCGACGAATACGCTGCGTTCATGTTTTTCACCCTATCGCCACTAAGCCCCAAGCGGGTTCAAGTGTGGCTCGCTTCGCTCAGGGCCGCCGGATTCGCAATGTTGCGCGCCAAGGAAAATATGTGCTTCTTGAGTTGGACCGCGGGCTGCTCACGATGCATTTTCGGCTCGATGGGCAGTTGCTGTGGTTCTCGAACAACAAGGAATTGTTGGCACACGCCAATCAGAGTGAAAACGGTGTTCACGTTGATGTCGCTTTCGAGTTGGACAAAGGCGTGCTCGGTTTTGCCGATGGCCGACATTTTGGGCGTGTTCACGCTTGGGAATCTGTGGAGGAATGTCCGGGGCTGAGGATATTAGGCATTGACGCGCTCTCGCGCGAGTTCACGTTCACGGCGCTAGCGAAATTGCTGGCAGCCTCCAAGCGCCCTTTGAAAGAGTTCTTATTGGATCAGACGCGCGTCGCGGGGATTGGCAATATTTATTCGTGTGAATCGCTGTGGCAAGCACGCCTCGATCCTCGCCGTCGCGCCAATACCTTGAGGTTGCTGGAGGCGCGGCGTCTGCACAAAGCAATTGTGTCTGTTCTCTCGCGTGCCTTAGAATGCTGTCTGCATCCGGCGCCTGACTTTCGCGATTCGGAGTGGTGGTTCCAAGGGCTGGAGAAAATTCTTCGCGCTTACGATCGCGAAGGAAAACCCTGCCACCGCTGCGGAAACCCGATCCAGCGCATTGCGCAAGGCGGCCGTTCGACGTACTGTTGCTCGCACTGCCAGAAATAATCGTTAATACAAGGATATGGGCCAAACGCGTGAATTCACCTGCTCCCAAGAAACCTGAACCGCCGAAGAGACCGGATTTTGAGCGCTCGCTGGCGCGGCTTGAAGAAGTCGTCCGACGGCTGGAGAGCCCCCAACTGTCGCTGGACGACGCGATGAAACTGTTTGAAGAAGGCGTCGCCCTCTCTCGCGAGTGCCAGAAGCAACTGGAAGAGGCAGAAGGGCGCGTGGAGATTCTGCTGAAGAAAGCGGATGGCAAGCTTGCTGCCGAGCCGTTTGATCCCGAGCGAGAGAGCGAGTCTTGACACGCGAGGGCGGCCAACTGCGAGCGCGTTTCCTGAAGCAATGAAACTTCCCGCTTTTTTCGAAGAAGACCGCGTGAGCGTGGACGCCGCTCTGGAGCGGCTGCTGCCGGCCGGCACAGTGCAACCTCCTTCGATTCACACGGCAATGCGTTACAGTGTTTTCGCGGGTGGAAAACGCATCCGGCCCATTTTGTGTTTGGAGACAGCACGGATCTTCGGCAGCGATGTCACATCTGCGCTTCATCCCGCGTGTGCCATCGAGTTCATTCACACTTATTCCTTGATTCATGATGATTTGCCAGCGCTGGATAACGACGATTTGCGGCGGGGTAAGCCGACTTGCCACAAGAAATTTGGCGAGGCCATCGCGATACTCGCTGGCGATGCTCTTTTGACGCTGGCGTTCGAAACAATCGGTGCTACGCCGGCTGTTGCGGAACGTCGCGCCGCCATGCTCACGGAAGTAGCGGCGGCCGCGGGCACTGTCAACGGAATGGTCGGTGGACAGGTGGCGGACATCGAGGCAGAAGGCAAACCCATCGATCCGCAAATGCTGGAGTACATTCACCGCTCGAAGACGGCGGCACTGATCCGCGCTTCGATCACAGCGGGGGCTCTGTGCGCGGGCGCCAACGAAGAGGACGTTGCGCGTCTCCGACGATTTGGCGATACCATCGGCTGGGCTTTTCAGGTTACTGACGACATTCTTGACGTCGAAGAGTCCTCCGCTGCACTAGGTAAGACCGCGGGAAAGGATATGGCGCAGCAGAAGGCAACGTACCCGGCAGTTTATGGGTTGGAGCGGTCGCACCAGATTGCCAATGATCTCGCGATAAAAGCGATTTCTGAACTCGCACCGTACGGCGATCGCGCTGCGCGCCTCCGCGAGATTGCGGAATTTCTCGTACTGCGCCGCGCTTGACCGTTCGAATCCCTTATGAAGCCTAAGGCAGGCCGCAAACGGCTCGATCTTCTTCTTGTCGAACGAGGTTGCGCGGAGTCGACGCAAAAGGCTATGGCAATGATTCTCGCCGGAGAAGTTCGGGTAGATGGCCAACGAGCGGGGAAAGCGGGCGTTGCCGTGGCGGAAAACGCGCAGATCGAAATAACCAGCCGTGCGCAGAAGTTTGTCAGTCGCGGCGGTACAAAACTGGAAGGCGCTCTGGCTGATTTTGAAATTGAGCTGGCAGGGTTTGTTTGCTTGGACATCGGCTCATCTCATGGCGGCTTCACGGATTGCCTGCTGCAGCGCGGCGCGACGCGGGTTTATGCCGTGGATGTAAACGTGGAACAACTGGATTGGAAGCTGCGGCAAGATTCTCGCGTCATTCGAATCGAGCGGAATGCGCGTGAACTTCGCGTCGCGGACGTTCCGGAGAGCGTTGATTTGGTCGTGATCGACGTCTCGTTCATTTCTGTCCGTAAGGTGATTGCGCCCGCAATGCCGATGGCAAAACCCTCTACCGACTTTCTTATTCTCATTAAGCCGCAATTCGAATTGCGCCGCGAGGAGATTGGCACGGGCGGGATCGTGAAGGATGAAAAGCTGCACGAGAAAGCGATCCTTGCCGTGAGAGAATTTGTTGAATCCGTCGGCCTTGAATGTGGCGGAGTCTGTCCAAGTCACTTGCTGGGTGCCGAAGGCAATCAGGAGTATTTTCTCCACGCACGCAAAAAGGCCATAGGGTAGAATCCAGACCAACATGCATCCGGGACAAACCTTTCAGACCATCGGCATTATTTCTCGCCCGCGCCGTTCGAATCTCGGCGTCGTCGTGCCCCCATTGCTGAAATGGCTCGAAGCGCGCGGCATAAAAACCCTGATCGATGAAGAAACCGCTAGTTCCCTGGCGGACGGTTCGAAAGGCGAGACTCGGCAGCGCGTGGCTGATGCGTCGCAAATTCTGCTGGTACTTGGTGGCGACGGCACCATGCTTGCTGCCGCGCGTCTGGCCGCTCCGCGCGGGATTCCAATTTTGCCGATCAATATGGGCAGCTTGGGTTTTCTTACCAGCTTTACCGTGGAAGAACTTTATCCGGCCCTTGGTGACACGTTGGAGGGTCGTTTTTCTTTAAGCGAACGCGTCATGATCAGCGTGGAGCTGGAACGCGCGGGCAAAGTGATCGACACTCAGCGTGTGCTGAATGAAGTGGTGATCAACAAAGGTGCGCTTGCCCGCATGATTGAGCTCGAGCTCACGATTGACGCCGACTTTGTCTGCCGATACCGCGCCGACGGGCTCATCGTAGCCAGCCCTACGGGCTCAACGGCCTATTCTCTTTCTGCAGGCGGACCCATCGTGCATCCCGCGGTGGAATCGTTTGTGATCACTCCCATTTGCCCTCATACGTTGAGTGACCGTCCGCTGGTCATCCGCGATTCGTCTTCGATTGAGATGAAACTCTCCGGAAACACGGAGTCCGTTTTTCTGACCCTCGACGGCCAGAGAGGAATTCCGCTGCAACCAACGGATCGAGTTCGCATCTCGCGAGCGAAAGAGTTGCTGAAACTGATCCAGCCGCCGAAGAAATCGTATTTCGAGATTTTGCGGAACAAACTGAAATGGGGCGAAATCTAATTCTCTTCGCTGGTTAGACGACCATGGGTGGCAAGATCGCCTTTGAACACGAGAGGGATTAGCCAAGAACGTCGGTGCGCAACAAATCGTCTTGGGTTTCGCGGCGGCGAATCAGCTTGAAGCGATTCTCTTCCACCAAAACTTCAGCGGGCCGACATCGCGCGTTGTAGTTTGACGCTTGGGCCATGCCATAGGCCCCGGCGACCCAAATCGCCAGCAAATCGCCGGCTCGCACCTCTCCGAGCGGCCAATCGTGCAGAAAGCAATCGCCGGTCTCGCAAACTGGCCCGACGATGTCGGCTCGTTTGCGGCCAATACTGTTTTCGTTATGTTCTCGCATCACTTTCGTAATCGGATGGACCGCGCCATAAAGAGCAGGCCGCATCAGATCGTTCATCGCCGAATCCACGATCACAAATGTCTTGCCGCGGTTCATTTTCGTGTAGACCACGCGTGTTAAGAGGACGCTGGCTGGCGCGATGATAGAGCGCCCAGGCTCAAGCAAGAGATGCAGGCCTAGCTTGCGAACCATTCGTGAGACCAGCTGCGCGTACTCCGTTCGTGTTGGCGGCTTCTGATCGGAGTAGCGGACACCAAGACCGCCCCCAACATCGAGGTAGCGCAGTTCGATTTGCGCGCGCCGCAACTCTCCGACAAATCCCGCGAGGCGCGCAAGAGCACGGCGAAATGGAACCAGCGTGGTGATTTGCGAACCGATGTGGGCGCTGATTCCCTGCCAGCGAATCCATTTCGAGTTTCGGTGCATGAGGTAAAGCCGTTTTGCTTCCGCCCAGTCCAAGCCGAACTTGTGTTCGTGGCGGCCGGTAGCAATGTGCGGGTGGCCTCCGGCTTGCACATCGGGATTGACGCGGATAGCCACTGCAGGCGGCTTGCCTCCTTGTTTGGCAAGTCGCGCAGCTTCTTCGACAAGGATATCGAGCTCCGCTTCGGACTCGACGTTGAATAGCAGAATGCCTGTGCGGCCACCTCGTCTGCTGACGCGATAGTTCAAAGCTTCGCGAATTTCATGGCGATCTTTGCCAACTCCGGAGAAAACAATGCGATCACCGCGCACGCCGATGCGCTGCAAGTGATGGAGTTCTCCACCGGATACAATGTCGAAGCCGCTGCCTTCCTTGGCAAGGTGGTTCAGAATGGAAAGGTTTCCATTGGACTTTACGGCAAAACACAAAGTGTGAGGCAGCTTGCCAAGCCCTTTGTGAAGCTCCTGATAAGCATCATCGATTGCGGCACGGCTGTATAGGTAAGTTGGGGTATCAATCTTCTCTGCAACAGACCTCAGCGACACTCCTTCACAGACCACTTCTTCGCCGGCTGTACTTCGCCCGCCGCTCTTTTTCCACGCAAAATGCGGAGTGAAAGTGGCGGGGTCCACGTATTTGAGCTTGCGCAAAGAAGCTCCAGTAGAGTCGCTCATCGGACTTTTGCCACCACCAGTGTTCGATCATCCGAGAGCGGTGCGCTTTGCGTGAACCAATCCACTTCCCTCAAAACCATATCGGCGATCTCCGTCGCGGAAGCATCGTGATGTTGTTCGATCAGCTTCATTAGCCGTGTGGTTCCGAAGAACTGTCCTTCGCTGTTCATGGTTTCAGCGATTCCGTCGGAGTGAAATACAAGAATGTTTCCGGGCTCTAGCGTGACTGACCATTCGTCGTAGGTCACTTCTTCGAATATGCCCAGGGGAAAGCCCGTCAATTCGATCTTGCCGCAGCGCCCCTCTTTGTAAAGCAACGGCTGCGATTGCCCCGCATTGGCCACTCGAAGTTTCTGTCGGCCCTTCTGCCAGGTGGCAAAGCATGCGGTCATGAATCGTCCCTCGATGCGCCGCTCTCCCACCAGCTGGTTCATTTGTTTCAACATTTCCGCGGGTTGCAATTTTTGAGGGGCAAGACTGCGCATGATGCCGATGGCGACGGCTCCATAGAGCGCGGCAGCCGTTCCCTTGCCGCTGACGTCGCCCAGCGCAATTCCAAGTTGCTGCGGACCGTAGCGCAGGAATTCGTAAAGATCACCGCAGACTTCCCGCGCGGAAAGATAACGGGCGGCCATCTCCAGACCGAAATCCTCGGTGGGCACGGGCCGGAGCAGCGCACCTTGAATTCTTTTCGCCGCCTGCAGATCGCGCTCCAGCCGCGCTTCATCGCGCGCTAGTTGTTCGTAGAGACGCGCATTTTCCAGCGAAACAGCGAGGTTTGACGCCAAGATCGAAAGTGTCTGCACATGATCTTCGGTGAAATTATTCAGTTGCGGGCTCTCCAAATCCAGTACGCCGATGACTTTTCCTTTGTGCATCATGGGAATGGCCAGTTCCGAGCGTGTCTCCGGGTTCACCATGAGGTAGCGCGGATCCACAGTCACATCCGGCACAAGAACCGGCTCCTTGAGTGTGGCCGCGGCACCGACAATGCCTTCGGTTGCGGTTGCGCGCAGTTTACCCTGCACGCGATGGCCGTGCTTCACATCGACCCGATGACGAAAAACCTTTTGCTCTTCGTCGTAGAGCATGATGCTCAGTATCTGATAATCAATCACTCGCTTGGTTTGCTCTGCCGCCCGTCGCAGAAGTTCTTCGACTTCAAGGATCGATCCTGTCTCCCGGGCTACTTCATTGAGCAGCAGCAGGGTGTCCGCCTGGGTCCGCACCTTCTGATACAGTCGCGCGTTTTCAATGGCGACGGCAAGTCGGCTGGCTAGAAGCGTCAAGA
Source organism: Candidatus Acidiferrum sp. (assembly GCA_041482215.1). GTDB lineage: Bacteria > Acidobacteriota > Terriglobia > Acidiferrales > UBA7541 > Acidiferrum. Next base: position 22,199 of record JBGPDI010000038.1, on the reverse strand, counting down.
GACTCTGCTGGTCGCGCGTAAAATAATCGAGATGACGGCTCTGAATATCGAGCACTCCAATGCATTTCCCCTGAAGCATCAAAGGCACAGCCAGTTCGGAGCGCACGCTATCGATAGCGTTGATGTAACGCGAGTCTTTTGAAGTATCGCCCACTCGGACGGAATGGCCCGTGGCCGCGGCGGTCCCGGTAATTCCCTGCCCTAGGGGAATTCGCAAATTGTCCGCCAATTCGCGGGCATAGCCGATCGAAAACCGGTGCCGGAGATAACTTCCATCCCCTTCCAGCAGCAACACACCAAATATTTCATAGTCGATGTGCCGCTTGATCAAAGCCGCGGTGCGCGCCAAGACCTCGTCCAGGTCCAGCGAGGCGTTCACTTCCTCGCCGATTTCCGCTAGAGTCGAAAGCACTTCGGCGGGGAGCTCTGTTCCACCGTTGAGTGCGGTTGCTGTCGTACGTTCATCCGTGGGATTCATGTCGTGTAGATATTATAGCAGGCGGTGAAGCGTGAGCCCCCGAACGCTGCGCATCGAAACAAAATTCTCAATGTTTTCTTATCTGGGGCACATCCGGGCAATTGCGAAATGGGTGCATGATTCCAGATTGGCGCACTCGGCCAGGGCTCAATCTTCCGGGGGTTTTTCCTTCAATTTTGGTCCAAGCAACAGGACACCAACGTAAGGCAGGTTTCTGTAACGCTCGGCATAATCAAGCCCATAACCGACCACAAATTCATTGGGAATGGAAAAACCTATGTAATCGGCGTGTACCGCGGCGATTCGCCGTTCCGGCTTGTCCAGCAAGACTGCCACGCGCAGATGCTTCGGCTTGCGCTGTTGGAACAAACGCAGCAGATATTGCAAAGTCATCCCCGTATCCAGAATGTCTTCGACAACGATGACCGTTTTCCCTTCGATGCTGGAGTCGAGGTCCCGCGTCAAGCGGACCTGCCCCGACGACCGCGTGCCTTCTCCATAGCTGGAGACGGCAATGAAGTCAAAAGAAACTTCTCCGGGAATATTCCGTGCGAGGTCGGTGAGGAAAAACACGCCGCCCTTCAAGACACTGACCAGATGTAATTGTTCGGCGGGAAAATCCTTTCGAATCTGCTTCGCCAGTTCCTGGATGCGCCTCTGAAGCCTTGCTCCCGTGATTAGAACTCGGACTTTCTCTTGTGGTTTCTTTTCGCTTCGCTTCGTGGATTTTTTGGGTTTAGGCATCAGTTTCCTTAAACACGGCTCCGAGACTTTAACGCACGCGCGTGCCACGGGGCAAGGCACACTTATCACGCATAACTTGCTTGAGCTTACCTCACACGCGATGCATTGACGGCGCGTGCGCGCAAAGGACTCTGCTCGGCTATACTCTCCTGTCCGGAGGAGTCGCTTGCTCCAAGCAGCCAAAAGCATCCTGTTAATCCTAAGCGCGCTGTTTCCCATCGTGAATCCTCTCGGTGGTGGCCCTGTTTTTTTTGCCCTCACGCAAGATTATCCAGCCTCCGCGCGCAGAGCCCTGGCCGGCCGCGTGGCAATAAATAGCTTTGTACTGCTGATTGCTTCTTTTCTGGTTGGCACGCACATTCTGAATTTCTTTGGAATCTCCATTCCCGTCGTGCAGGTTGGCGGCGGACTTATCGTCATTTCGAATGGATGGGCCATGCTCAAGCGCAAGGAGGATCATGATCGAGACGGCGACGTCCAGAAAAAGGTCAACTTGCAGGATATCTTTCGAAATGCGTTTTATCCGCTGACTCTGCCTCTCACTGTAGGTCCCGGATCGATTTCTGTAGCTATCACTCTGGGCGCGAATGAACCTCATCACCTCGGCGCGAACTTCAAGGCGATTCTCGCGGCGTTAATCGGTTCAGCGCTGGTAGCAGTGAGTATTTATCTATGCTACGGCTTCGCCGATCGCCTCGCCGCGATAGTCGGGGAAAGCGGGATGAGTATCATTCTGCGACTCTCTTCCTTTTTGCTCGTTTGTATCGGCGTTCAGATTCTTTGGAATGGCGTGAACGCATTGCTTCGTTCTCTTCCGGGTGTGGGAAGCTAATGCTGGAATACCAGGATTCTTTTGCGAGGGAGGCTCTGAGCCATCGTGCCACCGAATAGTCTCCCGCCTGGGGGTGAAAGAACACGTACTCAGAAATCCGCGCGCCACGTTCTGCTCACAGGCTTACGGTTGGCCGCCGGCATAGCCATACTCGTTTATCTGGCAAAATCCGGAATCATTTCTTTTGCCGCCCTGTCGAAACTCATCGTAGCGTGGCCCGTTACGTTGGCAGCGATTGGCGTCTTCCTGGTGGATATTTTCTTGATGGCGCTGAGGACATCCTGGCTCTTTCGGCCGTTGGGAATGAACCTAACCGTTTGGAAATCGATGCAATTGACGCTGGTGAGCATTTTCTTTTCCACCTTCCTCCCTGGAGCTGGGGGCGGGGACCTGGTAAAGCTTTACTATGCGACAAAAGAAAATGTCGGCCGGCGGACGGAAGTCGCTACGATTTTGATGTTCGATCGAGCGATTGGGTTTTTCGCGATGTTGATTCTGCCTTTTTTTTTCGTGCCCATGTTTCTCCCGCTCATCAAGTCGGTGCCCATGCTCCGAACTATCCTTATACTGATTGCATTTCTATCCGCCGGTTCACTGATGGTCTTTCTACTTTGTGCATTCAACCAAAGTTTCTCCACTTTCCTGTCGCGAGAATCCCGGATATTACGCCGTTGGAGAAATATTGCGTCCCGGGCGTTGGAAACTGTTCGCGTCTATGGACGAAGCCCGAGAACGCTTCTCGGCGCTCTGCTCCTCTCGCTCCTTGCTAATCTTTCTGTCATCGCCATCACCGTGCTGGCGGTGCTCGTCTTAGACCCTGCCAGCCTCTCATCCAAAATGTGTCTGGTAATTCCGATCGGTCATGTCGTGAACGCGTTGCCACTGACACCCGGCGGTTTGGGAGTGGGAGAAACTGCTTTGAATGCACTGTTCGAACTGACCGGGCTACGTGGTGGCGCGGAGACGCTGCTCTTTTGGCGCGTGTGGAAAGCCATGATAGGGCTGCTGGGCCTTCTCATTTATGTTCGTGGCATGAGCGGCGTTGTCTTTGTTTCGGAATCAGGCACGGAGGAGCAGCCCGCGACCTAGTATGAAACCCACATTCGCCATTCTCTTGCTGCTGTGCATCGCCGTCGGAATTTATGTTGGCAACGCCGCTTATCCAGGCCTGCTGGACGATGCTGATTCCTCGCACGCGACCGTCTCCCGTGCCATGTTGGAGCGCGGCGATTGGGTCATCCTATACATGAATGGGATTCGTTACCTGGTGAAAGCTCCTTTGCATTACTGGGCGGTTGCGTTCAGTTACCGTTTGTTTGGTTCGAACGCATTCTCGACGCGTCTGCCAGTAGCGCTATCGATGGTCGGTCTTGTCGTCCTGATCTATTTTTTTGTTCGGCGGTATTTCGGCGAGCGCGCCGGTTTATACAGCGGACTTGTGGCCTGCACGAGCGCGGGGTTCTTTCTCTTTACGCGCATCATGATTCCGGAAGCCATTTACGCGCTGGAATTTACGGCACTGTTCTATTTGTTTCTGCGTGGCTGGACGCGCACACTTGAACCCCGCATCGCTTACTGGGGTGCAGCGGCGATGACTGCATTAGCAATGCTCACGCGCGGCTTGGTCGGAGTTATTTTTCCCGTCGCAATCGTTGGATTGTTCATCATTGCAACCCAGGGATGGAACCGCTGGCGTGAATTGCGGCCCTTTTCGAGCAGCTTGGTCTTCCTGGTCATAGCGGCACCATGGCACATTCTCGCAAGCCTGCGCGCGCATACGTTTTTCTGGTCTTATTTTATCAACGAACATTTCAAACGTGCGCTCGGCACGCGTTACCCGCCCGATTACGAGGCTGTGCCGCTCTGGATTTGGCTGGGCGCCCACTTGGTCTGGTTTTTCCCGTGGAGCATATTTTTGGCCGGAGTGTGGAAGCTCATTCCGCATCCAAGAACGTGGAAGAATCTTTCGAGCGAAGGCCAGGCGCGCTTATTACTCATAACGTGGTCGGGATTTATCCTCTTCTTTTTCTCACTTACTTTCGGATCGCGCATGGAGTATTACAGTTTTGGTGCGTGGCCCGCGATGGCCATGCTGCTCGGCATTGGACTCGCGCGCGCCGAGGAAGAGAGTAAGCGATGGGTGCGCCTCCTACAAGCCACACTTGCGATTCTGGGAGCGCTGATCGCGGGCGTCCTCACTGTAATGTTGTGGATATCTGCCAAGGTCCAAGTCCACGGCGACATCTCTTCGCTTCTGCAAGAGCGCGACATCGATTCTTATCGCGTTTCGATGGCCCATTTTCTCGACTTGACGCCCCAGGCCTTCGCCACATTGCGCCTGCCTTCGGCTCTCGCGGCAGTAGCATTCCTTTTCGGCTTTGGAACGGCCTGGTGGTTGCGGCGTAAGAATCGGCCGCTCGCCGCAACCATCTGTACGGCGATCGCGATGGCAGTATTTCTTTTTGCGGCCAATATCGCCTTCGGCGTTTTCAGCCCTTATCTGTCATCGGGCCCGCTCGTGAAAATGGTTCTGCCACAAATTCGGCAAGATGACGTGCTGGTGCTGTACGGAGAGTACGACGGTGGTTCGAGCGTGGCTTTCTATTCGAATCGGCAGCTACTACTCTGGAACGGACGCCACAACAATCTCGAAGCAGGATCCAATTATCCCGACGCGCCACACATTTTTTTGACAGACACGGAATTTGTCCAGCTTTGGCAGAGCTCGCACCGTGTGTATTTATTTATCCCGCTGGAGCAGAAGGAAGACGCGGCAAAAAGACTGCCGACGGCGGGCACGTATCTGGCAGCCACAAGCGGTGGAAAAACTGTTTATGTGAATCGGGCGCCAGCTGTGAGCAGCACAGGATTCTAAGCACGCGGGGTGTGACTACCCGCTTTAACTATTCCTTCGCTGAGCGACCCGCAGATCCATCGAGATGGGGACGGACATTTTCCACAACGATGGTCGGCGACAGCAAGGAAAATCCACTTCTCAGCGTGCGCTTGTAGAACAGGTAGGGGAAATAGCCGTATTGCTGGCCGCTCGGTAAAAGCCGCCGCAAGTCTTCATAGCCGAAGAACTGTTTGTGGTCATCGTTCTGCATCTCGGCCGGGCCTTTCCCGAAAACCCGGAACATTCGAAAGACCCAAAAGAAGCTGTTCGGCGTAGAAAGTAGCAGCTTACCACCCGGTTTCAGCACTCGATTGATCTCGGCAAGAGTGAATTCCGGCTTCATTACGTGTTCGATGACCTCGGTGCACCAGACGAGATCGAACGATTCATCCGCGAAGGGGAGCGGATCGTTGGCATCCACGCGCAAAACGGTAGGGTGCTTTGGCTCAAGGTCAACGGAGACGACTTCATAACCCTTCGATTCCAACACGCGCGTCCAATACTGATCGCGGCAACCCAAATCCAGGGCCTTCTTTCCGCGCCCATCGGGCAACAAACCAAGGAGAATGAGTTTTCCCTTGGTGGTGTGACGAACCTCGTATTGGCCAAAGTCCACCGGAATCTTCTTCAGCAGAGCCACCATTTTACGAAACAAGGCTGGCTCCACTCTGAGAGAAGATCGTCATCAGCTCGTCCATTGATTGGATTCTGAGTGAGCAGGACTCGCTAGCTCTTCTCGCAAGCAGAGTTCGGAAGCAATTTGCGGGCAACAATGGGCTACCATATATCATGTCTTGAATTCGGTTCTCCATTACTGCAGAGAATCGCGGTCGTAAGTTGCTCGGCCGTCTTAAAATTCGAGAGCGATCGGAATCTGTTAACCACTAGGAATAATTATCACATGCTTGCCTTCGGCGGCGAACTCCTCTCTGGCCCTGGCTTTCGTGCCGAGAAGACATTGTCTGCCCATGGTAGCGGCGAGTTGATGACAATTCGAAACCTTTCGAATTCATCCCGTGCGCTTGAGCGGGTGCGTCCATGAGCAATACGCTACGCTTTCTGATTCTCCTCCCTGCCCTCGGTCCGTTGGTCTATTACTGCCTCGCGATCTACTCGGGACTCGTTTATTTCCGGCGGCTTCGCAAACTCCCTCCCCTGGACCGCTCCTTTTCCCCGCCCGTGAGCATTCTTAAGCCCGTGCGTGGGTTGGATCACCACGCATACGAAAATTTCGCGAGCTTCTGCGGGTTGGACTATCCGGACTACGAGATCCTGTTCGCCGTTGCTGATGCAGACGATCCTATAATTCCGGTGATCGAGAAGTTGCAGGATGCTCATCCCAAGCAGGCAATTCGCTTGATTGTCGGCTTGGAACAACTCGGTCTCACTCTCAAGACCAACAGTTTGGTCCGGCTTGCGCGGGAAGCCAGGAACGAACTATTGGTAATCAATGACAGTGATGTACGGGTCGAACCGGATTATCTGCGCGACGTCGTCGCGCCCTTCGCGGATCCCAAGGTCGGCTGCGTTACCGCGTTCTTCCGTGGCTTGACCGAAGGCGGCTTTGCCGCCGATGTAGACGCCGTCGGCGTCCCAACGGATTCTTCAGCCAGCACGCTTGTGGCAAAAACACTTGGGACCCTAGATTTCGCTCTGGGCTGGACCATGGCCACTACAAAGACGCGACTAGCGGAAATTGGCGGATTCGAATCGCTAGTGAATCATCACTCGGATGATTTCGCGCTGGGAAACGAGATTTCTAAACGTGGTTACCGTATCGAACTGATGCGCAGGCCCGTTTGGATGGTTTTTCCCCGCGAGACGCTGGGCGATTTTTTCAAGCACGAATTGCGCTGGTCAATCCTGCTGAAGAATCTGCGCCCCTGGGGATACGCTTCAATGGCCATGACGTTCGGCTTGCCCTGGGCCGTGCTGGTCGCCTTGGTCGTGCCATCGTTTGCAGCCGCGTTGAGTTATGTCGCAGCGTATTTGGTTCTTCGGCTGGCGGTTGCGTGGACCATCGGCGTTTGGGGTCTGAATGATCCCGTAGTCCGCAAAAAGATTTGGCTGGTTCCCATCCGCGATGCGCTCAACTTCTGCGTATACGTCGCAAGTTTTTTTTCAAATACAGTCCGCTGGCGAGGAATCGCGTACCGCGTGCGGGGCCGCTCTTTTGTACCGTTGGCAGAGCATCCTCAACAAAACGGCTGAGGCACAACAGATCTGCGCGAACACATCACCACGCACTCATCTTCGCGCTCTTACGGTTTTTCCGGTTTCTCCGGCTTCTCCGGATCCACTTGCGTGGCCTTCCCGATCTTGATGGTCGAGCCGAACCGCTTGTAATTTGAATATCGAACCGACACTCGAATGCGCACCTCAGGTCCCGTCTTGAAATGCAGTACATCGTCGGCTCGCGTATATGTAGGAAACCAGAAATGCCCTTCAATATTCTCTCGAAACGTTTCAAACGTCGGGTAGGCACTATCTTGTCTTTTCTTCATCAATCCCGTGCCCTTTCCCCTAGTTTTCACAATCTGGAAGTCGCGGTCTTCCACCCAAATGCGTCCTTGAAAGTAGCGCTGGTTTTTTTCCAGCTTTTTGGGTGTCACGTCAAAAACATAAGTGCCAAGCTCGTCCACTTGTTCTCGTCCAAGATACTTGACGTCATATCGGGGTAGCTCGTCGGGAGTCAGCACGAGCGGCCAGACTTTTTCGATGTCGTCAAAATCCTGCTGTTCCATCATGATGCGTTCAATGGACGACTGTGGCGCTTCGATTACTTTTTCGTAGCGCTTCCCCGCCGGCGTAAAGAGAATGTCGCTCGTCATGCGATACTCGCCGTCCACCTGGCCATCCACGTCAATGGTCTGAAACATGATGAACTGCGTATACGTGTAGTTCTCGCGCTCCTTACGGAACTCATCCTCATGCTGCGTAAATTTCTGGATGATCTGCTCCACGGGAATGGGCGGAGCTTCATTCGTGATATGACCAGCCGACTCTTGTGGAGGAGCGTTTGACTTCATCGGGTCCAAAGGTGCGCTAGATGGAACAACCGTCCCAGGAGGCGGCGGTGGCAGCGGCCCCTGCCGTTGTTGCGCAGCCAAAGGCAGCGCGAGTGCGCCAAATGCCATCACCAATAGCGTCCGCATTCCCAACTTCATTCTTCGTTCTTTCTTTGCCATCCTGGAAATGATTCTCCCCATTCTCAGTGCACTCCTTACCATAATCCCTTCTCTACTCTACTTTAAGATTCGATGCACCGGTCAAGCGTTTCGTAGCCCGCACAGGAGCGGGAAGCCTCAGCTCCCAACCTGCCCCTGCTCGTCAGCGGGAACTTGCCGGCTACAAAGCCAATGCTCTTTGACATGGATCTCATACCCTGCCATCCTTGGCCAATTGCCAATGCGCCTCAAAGCTCCACATAATTCCCACATCGTTAAGCACTTCGCCGTTTTATTGGTAATCCGTATCAATACCAAACCAATTTGCCATTGACGATTAATTACTCGAACTCTAAGCTTGAGTTTAGTGGCAGTTTTCTAGGAGAGGCAGATGCTTTCTAGGTTCCGGGGTTCAATGCTAGTTGTGTGTTTGATGGCGCTCACTGCCACTACGGTTCACTCGCAAAAACCAGACATCGAGCCATTGCGCGTGGCCCAGGGTACGATTTTGCCGTTTCATTTGCAGACAAGACTCAACTCGAACAGCGGAGCACTGGACAATTTGCCAAGGGGAACCGTTCTAGCAGTAAGAGTTCTGGACTCCATTGATTCTGACGTAAATCGCGATGGGACGGAATTTCGGGGAACGATTGTGTCAGCCATCGCTTCAGGAAATGAGATCGTTGTGCATTCCGAGGCAGAGGTTCGCGGATTGCTTGTCCTTTTGAGAAGCAAGAGCCATCCAGACGGATTCCGCTACGAGCTCCTAATTACGGGGCTCACGGACCACGGAAAAACATTCGAAATAACAGCTTCGCTCAATCCATCCATTTCCGATGCTTCCAACCAGCATGACCCCGGCTCCACGGAAACAAAAGAGAAGACTCGTGCGAACGTGCCATCTACGATTCCCACCCATCCATAGCATCCTCTAGGTAATTTCGAATCGCGCAGTGAAAATATTCCGCATGCAAAGCTTTGCCATATTCCACGCATCGAGTAGTCCACCCCGTACAAGCCCCTATTTTCAACGAACATATGAAAAGATTTGCTTTTGCATCAGGAGTGGCATATCGCCTGCTGAGACGGTCTGTGCCCAGTCAAAGCCAGAAGGGGGTTTTGACGATGAAGAATGCAAAACGTGTTGTTCTCACCACAGTATCCGCTCTAGCATTTACTGCAACAGGCTGGGGAATTCCGCGCGAAATACCCAATGCTCGTCCAGACAGTACAAAAGAGCAGAACACTGCTCAACCGCAATCCGTCACAGGAAAGATCGCTTCGTTTGATAAAAGTTCTCTTACTCTGAATGTGGTGGCAAGTCAGAATAACGCTTCACGGCATCAGCTGGTTAAGCAAGCAAACACTGCAAAAACCATGACCTTCATCATTGACAAGAATACGACTGTGGAGGGGACACTCAAGGTCGATTCCAATGCCGCGGTCACCTACCGTGAAGATAATGGATCCAACATCGCGATTAGCGTCAGCGTCGCGCCCTGAGAGGATATTGACTCAATCAGTGCCGGTGGGGCTCTTTGGGCAATACAATTGATTCCAGCAGGGCCCTTCCGCAACTTGATTCCTAGTATTTCGGAGCAGGATTTGAACTGCAAGCAGCAGCCTACCGACAAGAATAACAAAGCGGTTGTTCTTCCTGCTTAAACTTGGGAATTCATGCTCTGTACTTTCGGCATCCTTTATCCCAGAACTATGCGTATGTTGTGAACGGCAGCATCATCGGAGAGTGGAATATTCGCAGCCCCTTGTAAAGTATTCCCATCAAGCTCCGCAGTCGCAATGCCGCGCGCGACACCATTAGGATTCTCTACAACTATCTTGTACGTGGCGGAGTGATAGCGAAAATCAACAGAGAACGCCGGCCAGCTTCGGGGAATGCAGGGATCTATTGCGAGCACAGCGCCACGCAAGCGGATTCCAAGAATCCATTCCATACCAGCCCGGTAGAGCCATCCGGATGATCCGGTGTACCAAGTCCATCCTCCCCGACCTTCATGAGGCGATTCCGCATAGATGTCGCCAGCCAGCACGTAGGGCTCTACTTTGTAACGCTGCACACTTGCCAGAGAATCCGAGCGATTAATCGGATTGATCATGCGGAAGAGTTCGGCGGCCTTATCGCCCTCACTAAGCGCTGCGAAAGCCATGAGAGTCCAGACCGCAGAATGAGTATATTGACCGCCATTTTCTCGAATGCCCGGCAAGTAACCCTTAATGTAGCCGGGATCGTGCGACATGTGATCAAAAGGAGGTGCTAGGAGCAAGATCAATCCATCTCCGCGCCGCACCAGGTGCTTGTCCACCGCTGCCATGGCTCGAACTCCGCGACCCGGTTCGGCTGCGCCACTAAGGATTCCCCAAGATTGGGCGATGGAATCGATGCGGCACTCGTCATTCTGTGCAGAACCAAGCGGCGTGCCATCATCGAAAAATGCGCGCCGGTACCATTCTCCATCCCATCCTTCGCGTTCGAGAGCAGCCTTCAACGCACTGACGTGCAATCGCCAAGTCTCCGCACGCTTGTGTTCTCCGCGCGAATCCGCGACTTTCGCAAACTCCCACAGAATCGTGTGCAAGAACCAGCCGAGCCAGACGCTTTCTCCCTTGCCCTCCTGCCCCACGCGATTCATGCCGTCATTCCAATCCCCGGTTCCCATGAGCGGCAGACCGTGAACTCCAACAGCAAGACTCCGGTCAAGTGCGCGCGCGCAATGTTCGAAGAGTGTTGCACGCGTTTCCGAAATGCGAGGCTGGAAATATGATTCGTGTTGTCCCTCGACCAGGAGATCACCTTCAAGAAAAGGGACTTGCTCTTCGAGAACACTCACGTCACCTGTGGCCTCGATGAAGTGGATGGCGACATATGGCAGCCATAAAAGGTCATCGGACGTTCTTGTGCGGATGCCTCGTCCTGACGGAGGATGCCACCAATGCTGAACGTCGCCTTGGACAAATTGGCGTGTCGCCGCGCGCAACAAATGCTCTCGTGCAACCTTTCTGTTCGCAACAGTCAGCGCCATCACATCCTGAAGCTGGTCGCGGAATCCATATGCGCCGCTCAACTGGTAAAAAGCTGCACGCGCCCAGATGCGGCAACTGAGCGTCTGGTAAAGCAACCAGCGATTGAGCAACAGATCCATACTCACTTCCGGTGTCTTGACTTGGATTGTCCCAAGTAGTTCGTCCCATCCGCTTGTTACTTTACGGAAGACTTCATCAAGATTTGCCGCGCGATAGCGGTTGACAAGCTCACGCGCTTTGTCTTTGTTTTCCTCCTGTCCCAAAAAAAAGACAATCTCCACGCGAGTGCCAGAACGCAATTCAAACACGGTTTGGAGTGCAGTACATGGATCGAGACCGGCGCCTATCTTTTGTGAAAGCGGACCGCCTCGTTGTAGCGCCGCAGGGCTATCCGGGGAACCGTTACGGCCCAAGAACTCTGTGCGATCTCCGGTGTACGAATTCTGTCGACCGCACAAGTCTGCAAAGGCAATTCGTCCGCCAAACTCGCCGGCCCACATGCTGCGCGCGAACACAGCTCCCGAGGAATCGAGTTCAGTGATGACGTAGGGTGCCGATTCACTACGTGAGTTTCCAAGCACCCACTCGACGTACGCTGTCACTGAAAGCCGCCGGGTGCGGCCGGAAGTGTTTTGCAAAGTGAGGCGACAGATTTTTATCGAATCTTCGGGAGGGACAAATTGCAATAGGTCGAGTGACAAACCGTGCGACGAATGCTGAAAACGGCTGTACCCCTGGCCATGTCGTGCTACGTAGGTCGCGGTCTCATCACGAATAGGAAGTGCTGTCGGGCTCCAAAACTCGCCCGTCTGCTCATCACGAATGTAAAGTGCTTCGCCTGGAGTATCGTACGCGTGATCGTTCGACCAGGGAGTAAGTTGGTTTTCACGGCTGTTTTGCGACCACGAAAACCCAGAGCCGGACTCCGAAACGGTGAAACCAAAAAACGGATTCGCGATTACGTTGATCCAAGGCTCGGGCGTCCGCAATCTTCCTTCAAGGACGGTCACATACTCGCGCCCATCTTCCGTAAACCCGCCGAAGCCATTGAAAAACTGGAGAGGTTTCCACTGTAACGGGACATCCATGTATTTGCTCAACCGAGTTGAGCGAGGCGAGGAAGGTACGATTGGTTCCGCGTATTGTGACCGGGTAATCTGCTCATCAAGTGTTCCGCGGCGGCTGAGCAACACCACGCGCGCGACGCTCTGGAGCTCTGCGCGGGTTCGTGGCGAAATCAAATCTCCCCGTAACAGAAAAATCTTCCCGCTACTTGAGCTCGTATCGGGAGAAAGCCTCAGCTGGCTCCCCCGTACGAGCGCCTCCAAAGAAGCTTGCAGCTCCTGGACGTAGGATGACGCTTTTTCATTTATGATTACCACGTCCGCGGATAGGCGTTTCATGCGCCAATATTCGTGGGCGCGTAACAATTGTCGAATGAGTTCAAAATCCTCCACGTCATCGATACGCGCTAAAACAATAGGCAAATCGCCCGATATGCCCTGCCCCCACAGCGTATCGCGTTCCAAAACGCTTGTGCTTAGTACATCGGAGATCGGCCGAAGTGTAGCGTCGGAATAGAGCACCGCGTTGGCTAGCCTTTGGAATAGCTGCGCTTCGTCGGCGTTTATGCCAAGGTGCTGAAGCTGTACTTGCGCTTGCGTCCAGGCAAGCGTGCGAGTTCGCTCATAGGTCCTCGCGTCGTGGTGCTTGTCGGCTAACGCCAGTACCTCTTCACGGGTGGAGGCAACCACCGTGGAATAAACCAAACGGGCCGTCTTGCCAGGTGGGATGCGCACCGTATGACGAAGGCACATTGCCGGGTCGAGCACCGATCCCACCGTGTTTGACAAGGGCCGGCCATCGGCAATTACAATCGGATCGCGAGCGCCGCGTGCACGTCCGAGGAATCTCACGCGATCCGTTTCGAACTGAAGCTCGCCAACCGTTTCTGCCTCTGTAAAGAGCACATGCGCCACCCAAACAGAAGTCTCATCTTCAGATCGTTTTCGGCGCGTGGCTACAAGTGCTCCCATCTCAGGAACAAATTCCGTCTCCACGAACAGATTCGCAAATGCCGGATGAGCCACATCTGCGGCTTGCGACGTAAGCGACAACTCCGCGTAGGAAGTTACTTGAATCTCCCTGGCACGAAGGCCCAGGTTGGTTACGGAGACGTGGCGAACTTCGGCATCATCTTCCGAAGACACAAACACTTCCAGTGAGGTTGTCAGGGAACGGTCCCTTCGAACGATTTCGGCATGATCCTCGTAGAAGACAGCGTCATACGAATCTGGTTCGACGCCGCAAGGCTGGTAGCCAGCCGACCAGACATTCCCACTCTGCTGGTCGCGAAGAAATATGTATGCTCCCCAGCAATCTCGTGTTGAATCCTCTCGCCAGCGTGTGATCGCGATATCACGCCACCTGCTGTATCCGGAACCAGCTGACGTAAGCATCACTGTATAGCGACCGTTCGAGAGTAGCTGAGTTCTCGGAGTTGCGCTGTGAGGAGTCTCAAACCGGCGCGTCACCGGAAGAACTGACTCTCGCACTTGCGCTGCTGTGGAGACTTCCTCTGCACGAGGTCTTGCCACTAAAACGTCTCGGGGAGTGCGCTCCTGTAGCAGCAGGTCTGTGGCCTGTACGATTGGCTCGGAGTGGAACCGGGTCCGCATGGCGCCATCCTGCACGGCATTCGCAATTGCCACCACTGACATGCCTTGGTGGTGCGCCATGAAGGCACGTACAACGTCCACTTCCTTGCCCTCTGGCAACCGGCTGCTTGTGTAGTCGAGAGCCTCGTAAAATCCGTAAGCCCCTAGACCGCCAGCCCGCGCAAGGCTTGCAAAGTTCTGCGCTGCAGCAGACGGATCGATCATTGTCACGAGAGCAGTTGCATACGGCGCGATGACCAGATCCTGACTCAAGCCGCGCTTGAGTCCAAGCCCGGGCACTCCAAAACTTGAGTATTGATAGGTGAAATCAATGTCGCGTGCATTGTAGGCGGACTCTGAGATTCCCCAGGGGACGCCGCGCTCAGATCCATATTCCATCTGTCGAATTGCTATCTGCGTGTACGTTTGATTCAGAAGACTGTCGGTCGGCGAGCGCATCACAAGCGCGGGCATTAGATATTCAAACATCGAACCAGACCAGGAGATAAGGGCTGCCCCCCGGCCGACGGGTGTCAGTGCTCGACCTAGGTGGAACCAGTGTGTTGAGGGAACATCACCTTTGGCGATGGCAATGAAGCTTGTGAGTCTGGCTTCCGAGGCAAGCAAATCGTAACAATTGGCATCCAGGCTTCCATCTGTAGCTCGATACCCAATGGAGAAAAGCTTGCGCGATTTGTCGAAGAGGAAACTAAAATCCATTTCTTTAAATAGTCTTTCTGAGGTATGGACAATATCCCGAAGTCGATAGCCCAAATCAGAAGCGTCCTTAGCAGATCCCTCCATCGCTTGCGTAAGGACTCTTACCCGAGAGAGCAGCTCCTTGTCTTCCGGGGAATCTGAAACGAGAGTGCTGCCAAGCACAGTCAGTTTGTGGATAGCAGCTTCGAATCGCTCCGGGGCGTCTCTGAGAGAGGGAATGCTGTGAAAGAAAGGTTCTATCGCCATCCACTCGGGCGCATCCTTGAGCCCGCGTTTTGACATGGCAATAATTTCTTCTGGCTCTAAACGCAGCCACGGAATCAAAACGGTTCCATCTTTATAGTGGCTCTCAATACTTTTTTGTGCGCCTTCGGCCCATGTCCTTATTTCCGAATTGATAGCCTCGCCTGGCTCCGGTACAAGGGTCTGAACAATTTCCGTGACAGTTCGGGCACGTTCTCTTAACTCGACGAAATGAACGGCCCAGTCCATCGCATCGATGGGCACACGTTGAATCGCAAGGAGCAAGCCGTCTATTGCATTGCTCAGTTGCTTTCGAATGACGGCGCTGATGCGAAAAGTATCAGTGCTTTTGGCAAGGGCCTCTGTCAGAAGGTGGATCGAATCTTCTACTCCTTCAAGCATTCGGGAGCCGATTGATGATTTCTGAATCAGCTCCCGGCAGCCATTGCCGAGGGTAAGCAAATGGCCAGCAATATTTCCGCTATCAACGGAGGAAACATACTTGGGATCAAGTGGTCGGAGATCGCGCGTGTCGTACCAGTTGTAGAAATGACCTCGGAATCTCTCCATCTTGGCCATAGTCTGAAGCGTCGATTCTAGCCGCCCCGCTGTGTCCCAAAGGCCCAGCCAACCAAGATCGTTCGCCGCAAGCGTCGAAAGCAGATAGAGCCCAATATTTGTAGGCGAAGTGCGATGCGCTACAACGGGCTTTGGATCTTCTTGGAAATTGTCTGGGGGAAGAGAATTGTCAGCGGCTGACACAAAAGTCTCAAAAAAACGCCAAGTTCGACGCGAAATCGAACGAAGCGCTTTCATGTCGGCAAGGGAGAGAGCATTGACTTCAGTTTGGCCGGGAGGGAGGCTAATCCATCGTGCTATCGCAGGCGCGGCAACCCAAATGAGCACAAAAGGGAGTGCAACAGGCAGGCGGACAGGATGTACACGAGCCACGACCACGAGCGCGCCGCCGGCAAGGAGCACGCTTCCCAGCATGCGCACATAGAACCCAAAGATGGTTAAGTTAACCGCAAACTTGGACTGAGCCGCGGTCATCCACTCCAATAAACTCCTTCGCGTTATGAATAATCGGACTAGTGTGCGGGCAATCGCGTCTGACATTAGCCAAGCCTGATGCGCAAGTAGCACAATTGTTAAACCGATTTGGGCTGCCCCCAACCAGAAGTCAGAAAGGACGCCTCGTACATAGCTTCGCTTGGAACTTCCCCCACGCATTTTTAGACCTGCCAAAAAAGGGGCGAGCGGCGGGATTGAAATTGTCGCGAGAATGAACCCGGTCCACATCCATGGAGATACATGCGGAACCAACCAGCCGGCAAGCAGCGTTAGAAACATACCGGGAGGTGAGAGAGTGCGCCGCAGATTGTCGATCATCTTCCAACGACTGAGGGCAGGTATGTGGACCTTGTGGCCTCCTTCGCCCGGCGCGCTACGCAATCCAGCGATCCAAGGAAGCAACTGCCAGTCTCCCCGCGCCCACCGGTGTTGACGAGAGGCCGCGACATCGTAATGCGATGGGAAATCGTCAAAAAGCTCGATGTCTGAAGCGAGAGCGGCACGCGCGAAGATGCCTTCAAAGAGATCGTGACTCAGCAGCGTGTTTTCTGGCACTTTGCCCGCTAGGGCAGCTTCAAAAGCATCGATATCGTAAATTCCTTTGCCAATATAGGACCCTTCTCGAAACAAATCCTGGTAGACGTCCGAAACGGCCGCCGCGTACGGGTCGATTCCGCCCGGCGCCGAAAAGACTCTCTGAAAAAACGATCCGTCTCGACTTGTCGGCAGCGATGGCGTAATGCGCGGCTGGACTAGCGCATAGCCTTCCACAACACGTCCTTCAGCCGGGCTAAACTGTGGCCGGTTAAGTGGATGGGCCATCGTCCCAACCAACTCAGCCGCCGCGCCCCGAGGCAAACGCGTGTCCGCGTCAAGCGTAATCACATAACGAATATCCGATGGCACTTCCGGTGTGCGCCCACCAATTGACACGAAGTTTGTGGTCGTAGATCCACGGAGAAGCTGGTTCAGCTCGTGTAGCTTTCCGCGCTTGCGTTCCCAACCCATCCATTTTTTCTCGCGCTCATTCCAGACACGCTTCCGATGAAGCAAAAGGAAGCGCTCACCTCCCCCAGTCGCTGGGCCATGCCGTTGATTCAAGTTCGAAATTCCTTCAACGGCAGTCGCCAAGAGCTCGTCATCACCTGCCATGTTCTCGCTTGATCCGTCAACCCAATCGGAGAGCAAGGCAAAGCGAAGATCGCCGTCAGTGTTCGCCAAGTAATGAACTTCCAGTCGCTCTATTTGCTCCTTAATCGAGTCACTGGAAGTGAGAAGCGTGGGGACCACAATGATCGTGCGCAGGTCCTGAGGTACACCCGCCTGTAACTCCAGGCGCGGCAAGGTTCGAGGCCCTAACAAATCCGTCACGGCGCGGTTTAAGAGCGCTACAGCCAGGTCCGATGCTGGGAAAACGGCCAACAAGCCAAAAAGAAAAAGATACCTCGCGGCCACACCAATCTCCCAAGCATGGGCCAACGGGATTGCCAAAATGAGCGCCGTCAATATTGCGATAGTTCCCAAGTAACCAGGCACCGCGGCTCGCACATATAAACGCAAAATCAAACGCTTCCAGGGAATATGGAATTTGAGATCCTTTTCAAAGGCTCGGCGTCCCTGTGAGATCAGATAAAAGCCGGGGTCCGACTGCCTCAAGTCGGTTGGTTGGCCCTCCTTCTGAGGTCCTGTGTAAGCGTGGTTGGCGAGATAAACAGCGCGCCGAGCAATTTCGATTTCTGAGTGATCAGAGCCTCGCGAAAGATCCTCGACAGCGTGGCGGTACTTATCGCGTGTGGCAAAATCCATCTGCCCAAAATTGGTTCCGGTGCGCAGAATATCGTCTACAATACTGACACTCTCGAAAAACTCCCGCCAATCAAAGGCAGAAGTCAAACGCATACTGGTGATGATGTTGCGAACCGTAACACTCATCGTTGCCTGCTCTTGATGTTCCGCGCGGACGATTTCGTCGGCGGACGAGCCTTGAGCGGATAGGCGCTCATCGAGCCATAACAGTATTGGTCCGACTTTCGGATCAAGGTCACGCAGACGCTGGACGAGCTGAACTGCAAAGGCTCTATCCAACGGCTTATTCTCAAATTTTCTTAGGACCGTCGCGGGTCCAACCATGGGCTTTCCGCTTGTGCCAAGCAGGCTATCGGCAACATCATCGGCCTCCTCGCGCGCATTTCGGCTGTTTACGATGCGCTGCGACACTCTGCGAAGGTTTTCTACAAGCACGACGCGGAGCGTGATGGCCACCGCCCAAAGCTCACCAATTGTTAGTGGCTGCACGCGTTGATAAGAAGCTACGAAGCGTCGCAGTACCTCTGGTGCGAATTGGCTATCCGTATGGGCGACAAAAGCCCACGCAACACCAAAAACACGCGGATAACCCCGCAAGTGGCCTGAGTCGAGCTTCGGCAACCTCCGGTAGTAGCCAGGGGGCAAATCGTCACGGATCTCCCGAAGCTGCTCTTCCACGATATAAAAATTATCAACCAGCCATTCGGCGGCCGGCGTAATGGTACGCTCGCGCTCTATCGCTGAGGCTGTCTCACGGTAATGTTCTAGGAGAACGCGGCCGTTATCGAGAACACGCGGAAGAAGCGGCTTACCCTGGGCTGAAGTTTGCGTGATCGTCTGAGCAGCCGCCAGACTCTCGGCATGTTGCTCTAAACGCTCGACGCTGAACAGCTCGGCGAGAATTGGCTCTTCGAGTTCAGGGAACACGATTAGCGGGGGACGGGCCATAGATAGGCGTTGCTTCCTTAAAGGACCATTATTTGCAGAATTAAGGCCACTGAGAGTGCGTTACGCGGGGTTTACTTGACCCGAGAGCATCGAATTAATCCGCAATAAACGTTGGCATCAGCGAACCGACTGCAATTCCCAGTCTAACCTGCTTTGCGCAAGTTTGACTCATTCTTCGGTTATTCTCGGAATGCCCTGCCAAATCGTGGAGTTGCTCTGACTGGCGAGAATTCAAAATAGCTGCTCGAAGTATCCGATCCAAATCGCTTTTGCGCTACGGAAGGCGGAAACGGCAGTCTGTCCCAGTTCCCCCAGGGACGCCTGCGAGCGCCTCACTCGGCGGAAGAAATATCGGAAAAAAATTAGCGAGCAAACCCGATGCGCACCAGCAATTCCTGGAATCTTGGATTCTCCCGAAGGTGGTCGTAGATGGGATCAACCTTTATTGATATCAGGGAGTCGGAGTGTTCTGCAAAGGCCTTCTCCAGCCAATCCAATGCCCGCTCATCTTCCTTCAACCCAATGTGAGCTATGGCGATAACAACCGGATCGAGCTGCTTGGCCTGATTTAATTTCTCCAACCTCTCGAACGAGCGGCGGGCTTCTTCCATCCTCCCTGCACGCCCATTGTAGTAAGTCATCTCAACCCAATACCATGGACTTTGCTTCTCTACCGTTCCCCATTTCTCAAGTTCGGCTATGGCTTCTGCGTACATGCCCTTTTCGACGTAGGCCTCGCCAATTCTGCCGGCATGAGGGTAATGCGGGTCCATTTCCAAAACCGCGCGAAATTGTTCGATTGCCCGATCGTATTGCCTCGCGTAATACAAAATGATGCCATGGTCCGTGGCGATGATCAGCGAAAGCGGATCGAGTTGCCGAGCCTTCTCTATTTCGGTGGAAGCTTCGTCAAACCGCCCCATCAGCGCCAGATATTCCGCATACCAGTGGTGAGCAGTTGCGTAGTTGGAATCCAGCTCAATCGCTCGCCGGTATTCGCTTTCCGCAGTTTTCCAATCCCAGTCAAAATTTTGCGCCACCACGGCCCTGGCCACGCGAGCTTCCGCGAGCGTGTCGTCCAATTCAACTGCTTTTTGCGCCGCTAGCCGAGCCTTCTGCATGAGATCTTTCGGCTGAAAACCAGCGTAACCGCCGATCAAAGCATATGAATTCGCCAGGCCCGCGTGGGCCCGCGCATAACCAGGATCTATTTTCACCGCCTGCTGATAGTAATCAACCGCACGTTCAAATCCCTCCGAAGTCCGCTTGTTCCAGAAAAAGAGCCCTTTCAGATAAAGGTCATAGGCTTCATAGGACTTGGGGGAAAGGGCAGATTCACGAGCGAACTCTCCATGTTTTGTCCCGCCCAGGGTGTTGCGAATTTCGCCGGCAATTTCACGCGAGATCTCAGACTGCAGCGCGAGCAAATTGCTCAATTCGCGATCGTACTCCCGCGACCATATATGCGTCTGATCCTTGATCCGGATAAGCTGCGCGGAAACGCGCACTTTGCCGGCATCTCGCCGCACGCTTCCCTCCAGCAAATACTGGACCCCAAGTTCGCTGCCGATTCTTTCCATCTGTTCGCGATTTTGCTTGTAGCGCATCACCGATGTGCGCGCAATCACTCCCAGATGCTGCGGGTCGATGCGTCCAAGCTGGGCGATCATTTCTTCGGTCAGTCCATCGCTGAAATAGTCCTGGCCGGGATCGCCGGTCAAGTTTTCGAACGGCAGCACTGCCAGCATCAGCCGCCCCACGGATAACTGTGCCGGGACGCGCAAGCGTTTCCATTGCTGGTAGCCTACGAGTGCTAGCGCCAGAACAACCAGCACTGTGGACACGTAGAGCCAGGTCCAGTTGCCTCGCACTGGCTTTCGTCTCTCAATGAAAGCCGTGTGGCCGGGCCCCACGTCATGCCCTAAAGAAGGCGGCGTGGGTTTTTCCACATCAATCGCCGCGGCGAGTTCGTTAACTATCTCCACCGGCGCGACTAGCCGATACCCTAGTTTGGGGAGGGTCTCAATGTAACGTGGATTGGTCGCCGAATCGTTCAGCACACTCCGCAGTTCCTTGATCGCGCTATTTAAGCCCTGCTCAAAATCCACAAAGGTTTCGTGCGACCACAGCAAGTCGCGGAGCTCTTCTCGGCTCACCACTTGCCCGGCGTTCTCCGCCAGGAGTTGTAATACGTGAAAAGGCTGCGGCCGCAGCTTTAGCCTTGTGCCACTCTTGTAGATTTCCCGGGTCCGCGGGTGCACTTCATAGGGCCCGAATCGATAGATAGATGGACTACTGGACATAAAGGCGCCTGGCGATGTTGGCGTATTCTGAACACAACCGGTGCAATCAGCAACATAAATTTCCTGTTTTGAGCATCTTGGACCTCCACTTTTTTCCCAGTATTACTCCAGTCTCCTTCCATTGATCTGAAACCCAAGATTTGAGAGCTTTGCCGTTCGTTTCGCGTCCCGTTCCCCGCGGGAGTGCCTCGTATTCATAACGGCCCTCGGAGGCCCACCATGACCTGTGACAACAGTCAGCTCACCACTGCCAGCTTGGCGCGCACTTTTACGGCTACAGGCGGCGCGGGCGAGGAAGCCCAACCGAAGCACTTTTTCGGGTTCGCGCTGATTACTCTTCTGCTCGCCATTATGGCTCAGCCCGCGCCCCTCGCTGCCCAAGGCGTCATCTTCGTCACCTCCTTCGTAGATAAAGTCAACGGAATCGGCGGCTGCTCGCTCCAGGAAGCCATCTACGCGGCAAATTTGCGCGAGAGTGAAGCCATTGTTTCTTATTCCGCCGATGGAACTCCCAATATAGTCCCCACTCAATGCGTCGCAGGTACCGGAAACGACCGAATCATTTTGCCCAGCCAAGGCGTGTTCGTCATGAATCAGGTTGTTCTCGATGCCTCCAACCCTTTCGGGGCTACTGCAACACCAATGATTTCGACCCAGATCACCATCGAAGGGAACGGCTCGACGCTGCAATGGACTGGCATCAACAACGCGCGTGCATTCACCGTAGCGAGCACCGGCAATCTAACGCTCCTGGACATCTATATCCGGGATTTCCATGTTAAGGGCGGAAATGGCGGTAGTGGAGGAGGGGGTGGACTGGGAGCCGGCGGCGCTATCTACGTTAAGGGCGAGGGCAGCCTCAACGTCGAGCGGAGTACATTTTCCGGGAACAAGGCGACAGGTGGCAACGGTGCTCAAACCGCCTTTGGTGGCGGTGGTGGCGGACTGGGAGGCAATGGTGGTACGGCACCTACCGGCGCCATTTCAAATGCATTCGGGGCGGGCGGAGGAGGAGCGATCGGCGATGGCGCTGGCCACTCACTCAGTTTGTTTGGCATAGGCGGCGGTGGCACGATCTATTCCCCGGGAGTGATCAACCTCGACAAGCTACTTCCCGCGCTTTTTCAGGGGGGATTCATGTGTGGTGGCGAAGGCGGCGGAGGCGATCATGAAGACGGATTTGATGCGCCATGCCCAGGAGGAGGTGGCGGTGGCGGCAACGACGGAGGGTTATTTCTTGCCGGGGTGGGCGGAAATGGCAATTACGGTGGGGGTGGCGGCGGAGGCGG
>JBGPDI010000037.1:0-39198 GCA_041482215.1 Candidatus Acidiferrum sp. | reverse complement strand
GTTTATGTCAGGGTTTGTAAGTACAAACCCTGAAACCCGTTTATGTCAGGGTTTGTAAGTACAAACCCTGAAACCCGTTTATGTCAGGGTTTGTAAGTACAAACCCTGAAACCCGTTTATGTCAGGCTACGTAAGTACAAACCCTTAACCCTATTTATGTAAGGGTTTGTAAGTACAAACCCTTAACCCAGCGGTACTTCGATCGTTAGGCGCGCTCCATGCCCTGGGTTCGACTCTACAGTCAGAACCCCACCCACGGTACGCGCGCGCTCCTTAATGGAAATGGGACCCAACCGCAGGCGATCCAACTCATCGCCGGTAAATCTGCCGGCAAAACTAAACCCTTCGCCGTTGTCGTCTACCACTAGTACTAGACGGCTGTCATCCTGCGACAGTTTTACCACGACATGGGAAGCCTTGGCATGCTTTTTTATGTTGTTAAGTGCTTCACGGTAAATCTGGAAAATCTCGCGGCAGACGCGGTCGGGAGCGCGTAATTGGGCGGAATCGATCAACAAGTCCAGGGCGACAGTGGATTCGTTCCGGTAACGCTCGGCGAAACCACGCATCAGATCAACCAAATCGGCACTTTGAACGCGCAGTGGGCGGAGGTCGGTGACGATCTGGCGGAGCTCGGCACCTTCGTTTCTGACGGTCTGTTGGAGGCTAGCAAGGCCGCTGACGGCCTGCTCCGGGGCGGCTGGAACGCGGCGCCGCAGCACATCCAGCTGGATTTCGATGCTTAGGAGAGTCTGGAGAATACCGTCGTGGAGGTCTCGCGCGATGCGGCTGCGCTCGGCTTCGATAGCTCGGGCACGTAAGTGCCTCAAAAGAAAGATGTTCTCGAGGCCAGCGGCCATATGAGCCGCGATGCTTTCGAGCCAGGCTAAGTCCTGCTTTTGGAATGGTTTACTGCCATTTAATAGGAAGATGCGGCCGGTGGCTTGACCTCCCTGTTCAAAGGCCACGCTCACAAAGGAGCGAATTTTCAGCTCTTGCTGGGCTGGCCCGGGCAGACGCGGCAGGTTTTTCATAGTGCGACCGTCGCGGCGGTCCCAGCCAAAGCCGGAGCCTTGCCCTTCCAAGGAATTCCAGCAAATCGTGGCATCCATATCATCCAGCAGGAAGCCATCAGTGCGCGAAAGCGGCATACTTTCTGGAACAAGGCGCTCACTTTCGCCAGCTTTTAGTCGCCAAAGAAATATGCGCTCGAGATCGGTATCGCGGTAAAGCAAAAGGGCTTCTTCAGCGCCAAATGTGGTCGCCAACTCGTCCAGAAACAAGCGCAGCGATTCAGCCAGGCCCTGATCCACTTGCATGGTCGCACTGATGCGGGAGAAAAACTCAATTTGCGAAGCGAACCGGCGGTTGAGATCACCCAGAAAAGCCAGCCCCGCACCTCCTGCAAATGTGCCGGAGAGAAGTCCAAGCCAGGCGACCACGCGCATCCAGTCAATTTCGCCGCGTCCCGCCGTGCGCAAAACCAAAATCAGTGACAACGCGCCTGCGAGTGGCAAAGTTAGCTTGGAGCCCCAGCGAATACCTGCGGCGTAGCAGATAAACATGTACGGGAACCAAACGGGGACAGTCGAAGGACTGATGTAAATGAAGTAGGCCAACGCAAGCAGATCGCAAGCCAATGGTAAATGCCAGGATCGTTTGCGCAGCACGCGTTCGATCTGCGTGACGAGCATCGCAAGGATCAAATACGAGGCGAGAAATGTGGCCGAGCGGTGCGCTTCGTGCGTGGGAGGCTGCTCAAGAACTGCGAGTAGCGCCAGCAAAATAAAAATCGGGCGCGCAAAGACGATCTGCCGATCAAAATGGTGCCGGTCGGTTTGGTGGGGGCTCATGCGCGGGGACGCAGTTCCTAGAGAAATAGTTTAGCAAGGCAGGAGAAAGGTGGAGAGGCGCGTTACAGCTGGCGTATCCAGTTTGCAAAGGGTGGAAAGGCAGTTTTTCTAAGCCAGGATGCGCTTTGAGCAGAGAAGATCAACGTAGCCCGCTTCGTTCACAATCCGATCGAGCAACTCATTGTCCGCTGCGAGTTGCGGAGCCTCGCGAGTGAGAATGTAAAGCTGATATCCCCGCGAACGGAAAAAATCGATGATTTCACCGGGTTCAAATCCAAGTTCTATTAGGGACTCGGGAGAATGTTCGAGGCAAACACAGGCCTCGGGGAATTCTTCCAATGTTCCTTTCATCCCCTCGCAAACAGCTAGTTCGTAGCCTTGCACGTCTATCTTGATGAACGAAATGTTTCGAAGATTGTGGCTTCGTACAAAAGTGTCCACGGTGGTTACGGGAACGGTCGAAATCTTCGTCTCATCTGGACAAGAGCTACTGAAACTTTCGGTCACCACGCGATGATCGGCGGAATGCTCTTCATTGTGCCAAAACCTTAGCTCACCATCGGAACTACCTACTGCCGTGTTGAATGCTTCAACGACTCCGGAGAGATTCTTGCTGCGAATAACTTCTTTGAGCAAGCTGAAGGTCTGGCGATCGGGTTCGAATGCGTATACTTTCGAATCTGTTTTCAGCGCGGCAGCAAAGACAGTCGCCGTGTATCCAATATTGGCACCGATATCTAGAATATCGCCCTTCCGAAAAAGCTGCGGCTGCCGCCGCACCAGATTCCAGAACGGATCTTCAAATAGCTTCTTATAAACAAAATACGCGGAAATAAAGGCCGTGCGAAACGCTCCGACCTGGAGGAACTTGTCGGGGCGGGCCAAGCGGTAGGCGCCAGTGAATAGGGAGACAAATTTTTTGTTTTGCATCCGGATCACCTGCGCGAAGCTGCTTCGCTGACGCTCCGCGGCCGAGCAACGACATTGATGCCGGCTCCGTCTGGAATGAGCGATTGTAATTCGTTAACGGTCAGCGGAACTGTTTTCCCCGTGCTCGCATCCTCCAACGAATAGCCTGTCTCTTGCAAAAGGGCCACCAAAGCAGCAAATCCATGACTATATTCATCTTGCACATACGGCGACATTTCCATGAGCAAGGTAGGCTGAAACCTCGCCAGTGTTTTCGCTCCGCCTTTCAAGACCGGGTATTCATGGCCGTCGACGTCAATCTTAATCAGGTCGAGGCGATTGATGCTTTGACTCTCGACAAACGCATCCAGTGTGTTGACGCTTGCACTGGAAGTGGTGCTGAGGCGGCCGCGAAGTTTGGGGTGCACCGGTTCGTTTGCCAGGAGTGGCCAACTCGCGTAAATCGTCGGTGGGAGCTGGGCGCCGATTTCTTCTGCCAAGAGAATCTGGTAAGCGCGGGTACGTGATTTGAGTTCCGGATTGAGAGCAAGATTGTGTTTCAGCTTCGCGAAAGCAAAATCCGATGGTTCGAATGCGAACACACGGCCGGTGGGCCCCACGTTGCGGGCTAGCCCAAGAGTATGCGCGCCCATGTTAGCTCCGATATCAAAGACGACGCTGCCAGGAATGGCTAGCTTCTGGAGTGTTCGTACCGTGGAACGTTCGAAAGCGCCGAGCAGATAAATAGAGAAATCAATCCCTTCGCGGAGGTCCAAGCCCCACTTGTTGCCTCCGCGTTCGACGGTGACACAGTCGTTCCGGCCCAGAACCGCACGCCCCATTGAGATGGCCCGGTAAGCAATGCCCGCCAGCGCGATTTTTGTTTTGGTCGTGAGAATCATTTCTGACCCGATTTCTCCAACACCAACAAGACACGCAGGGACGCGACATGGCGCCATAGGAGCAAAGTATGCCGCTCCAATGCCGATACGGCCGGATAGAGAGATTCCGGCAACAGATTTGTCGCTTTA
This sequence comes from Candidatus Acidiferrum sp., assembly GCA_041482215.1. Classification (GTDB taxonomy): domain Bacteria; phylum Acidobacteriota; class Terriglobia; order Acidiferrales; family UBA7541; genus Acidiferrum. Next base: position 35,405 of record JBGPDI010000037.1, on the reverse strand, counting down.
AATCCGAAGCTGAGTAAATAAGCAAAAAGACAAAAAGGTTCAGTTGCGACGCAGGTAAAACAGGGCAGCTCGGCAAGAGTCTTCTGGCGGTATTTTGCGCGGAACATCAAATAAGGAATTGCCGGATTGCCGTCCAAAGCTTTCTTCGCCTGCAGCGTCGCACTACTATTTACTTCCCAAGGTCGAACGGAAAAATCGCATTCTTCCTGATGCAAGTAGTTGTAAATCAAATACGAAAAAGGAGTGATCCACGGCTCGACTAGAACCAATCGTCCACCAGGAATCAAGACACGTTCCGCCTCTTTCAAGAATTTCATGGGTGTCGCGAAGTGATGCAACACATCCAGCCCGAATACGTTTGTCACGCTGGAGGTTTGGAAAGGCAGCGCTTGCGCATCGGCGACAACGTCCAGCCAGGGACACGAAACAAGGTCCGTGGAAATCACGCTGGGGAAGAGTTGTTTAAAGAAACCAGGGCCGCCGCCGACTTCGACTGAAACACCCCCCGATGTTTTAGCAGCGAGCAATCGCGAAAAAAATTCCTCGTTGTAGATGCGCCGCAAGACAGGTTTTTGCTCCCACACGCGGCGATGTCTGCGGAGAACTTCCTGGGCTTCGGTTTCAGTTGTCACAAGCACTACCGTGTAGAACCAATCTCCGTACGCGAACGCACTTCACGGCAACCGGAAATCGGAGGCTGGTCCTGTTTCCACGGAGACTTTTCCGGAAAGCGCAGCATTCTCCACGCCGAGAGACACGCCCATAGAAAGTACCAGCCATCCACCATCACTCGCATTTTCGACTTTCCTGCACGGCGCTCGGTGTAATGAACCGGAATTTCCAAAATGCGTAGCTTGAGGCGCGCCGCTCCAAAGAGTAGATCAAAATCTCCCCAGCGTTCGACTCCTCCGAGCGGCATTCGAACGTAATCACGTTTAAAAAATACCTTTGTCCCACAGAGCGTGTCACTGACACGTTGGCGAATGACTTTGCTAGCCAGAAAGCAGAATCCCTTGTTGCCCATGAAATTCGCTACCTTCATAGCTTTGCCATGCATCGGGTAAATGAGCCTTGTGCCATTCACGAAATCCGCGGTGCCATCTTGCAACGGCGTCAGAAACTTGGGCAACTCTTCCGGAGTAACCGCCATGTCGGCATCCAGAATCATAAGAACATCGCCATTGGCCGCTTCGAAGCCAGCGCGCACAGCGCTCGCCTTGCCCTGATTCTTTTCGAGCACGATCAGGCGCACGCGCGGATCAAGGTCCATAAGCTCCTTTACTTTCTGACAAGTATCATCCGTGGAGCCATCGTCAACCACTACGATCTCCGTCCAAGCTCCCATCGCCGGTACGCGGCGCAGACATTCCTGAATATTTTCTCCTTCGTTATGGCAAGGAATGATGACCGAGCAAGAGAGCTTCGGACGCGGAAAGCGCGGACGCGCGGCGATGTACTGGACAGAAGAAATGTAGCGAAGTACCGGCACCTCGGGGACGATTGCATTCAGGAAGGTGCCGATAATAGGAATACGCTTGGGAACCGGAAGCACCAATCCGTCTTCCACAATATCGAAACCCTGGAGATGCAAGACGCTGCAGATATCCTTGTTCGTTATGAAATTCCGAGGTGATTCGGGGAAACGCAGTCCGAGTTTGCTGGCCAATCGCAGGAGAGGAGCCCACATGGGATTGCTGGTCGTGATGATCAGTAGCGTGTGTTCGCGGATCGCGGACTTCAAGCTTTCCAGGGTGTCCCAGACGTCATAAACGTAATCGAGCATGTTGGTCATCACCACGTACTGCGGCTCGAGGGTCCGCGGCGGGCTCGCCGAATCTACGTCAATGGTGTGAAATTCAAGCTGAGGATACTTCTGCTGGGCGAGATTGGTCAGCGTCTCCGCCACATTCAGCCCCATGCCGGAACTCGGCTTCAGTGAAGCCAACAAATCTCCGGTGCCGCTCCCAAGTTCCAACACTCTTGATCCCTGCGGGATCATCCCGCCAATTAAGTGGCCGATGCTTGCGTGGTAGAAACGATTCTTGCGCTCCCACCGCTCCCAGCCGATGGCGACGCGATCGAAATACTCTTTAATCGTAGACTTGTTCACAGCCGTACCCACTGCGCCGGATGCACATGTCTCGCCAACGTTGAGTCGGCCAAATGTACTGTAGGAATCATGGCTTCACTGCCCGCAATTGATATTCAGCTTCCGGAACGCGTTCCCACACATACGCATTCCATTCGCCCAACCTCACGCTATTAGGCGCTAAATGTTCCGTACGCCGGTAGTGAGTGGTCAGGTAACGGCCCATGGTTTGATCGAAATCGGTCCCGAACCTCAGAACACCGTACTCCGGAAAGAGGCGCGTGGACCAGATCAGATAGCGCACTGGCTTTTGCTCGATTTGTCTAATGGTCTCTTCGGTCATTTTTCCCGGAACCAGAACACCGGGCGTGAACTGGAGAATGCGGGTGGGGCAATGCGTTCCCGAAAGAAAATAGAGACTGACATCCTCCGGCACGGAGAGAACAGCTTCGCCCTTGGCGTCCTTCTCCTTCATGAATTGGATGCCCGCCTTATATTGCTCCGCCAGATTCGGTTTGACGTTGATCGTTCCACGCTCCGTCGTCAAAGGCACCCAGCCTGCTGTTTCGCTCAAGACCTTTCGCGTGTAAAGCGCAGGCACCACCACGCACCCCAGACAAACCAGCAACTCTGCTAGTAGAACGGAGCGGGCTGATTTGCCGGTCCGAGGAATCATCGGAAGCAATAGCAACAGAAAAGAGAGAACTACTGGGCCGTTGTAAAAAATGGGATAGTCCCACGGAGACATCCTGAACAAGATTCGAAACGCCAAGAGACTAGAAAAGATTAGCAAGAGGATCGATCCGGAATTGCCCTGGGAATCGGGCTGCCGCCAGAAATACAATGTGGCGGCTAGCGCTGCCAGGCAAACGTACGAGAGCATGTCTTGAGGAAAGAAGGTCACGCGCAACACATCGCCCCAAGGAACGAAAATCGCGATGTAAATTAGGGTGGCCGCGAAGAGCAACGCTCTGAGAAGAACGGAACGACTCTCGGTACGCTTCCAGGTAAAGACTAGATGCAGCCCTTGCCAGAACCCCAGAAAGACCATAGTGCGCTTCGCAGCTTCTGCAAACGCTAGAACTGACAGGTTAAAGCCAGTTTGCGCGAGCCAAAATTTACCGTAGGCTTTCATGAAATAAGAAGTCGGCCAAGTCATGAAATTTTCCTGCAGGATGAAGCTCACCCCAGCTATCGATATCATCCAGCGGATGACCACAGCACAAATCACGACTCCGGGCAGAATGGAGATCACGTCTCTGGGGATAGACCTCCAGGAACGCTGCTGAAAACTGCGCGCCACGATCAGGAGCGCCAGTGTTAGATAGCAGGCCAACCCGAACTCCAATTTGAGCAGTGAAGCGGCGGAGGCGGCCATTCCGGCGCCGAGCATCCAACCCCATCCCCGGGATGTAGAGGCACCAGCAACCAACCAGACAAATAAGCAGGCGCTCAAGCATCCGTAGGCGGCGTTATAGCTATATGGCAAAGGAAAGCTAAAAATGGAGGGATGAAACGCTTCAAAGAGCAGCACGGCTCCTGCGCTCCATCCTGCCAGCCAGGAAGACAACCGCATCCCTGCAAGGTAGAGAAAAATCGCTGAGCCAAGCGCTGAAAGCGAGCCCGCCCAGTAGAGTACGTTCAAGTGCACGCCGAAGAGACGGAAAAGAAAGCTGTTCAAGTACGGCGCGAGCGGAGGATACATGAACCATACATCCTGATAGAGCGTCTTTCCTTCCGAGAGCACCGTTGGGACGTACATCTCGTGCCCGGAGTCGATCGTCAAGTTGCCCCACGTAGCCCAGGTAGCGTGAAATAAAGCGGCCCAGATAATGATTAGCGCGAGTAAGCCGCAAGCGGTTGTAAAATTCCACCGTTCAGGAGATCCGGAAGTGAAGCGGGAAAAATAGAGCTGGAATGGTCCAGGCGCGACAGAGGCAGAGGCGTCCGCGGTAACAGGTATCGGTAAGGTCGCTTGAGTCATTCTCGTAACATCCAGAATACCAACAGCATGGTTACGGATTGAGGCGAGATAGAAGGAATGGTGCCTTAGATGGAACGTCTGCACCCACTTTTCGATGGGTGGGAATTAGCGTAAACTAAGGTTGTCGCACGGCGGTGGGAGTAGCTCAGCTGGTAGAGCGTCGGTCTGTGGCACCGAATGTCGCGGGTTCAATCCCCGTCTCCCACCCCAATCTATGTATTTTCCAACCTGGTTTCGCAATCGAACTCGTTCTGTTTATGATGAATCATGACTTCTATAGAGGTTCGAGGTGTCCTCTTTGACATGGATGGCGTACTGGTGGATTCGACTCCGGCAGTGGCTCGTGTGTGGGCCGCGTGGGCAGGAGAACATGGCTTCGACGCTGACGAGGTTGTAAAAAAGGCCCACGGGCGGCCGAGCATCACCACACTTCGCGAACTTCTACCCGATGTGGATCACGAAGCGGAAAATCGTGAAATGGAGCGACGCGAAATTGCCGACGTAGAGGGCGTCATTCCGTTGCCTGGCGCGATGGAGTTCCTTCGAGCGCTCCCGCTGGAACGCTGGGCCATCGTTACTTCCTGCACGCGTCAGTTGGCAGGTGTGCGCATCGCGGTGGCTGGACTGCCGCGACCCAAGCACCTCGTCACTGCAACCGATGTGAAGCACGGCAAGCCGGACCCCGAACCTTATCGGAAAGGCGCGCAGTTTCTGGGCGTGCTCGCCGCTGACTGCGTCGTGATTGAGGATGCTCCCGCTGGCATCCGTGCCGGCAAAGCAGCCGGAGCGCGTGTGATTGCGCTGCGAACGACTGCGGAAGATGCGGAGCTATTAGAAGCTGGCGCGGATTGGATCGTTGACGATTGCAGCTCGATTTCTCTTGATGGAACTGCGGCCGGAGATTCTCTCCTGCTTCTACTTCGAAAAAAATAATGATTTTGGGATCGTGACCGGCCGAGTAATCAAGCTCAACCATCCAGAAACAGCGTCACGCCGAAATCTTGGACTGCAGCGTGTAGAACGGCATTTCGCCGTCGAAACCGCGCACCGAGGATTCGCCAAGCTCCACGGTTTCAAATTGTGAGCGGACGAACTGCTGGGTGATCGGGCTCAGGACAATATTGGTCTTGAACTCCTTGGTGAGTGATTCCAACCGGGAAGCCAGATTCACCGTTTCGCCGATCACCGAATATTCCAGCCGGTTGCGAGCGCCCACATTTCCCGCCGTGAGCCGCCCAGTGTGAATGCCGATGCCAATCTTCAACTCGGGCCATTCGGGCCGGCGCTTCGCGTTGAGCTCTTCGACCCGCTGAATCATTTGCGCAGCGGTTCTAGCGGCGCGGCAAGCGTCCTGCTCGATGCCTTCGCTGAGTGGAATTCCGAAAATGACCATGATTCCATCGCCGATAAATTTATTCAGGAAGCCGCGGTTGGCGTCCACGATTTCGCTCATGGCGTTCAGATAGTTGTTGAGCCATGCGAGAACTTCACTGGAGTTCTTGCCGGTGGTGAGTGCCGTGAAATTTCGAATATCGGAAAAGAGGACCGTGGCCATGCGCTCCTGCCCGGCGAGGACGATCTCGTCGCGGCGGCGCCAAATCTCCGCGGCGACGTCAGGCGAAACGTAGCGTTCGAACAAGCTCATTACTTCGTGCCGCTCTGCCTCGGCAAACCGTTTGAGCCGCCGTTCTTCCAGAAAGCGATAACCGACGCCGACGGGAGTCGCGAGCAGCATTCCTGCCTCCAGAGTGACGAAGCGAACCCACAGCTGGTGCTCCGAGAACATCGTTTGCGCCAGCAAATACCCGCCAAAAATTCCGGCCAGAACGGCGGGGATACTGAAGGTTGGACGCACGGTGACGAGAAGCGCGGTGACCAGCCATATCAGGAGAAGGTTCAAGCTCCACTGAGGAACTCGGTCGAGTACGCGAATCGTCGGACCGCTCAGAAGCGTTTCGATGGCCGCCGCTTGAATCTCGACACCGGAAAGTAGCGCGCGGCCTTTGCCTAGTTCATGGAAGCGAAATTCGGGCGTCGTATAAAGATCGCCGCTCTTGGAATTACTCTGCCCGACGAGGACAATTTTCCCATTGAAAATGGATGGATCGAAACCAGGGCGCAACACATTGATGGCTGAGATCTCATTGGACGGCGTGGCTGCCCAATATCCAATAAGAAACGTATCGCGTCGCGGCCCGTTCAGTGGAATTTGATTCTTCCCCAGGCACAACGCACGTGGGCCGCAACTGCGGAGCGACTCGCCGGTGTAGTAGCTGGCGACAGCCGCGGCAAAGGAAGCCTCAAACGCAGTTTGGTTTTTGTGCCCTACAAACATACGCCGGATTTTTCCGTCAGCGTCCACGGGTACGTCTCCGAACGCGACTTCGAGCGCGTGATCTCGCAGCTCGACGGGAATGGCATCATCGGCGCGATCTTGCGCAGGGAAACTGTCGGTGAGAATGACGTTGTGGGAACGCGAAAGATCAAGCGCCAACCGCCCATTGTCAGGATCACCGCAGCGCCGTTCCGTCAGCCATACATCAAAGCCGACGTAGCGAGGCTTTCCCGCCTCCACTGTTTCGAGCACATCGTCAACGGAGTTGCGCGGGATCGGGTAGCAAGCCAGAGCCGCGACCGAAGCCTCGTCAAAATCCACAATTACTAGATTAGCGGGCAGAGCGGGGTAACCGCGGCGATAAACGAGCAGGTCATAGCCTTCGAGCTCCGCGGATTCGAGCAAGCCAGACCAAACCACACCAGCAAGCACAAGCGCTACCAGGGCGGCGAGGGCGCATGACGCCAGCAGCGGATGCCCGAGCAGTAGATTTTTTTTCAATTTTCCCTCGTACTATCTGTCCCGAAAAATGATACCGCCTGTGGAACTACGTTTTTCTTCCTTTGTGCCAAGTGGTTCGCAGGAGTAAGCGGCAGTTTTATGGGATCAAGCGAGGAGAGACGAGAGGAAATGATGCGTGGTCTCGGCAATTGCGCTTTGAGATGCTCGAAGAGCCAGCTAGAATCGAAACCCTCGCAACCCATAGCAATTCAAATTGTCCAAGGAGACCAGAAACATGATCGTTCCTTTTCGGGCCAATGTGATCGCAGCAATCCTTCTACTGAGCAACGTGACTGTTCTCGGCGCCATGGCTCAGGACAAGGATGCCAAGCCTGCCGATAAGCCCGCCGATGCGGTCGCTGCTCCCACGCCCAAGGAAGAATCTTCCGTCACTGACCACAGCATCAAGATTGGCGGGCAGACGATTCCATACAAGGCCACCGCCGCGACAATTCTCCTGAAAAACGAAAAAGACGAGAACACGGCGCTCATTTATTACACCGCCTACACTCGCAGCGATCTGAAAGATCTTAGCCAGCGTCCCATTTCGTTCGTTTACAACGGCGGTCCAGGGTCTTCCTCCGTTTGGCTGCACATGGGATCTTTCTCGCCGCGTCGCGTCATCACCGTGAACGCCGATGCCACGCCTCCTGCTCCCTACAAACTCTCCGAGAATCCTTACTGTCTGCTCGATAAAACGGATTTGGTCTTCGTCGATCCCATCGGAACAGGTTTCAGCCACGCCGTTGGCAAAGCACAGGACAAGGATTTCTGGGGCGTGGATCAGGACGTCAAATCCCTCGCGCAATTCGTGAACACCTACATCAGCCGCAACAGCCGATGGAATTCGCCAAAATTTCTTATCGGCGAAAGCTACGGCACCTTCCGCTCCGCCGCGCTTTCCAATTATTTGCAGTCGCACGACGGCCTTTATTTCAACGGCATCGTGTTGATCTCCTCCGTGCTCGATCTAGGAACCATTTCGTTCAACGCGGGCGAAGATATGCCGTACATCTTTTATCTGCCCAGCTACGCGGCTACGGCCTGGTATCACAAAGTGCTGAAGGACCGGCCCGACAATTTATATTCATTTCTCGACGAAGCGCGAAAGTACGCACAGTCGGATTACGCCGATGCGCTGATGAAAGGCTCAAAGCTCGGTGAAGCGGAAAAATCCGCCGTCGCGAAAAAACTCGCTCGCTTCACCGGCCTTGGCGAAGAATACCTCGTCAAAGCCAATATTCGCGTAAACCTGCCGCAGTTCATGAAGGAATTGCAGCGCAGCCGCGGCCTGACCACTGGACGCCTTGACGCGCGTTTTTCCGGATGGAGTTACGATTTGCTGGGCGAATACGCCGAATACGATCCCCAGGACACTTCCATAACCGGTCCCTTCACTGCCGCGTGGAACAACTACGTTCGTGACGAGCTGAAGTTTGGACAAGACAAGGTCTATCACACCGGCTCGGATGAAGCCGGCAACAATTGGGATTGGAAGCACCGCGGCGCTGGCGATAATTTCGGATTCCCCGGTTCGCCAAACGTAGAAGGCGATCTGATCCAGGCCATGATCACCAACCCGCATCTGCAAATCGAAGTCGAAAATGGCTTTTACGATCTCGCCACGCCTTTTCTGGCTACCGAATACACCATGGAGCACCTCGGCCTGCCCGATAAGCTCCAGAAAAATATTCACCTTCAGTATTACGATGCCGGACACATGATGTATCTTCGCGATGAGGATCTGGCCAAGCTCAAAGCCAACATCGCCACGTTCATTGACGGTGCTTCAAAACCATAATCCAGCGTTTAGAACAAGGCAGCACGCCCATCCATCAAATTTCGCGGTGGCCCTCGTCGCATTCACTCGGGGCCACCGCGTTTTTCTTTTAGATACCCTGTCCTTCCGGCCAGTAATTCTCACGAAATCACGCGCAAGCGCCGTCATCACACCGACTTCCTTTCCCTTACAATGAAGGTGTTGCAAGAGCGAGAGACCTGGCAGCACTGCACGCGGTCCACTCTCCCCTTCTCGGGCCTCGAAAGGACACAAATCAATTCATGGGTACAACGACGCAAACTTTGCCGCCGCAGGTAGTGCCTGCGCAAACACCGGCGCCTTCCTCGGCACCCGCTGCGCAAAGGAAGATCCACACCGCGCAACTCGTCACCGCCATGTTGAAGTCCAGTCCACACGTCAGCGATCTGATTTTCTCGCCCGGCCGCGCTCCTCAAGTCGAAGTCAGCGGCCAGCTCGTCGAGCTGAAGTACAAGGGGCTCGAATGTCTAAGCCCGGACGACACCAAGTACATCGCCAACGACATCATCGGAAAGAACGATACCCAGCTCAGCAAGCTCGATAAGGATGGCTCCGCCGATGTTTCGTATGGCATCGCCGGCGTCGCCCGTTTCCGCGTCAACGTTTTCCGCCAACGCGGCAGTTGTGCCGTAATCATGCGCGTGATTCCCGATAAGATTCCCGGATTTCAGGAATTGCATCTCCCTGATGTTTTGAAGGAGGTCGTGGAACTTCGGAACGGTATCGTCCTCGTCACCGGTCCCACGGGTTCCGGCAAATCGTCCACGCTCGCGGCTGTCCTCGATAAAATGAACGAGGATAAGGCCTATCACATCCTCACGATCGAAGATCCCATCGAGTTCTTGCATCGCCACAAGAAATCTACTGTTCATCAGCGCGAGCTGCACACAGACACGCCAAGTTTCGCGTTAGCCTTGCGCGCCGCCTTGCGCCAAGCTCCGAAAGTTATCCTCGTCGGCGAAATGCGCGATCGCGAGACCATTGAGATCGCACTGGAAGCTTCCGAGACCGGCCACCTCGTGCTTTCCACTCTTCACACCATTGATGCTTCCAAGACCGTGGAACGCATCGTCGGAGTATTTCCTCTTTCCGACCAGCAGGGCATTCGCTCGCGCCTCTCGAAAGCTTTCCGGTGTATCGTTTCGCAGCGCCTTCTTCCGCGCAAAGACGGGAAAGGCCGCGTCGCTGCTGTTGAGATCCTCAAGTCCACCATGCGCACCAGGGAATACATCGAAAAAGGCGAAAGCGACGGTAAGTCGTTGCTCGATGCAATGCGCGATGGCAGCACCGAAGGCATGCAGTACTTCGATGGTGAGATTGACAAGCTCATTCGTGCCGGAATCGTGGATTTCGAAACTGGTTTGACCTATTCCACAAACGCTGGAAACTTGCGACTGGAGATGGCCGATTTCATTGAAGATCGTCCCCGCGCCAAGCCTGCAGCTCAACCAGCGCCACAAGATCCAAATCGCACCACTGAAATCGACATCGAGCGCTAACTCCGCTCTACGCCCTATACAGCCCGTTCGCTGCAGATGGGCGGGGCGCTCTTTCCACTTCTCCCACCTCATGCCACAATCCCAGACGGTAAACTGATACTCTAAATGTCTGCGCTCATTGACACTCTATTGCCGCGTGTGCCTCACGCGCTCCGCGTGGTCCTCGGCTTAACAATCTGCTTCTCCATCGTTACCATATTTTTACCTCGCCTCTCAGTAAGAGCCTTCCGCTTCATCGAGTGTCTCCTTTCGCGCCTCGCGTCACACAAGAGCGTGTCGATCCTGACCATTTTTGTCATCGTCATTGCCCTCCGCCTGGCTCTCCTTCCGCAACTCCCAGTCCCGGTCCCCGGAATCCATGATGAATACAGTTATCTCCTCATGGCCGACACGTTCGCTCACGGTCGCCTCGCAAATCCTACTCATCCGATGTGGATCAGTTTCGAATCTTTCCACATCAACTGGTTTCCCGCCTACGCCTCAAAATATCCCCCCGGGCAGGGCGCCATCCTCGCGCTAGGGCAATTGCTTACAAATCCTTGGATCGGTGTTCTACTCAGCGCCGCTGCCATGTGTGCGGCAATTCTGTGGATGCTGCAAGCGTGGCTTCCCGCGAGGTGGGCATTTCTCGGGGCAGTCTTAGTCGCGATGAAATTCGGCATCGCCAGCTATTGGATGAACAGCTATTGGGGCGGAGCCGTCGCCGCCATCGGGGGAGCACTCGTGCTCGGTGCGATGCCGCGAATTGATTGCCGCGCTCGCACCCGCGATGCGATGCTGCTCGGACTGGGAATCGCCGTCCTCGCCAACACACGGCCCTATGAAGGCATAATTTTCTGCTTTCCCGTAGGTGGGTGGTTCCTCTGGTGGTTTGCGGGAAAGACAAGATTTCCTGTTTCTCCGCGAACGCGCATCAACAAAGTTCTCGCACCATTGGCCATCATCCTTGTGTTGACCACCGGCTTCATCGGCTATTACAACTGGCGCCTCACGGGCAACGCATTGCTCTTTCCCCATGTGCTGAATTCGCGCACCTATCGCTCGATGGGACTGTTCCTCTGGGATCATCCCAAAGCGCCGCTCGTGTATCACAATCAACAGTTCGAAGATTTCTACAACGGTTGGGAACGCGACGATTACCAAAACACCTGGCAGGACGTTCAAAGAGTTTCTACCGAAAAGCTGACGCGCGGTGGCACTACCTATTTCTGGTGGGGAACGCTTCTTCTGCTGCCGGCACTTCCCTTCGTTTTTCGTGACCGAAGAATGCGCTTGCCGCTTCTCATCTTCTTGCTCGGCACCATGGCCTATCTGACTTCAATCTGGTCTTTCCCCCACTACGCCGCGCCACTCACGTGCGCAATTTATCTCCTGCTCGTCCAAGCCATCCGCCACTTGCGTACTTTTCGTCTCCGCAGACGCCCTCTCGGTCTGGCACTTTCCTGGGCTGTCGTCTGTCTTCTCGCCACGGAAGTAACTTTCTCCGTCCGGCACCACATCTGCGATCCGTTGGAATGGACTTGTCAGGGCGACCCTAGCCGCGCCGCAATCGCCGAAACACTCTCTCATACTCCGGGAAAACACCTGATCATGGTGCGCTACGAGGAAGATCACAACCTGCACGACGAGTGGGTCTACAACGGAGCGGAAATAGATAACGCCAAAGTCCTCTGGGCCCGCGAACTCGACCACGCACAAAACGCCAAACTCTTCAATTACTTCAAAGATCGCCAGATTTGGCTAGTGGAGCCCGACACCGACAACACCGAACTCATCCCCTACCAACCACCAGTCGCAGCACCAGAACCTTAAAGCATCGCGAACTTTTTCTCTTTCGATGCGTCATAATCTGTAACGCGCTCGCACTCGCCTCCGCCAAGGAATGCAAAGCTACTTCAAATCATAGTCCCCAATAAACGTCTCTCTGCTGATGCCCAGCATGCTCAAGAAGAACGCTGCAAAAATTATCTGCAACCCCAGAAAAAGCCACATCGACCAGAACAGCACCTGCCGCACCGCCTGCAACTCACCAAAACCGCTCGCGGCCCATTGCCAAGTAATCCACGCGCATCCCGCGAATCCCATCAGGAAAAGGCCGCCGCCCAAAAGCAAACCAGTTTCCAGCGTCACTCGTTTCAGCACGCGCTTCAGGGAAACAGACCCCCGATCAAACCGTGCCGCGTAGCTGAATACTTTTGCAAATGCCCCGATCGAAAGAATCTGCACGCCGAGCAGTGTGAAGATCACTCCGAAAATCATGGTGTGAATGTCCAGCCCTACGCGCGGCGAAATATAGCGCGGCCCCGGCAACAACCAGAACACGATAAACAGCCCAGCTAATACCAGCGTTGTACCGGGCAGCAGAAAAAGCCAATTCGGCGCATACAGCAGCATGAACCGCAAGCTGCGCCAACCGTCTCGAAAACTTCGCAGATGCGGCGCGCGGCCCCGCTTGTCCGGCCACAAAATAATGGGAATCTCCGAGATGCGCGCCCCGATTTGCGCCGATTTGATCACCATCTCCAGCGCAAATTCCATCCCCGAACTTCGCAGATCCAGCCGGTCATAGAGACCGCGCGTGAATCCCCGCATCCCGCAGTAACTATCCCCGATGTGCGCGTGAAAAAGGGTATTGAGCAAAGCGGTAAGCCCGGGATTGCCAAAATACTTGTGCAGCTTCGGCATCGCGCCCGGCTTGATTCCACCCCGAAACCGGTTTCCCATCACCAGCTCATTACCTTCTCGAAGTTTTTCCACGAATCGCGGCACATCGCTAAAGTCATAGCTGTCGTCCGCATCTCCCATGATGATGAACTGCCCGTGAGATCCCCCAATCCCCGCACGCAGCGCCGCCCCATACCCGCGCTCTGCCACGCGAATCACCCGCGCCCCATGCTCTTCCGCAATCTGAATCGAGCCATCCGTGGATCCGTTGTCGGCTACAATCACTTCACCCCTAAGCCCCGCGGCATCCATAGCCCTCACTGCCTTGTCCACGCAAAATGCCAGCGAGTTGGCCTCATTCAGGCAAGGAATCACCACCGACACTTCGACCGGGCGCAATCCACCAATCGCTTCAGGCATCGTGCCATCGGAAGTCAGAGTTGTGCTCATACGGGGACCCATAATAACTCGCTCGCTCTAACATTTCATCACGCGAACTACCGAAAGCCCCCTCCACCAACCTCTCGTCGCACTGATTGATATCGGGTTACGTGTGAGGCCTTTAAATTTAGACTTTCTTGCTCGTCTAGCGTCCGCCGCGACCGTTCACCTCCCGCCTCGAAAAGTTTCGCAAACTATGGGAGACTGCCAGTGCATAATTCAAAGTTACCTTCGCTCCAAATGAAAAATAGCGCCACCAATCTCAATCACGACGCTTCGAACGCGCTCACTCCTGATCCCTGGGAAGCCGCCTATCTCCGTTTTGAAACTCCCGAGCAAGAAATTCAAAAGTTTATCGCCCGGCTCAATCGCTTGGGCGCCCGTGAATGGCCGCGCGATGCTGAAATCGTCGAACTTTTTTGCGGCCGCGGCAACGGCCTCATTGCCCTCCAGAGGCTCGGCTTCACTCGCATCGAAGGTGTCGACCTCTCACCCCGCCTCCTCGCGCAATTCAAAGGCTCCGCGAAGTGCACCGTCGCCGATTGCCGCGAACTTCCCTTCCCCGATCGCAGCAAAGACATCCTCATCGTCCAGGGCGGTCTCCATCATCTCCCCACTCTGCCCGGCGATCTCGACAAGACTTTTTCCGAAATGCAGCGCGTCCTCGGGAAAAACGGCCGCGTCATGTTTGTCGAGCCTTGGCGTACTCCATTCCTCACCTTTGTCCACCTCATCTCCGAAATCACTCCCGTTCGCCGCCTCTCCAAGAAAATGGACGCGTTCGCCACCATGACCGAGTACGAAATCCGCACGTACGAGCAATGGCTCGGCCAGCCTGAGCTCATAAAAAAAATCGCCCGCGCTCATTTCGTCCCCATTTACGAGTCTTTCTCCTGGGGCAAATGGAATTTCGTCGGCACGCCAAAGTAGCCATCAAAAGAACAACTCAGAAAATCTCTTTCCTGCCTTTTACTAGGAACTTAAAACTAACAACTTAAAACGCTGTTCTTTCTTACTTCCAGCTTGCTTTTTCTCCTCCCCCCGATATGATGGCTGCATTTCGCGCACTCCGAGACTCACATTGCCCGAATCTTCCGACGCCTCTCCCACAACCGCCGCCGCTCCCCCCGTCAGCCGTGGCGGCTTGCTTCAAGTCCTAGGCATGTGGTTCGGCATGGCTGCGGCTATCGGCAACACCATCTCCGCCGGCATCGTTCGAAAGCCAGGCGACGTCGCCAAGCTTCTCCCCAACGCGTGGATGTTCCTCGGAATCTGGGTTCTCGGCGGACTCTATGCACTCTCCGGCGCATCTTCCATGGCCGAACTCGGCGCCGCCATTCCCCGCAGCGGTGGCCAATACAATTTCTCCCGCCGCGCACTCGGTGATTACGCCGGTTTTATCGTCGGCTGGAGCGACTGGCTCTCCACTTGCGGCACTGCGGCCGCCGTCGCCATCGTCATCGCCGAATACAGCGGCCACCTTTTCCCCATTCTCGCCGGCACCTCAAAAATGGAAATCGGTTCCATCGTCATCATTTTCGGTTTCGGCGTCCTGCAGTGGCGCGGAATCAAATGGGGCAGCGGCGCGCAGCTTTCTACCGCAGCCATGAAGACCGGCGCTTTCTTAATCCTAGTAATCGCCTGTTTTCTTCTCGGCGGTCCCGCGCATAAAGTCGCGAGCGAATCTGGCGCGTCAACGCTTCCGATGCCAACAGGCTGGCCTCTAGCCATCGCCATCATGCTCGGCCTGCAAGCAGTGATTTACACCGTCGACGGTTGGGACGGCATCATTTACTTCGGCGAAGAAGTTCGCAATCCCGGCCGCGACATTCCGCGCGGCATTTTTGGAAGCGTCTTCTCCATCATGGGAATCTATCTGCTGCTCAATCTTGTCGCCCTCTACATCCTGCCCATGAAAGATCTCGCCGGAAATAATTTTGTCCTTGGCTCCGTCGCTGACCTAGTCTTCGGCAGCCTCGGCGATCCCATCATCCGCTCCATCATGCTCATTTCCATGTTGAGCTGCATGAACGCCAACCAACTTTTCTGCACGCGCACTCTTTACGCCATGAGCTGCGACGGCCTATTTTTTCGCCGCGCCACAAAAGTCAACGCCGGTGGAACTCCAACGGTTTCTCTCCTCCTCAGCACCATCGTCGGCATCCTTTTCGTCCTCATCGCTTTTCTCAGTGGTCGCGCCTTCGAACGCATCGTCGCCATGCTCTCTTTCTTCTTCGTCGCCAACTACACTCTTTCTTATTTTTCTCTCTTCACCCTCAGAAGAAAAGAACCGCAAATGGCACGCCCCTATCGCGCGTGGGGCTATCCCTGGACCACCGGAATCGCCCTCGCCGCCTCAATCCTTTTTTTAATCGGCTCGATTGTCACCGACCAGAAAAACGCCCCTTTAGCGCTAGGCATGCTCGTTCTGAGCTATCCCGTATTTCGCGTACTCAAGGCCGTTTCGCGCAAAGAAGTCTAGCAGGCCAGCGTTGATGAGCCATTCTTCCTCCTCTTCGCCGACCGCATCGCCTTCCGCCACTTCTCTTCGAAAGCTCGGTTTCCTCCCGCTGCTCGCCGTGTTTTACGGTTATTGCGCAAGTGGACCGTTCGGCTACGAAGACATTTACTCACTTTGCGGACCTGGCGTGGCAATCCTGTTCCTCGCCTTTGTGCCGCTGTTCTGGAGCGTGCCTGTCTCGCTCGCCGCCAGCGAATTGAACGGCCTTTTGCCTGTTCAAGGCGGATTCTACCGTTGGGTGCGTGCGGCCTTCGGTGACTTCTGGGGTTTTCAGGCAGGATGGTGGAATTGGGCCGGCACTTTCTTGCTCAACAGCCTCTACGGCGTGTTGCTCGTGGATTATCTTTCGAATTACATTCCTGGACTTACTGGTATCTGGAAGTGGGCGCTCGCTTGTGTTTTTCTCTGTGGATTCGCTTATCTAAATGCGCGTGGGATTCAAGCTGCTGGATGGACCGCCACGGTCATGCAAGTTCTGATTCTCATTCCCGTTCTCTGGATGTGTCTTGCCGCGCTGCTGCATTGGAAATTCAATCCGATGCTCCCTCTCGTCCCTCCGGGTAGGCCTCTTGGCACCGTCTTCGGTGCGGGACTGGCGCTGGCCATGTGGAACTATGCCGGCTTCGAGCAGCTCTCCTGCGTGAGCGGAGAAATCGAAGGCGGCTCAAAAACATTTTTGCGTGCGCTCGTCTGGAATACTCCGCTGGTCACGCTTACGTATCTTCTTCCGGGAACTCTGGCTTTGGCTGCGCTCGGAAACTGGCACGAATGGAAAACTGGCTATATCGTGGAATCAGCTGGTCAGATCGGTGGACCTTTCTTGCGCGCGCTCATGTTGCTTGCTTCGATTCTGGGAACGGCCGCGCTGTCCAATTGCACCATTCTTTTCACTACGCGGATTCCTCAGACCATGGCCGAAGACGGCTACCTTCCGCAATGGCTTTCCAAAATCGACCCGCGCTACGGCACGCCTGTCAGGGCCATCGCGGTTTCCACGGTGGTCTATTGCGTCTTAGCAGGCGCTTCGGTCGTGCAATTGGTGGACATATACATTTGGGCGCGTATCGCCACCACGCTCCTGATGTTATTTGCTGTGTGGCGTTTGCGGCGAAAAATGCCCGGTGCCCGGCGGCCATTCCAGGTTCCCGGCGGTTCGCTGGGCATGTTGTACATCATTGTGTTTCCGTTTTTGTTGTGCGCAGTAAAGGTCTACTACAGCGGCGCATTCGTTTTTCGCTGGGCGCCCTGGCTCATTCTTTCAGGCCCCATAGCGTACGCGATGCTGCGCTACGGTTTCGGCATGCGACCGCGCAACGCCAACTGAACCTTGCCCCTAAACTTTTTCCGCGATCGACTTCCCTTGCATGAACAGCAGCAAATAATCTTTCCCGCCGGCTTTCGAATCCGTCCCCGACATATTAAATCCGCCAAACGGATGCGCTCCCACCATCGCCCCCGTGCACTTCCTATTCAGATAAAGATTCCCCACGTGAAAGGTTTCTTCCGCCTTCTTGATCTTCTCCGGGTTCTTCGAGTACACCGCGCCCGTCAATCCAAATTCGGTATTGTTCGCAATCTCTAGCGCTTGGTCGTAATTCTTCGCCTTGATCACCGCCAGCACCGGGCCAAACACTTCCTCCTGCGCCAGCCGCGCATGTGGATCCACGTCTCCAATAATCGTCGGCTCGATAAAATACCCGTCGCCCGCTGCGCGCTTCCCGCCCGTCAACAGCTTCCCTTCCTTCTTCCCCACCTCGATGTAATCCAGAATCGTTTTCATTGCGGACTGGCTGATCACGGGGCCCATGTAATTCCCCGGATCGTCACTCGGTCCCACCGTGATTTTCTTCGTGCGCTCCACCAGCTTCTGCACAAACGTGTCGTAGATCTTCTCCGAAACAATCACCCGCGAACACGCCGAACACTTTTGCCCCTGATAACCAAACGCCGCCTGCCAGGTACCTTCCACAGCAGCGTCAATGTCTGCCTCTTCGTCCACCACGATTCCGTCCTTGCCGCCCATCTCCAGCACCGTGCGTTTGATCCACATCTGCCCGGGTACGGTCTTCCCCGCAAACTCGCTGATCCGCAGCCCCACTTCCTTCGAGCCCGTGAACCCGATGTACCGCGTCTTCGGATGCTGCACCAGCACATCGCCAATCACGCTGCCCGGTCCGGTGATGAAATTCACCGCTTCCTTCGGCACGCCCGCCTCAAAAAGAATGTCAATGAATTTCGCCGCAATCGTCGGTGAATCCGCCGCCGGCTTCAGCACCACCGTGTTTCCCGTCACCAGCGACGCGCACACCAGCCCCGCCATGATCGCGCACGGAAAATTCCACGGCGGAATCACCACGCCCACACCCAGCGGAATATAAACCAGGTAGTTGCGTTCCCCGCGCATCGGCACCAGCTTTTGTGGCTCGCCCAGCCGCAGCATTTCCCGCCCGTAATATTCCAGGAAGTCGATTGTCTCCGCGATGTCCGCGTCCGCCTCGGGCCACGTCTTGCCCACTTCGTAGCACACCAGCGCATTCAACTCATGTTTCCGCTCGCGAATGATCTGCGTCGCGCGAAAAAGAAACTTCGCCCGCTCCTGTGATGGCACCTTCTTCCAAGTGTCAAAATACTTGTGCGCGTCTTCCACCGCTTGCCGCGCCATCTCCGCTGTGCCATTCTGGAAAACGCCAATCGCCTCCGCCGGCCGCGAAGGGTTTGTCGACGTGCGCTTGTCCGCAGTCACCACTTTTTGCCCGTTCAGCCACATCGGGTATTCGCGCCCAAACTCCGCCTTAACCTTCTTTAGCGCTTCTTCCATCCGCGTCCGGTTCTCCGCTTTCGAAAAATCGATGAACGGTTCGTTGGTGAACTCAGAAACGTGGACAATCTGCTCAGCAGTAGCCATGGCGACTTCCCTCCTCAATGTGCAAGCATCCCATTCTACTGCCTCCCGAAACCGCCCGACAAGCGTCGCTTAGATAAGGCAGGCCAGCTGCTCTGCCGGAACATTTCGCACCTAAACCCCGTATACCCCAGTGCTACTCATTCCCAGCAAAGGGAGTTCTCGATGAAGAAATATTCTGCTCTTTCACGGATTGCGTTGCTCTTGCCACTGCTCGCATTGTTCACTGCACGGGTGGGGGCCCAAACCGTTCCAGCTTTGGAAAACATCAAGTCGCAGCAAGAACTCGACAAAGCCATCACCGCACTCGACGCCGCACTTTTTGATTCTTATAACCGGTGCGATCTGGAAAAATTCAGCAGCTTTTTCGTCGACGACGTCGAGTTTTATCACGATCAAGGCGGTGTAACTCTCGGCAAAGTCAATTTGACCGAGAGCGTAAAGAAAAACATCTGCGGCAGAGTGACCCGCGAACTCGTTCCCGGATCACTGCAAGTCCACTACATGAAGGGCTACGGCGCAGTCGAAATGGGTGTTCACCGCTTCCACCACCCAGGTCACGAGGATACCGAGCCAGTCGGCGAAGGAAAATTCATTCACCTGTGGCAATACAAAGACGGCGCGTGGAAAATCACGCGCGCCATCAGTTACGACCATCACGCTGTGTCTAAATAGGTTCCACGGCTACAGGAAGGCAGAACTTTGTTTTCGCGCGCGACTCATTTAAGATGCAAACTCGCGAGCGCTTTCGACTTCGTTTAGCGGCAGGCGCTCGATGCTCAACTTTTTCGTCGGCAGAATTCCACTATGACCGAAGACTTATCTCATCACCATCAACCCCTAAGCAAATTGTTCGCTAACTCCTCTAACTCCGCCGACTGGGACCGCTACCGCTTGAGCGAAGAGCAGCTCGCATTCTTCCGCGAAAATGGCTACCTGAAGGGCGTTCGCATTCTGACGGACGACCAAGTGGAAGTTTTGCGCGCGGAATTGGAACAACTGATGGACCCGGCGCATCCCGGCCGGCATTTGTTTCATGAATACCACTCCAACGAATCGACGGATCCGAACCGCGTTGTTTTTCACGCTTTGGGTGCCTGGCGTGTTCTGCCCGGTCTCCACGATCTGCTTTGGAACCCGGCGTTCCTCGTGCCTGCGTCACAGTTGTTGGGCGGCCCGGTGCGCTTCTGGCACGATCAGCTCTTTTGCAAACCCGCGCGCCACGGCGGCGTAGTGGCCTGGCATCAGGACTATTCCTACTGGACACGTACCACGCCTCTCGCCCATCTCACCTGCTGGATTGGCCTGGACGATTCCACGCGCGAAAACGGCTGCTTGAATTACATCCCTGGAAGCCACAAATGGCCCGATTTGCCCAAGCCGGTTCTCACCGGAGAAATGGATGGCATTCGCGACAGTCTTCCCGAAGCCCTGAAATCGAAATTCGCACCTGTCGCCGTCGAGTTGAAGAAGGGCGAGAGTTCTTTTCACCACGCGCGAACGATGCACGGCTCCCGCGCAAACGACACTCCCGCCCCGCGTCGCGCCACGGTGATAAACGTTTTTCGCGATGGCGTCATGTCGGATTCCAACGAGCCTTTGCTCACTGGGGTCCCCGTGATTCCGCGCGGCGACACCATGGGTGGCCAGTTTTTCCCGCTATTGTTCGATGGCAAACGAAGTTAGAACAAATTCGTCCAACCTAGAGGTCGCCGCAACGCAGGGCTCGAAAAGACCTGGCGCACGCGCTACTCGACGCGCAAATTATGGCTCGAAGAGGAATTTGATCGTGACGGTGACGTGTGCGGCAACGGGCTTACCGTTCCGTCTGGCAGGCTCGTAGCGGTACTCCTTGAGCGCGTCAATCGCGGCGCTACGCAGCGACGGTGGCCCCGAGAGCGTCTTCATGGACTTCACTCGGCCGGTTGCATCCACCACGGCGTCCAACTTTACATCACCAGTGGCAAAATCTTGCAACGCTTCCGGGGCAGCTACTGCGCGGACGGATTTAATCAGTTTCGGCGGAACGATCGTCGCTCCGTCTGAAGGGGACGTCGCAGAAACCAGCGCAGCATTGCTCAGTGTTCGCGGCACTGAGCGCTTCGAGGAAGAAGCACCCACCACAGATTTTTCCGGAACCGCCGTCACATTTGGAACCGCGTCGCCGTGCTCAGCCGCTTCGGACGCGATAATTGTCGAAGGCTGCGTCTCAGATTCAGGCGCCAATTTTGCGGGGCCCGGCAACGCAGCGCTCGGCGAAGCTGTACTCGGCGCTCCAGCAGACGGCGATACTCCGCCCGGTAGAGGCGAAGTAGCGTCACTAGGCGGCGTTGTTTTGGTTGCGTCGGAATGTGTGTCCGCCGTCTTTTGCGACGCGATGCTCACCACTGGAGCGGGGCGAGCAACGACGCTGGAAGAGGCAGCGGGAACTGTGCTCGCAAAGAGATTTTTCGGTTGCGGCAGCCCGGGAACTAAATCCTGGTACCAGGCTGCACCCGCCGCAACGAGAAATAATGCAGCGAGCAGCAAGTATTTCCACACAGCTCCGGAGCGTTTACTCGTCGCGGCCTTGTGTTTGGATTTCGAAGCGCGGTTGGGTGTTGCGCGGGCCTGACTAAAATCGAGCGCCGGCTTCGGTAAGAGACCCTCATCGAAAATTGCCTGCACGTCGCGATCGATCGGCAGTGCGGAAGAAACAAGGGCCGCAGCTGCGCCACGGATTGCGGAACTTTCGGGCATTTCCGCTGACATTTTGGGTGACACTTCCCCAACTGAACTCTGCGGTTGTAGCAACGCATCGCTCGCTTCACTCGCCAACTCTGGCGAGTATGTGCCGGGCGAGCGCGCAACGACCGGAGCGCTGGCAGAGACTTGAGAAGTAGAGTGTGGTGAATCGAAGACCGGTACGGGCGCGGGCGATTTGTCTGGGATCGTCTGAGCTTGCAGTGATCTCAATTGCTCACGCAGCGCTGCGACTTGCTCTTTGAGTGCGGCAACTTCTTCTGCGCTGGGAGCGGGCGCCGGTGCTTTTGATTTAGCAGCGACGGGTTTCGCGGCCTGCACCTGCTTGGCCACTTTTTCCTGCTGCGGATTCAGCAGCACGTACTCGGGCGGCATTTCGGGAAATTCGATGCCCCAGAATCCGGGCGAAGACTCGGTGAATTCCACTTCGCAATAGCAATTCGTCGGCTTGAAATCGCGCTTCAACGCAACTTGCGCGACGACTTCTCGCTTGGTTTCCTTGTTTGTGAGAAATAGCAATTGCCCCGCCGCCACCGCCGCAGCAAGCCGAAGCACTCCGCCGCTTTCGAATACGAGCACACTGCTGGTTTCTTCGGTGAACAGTTCGCGTTTGCCACCGACTTCGCAGGGGCGCGCGCCGGCCACAATCACCTGCACTTCGTGAGCGATCGGCTTCGAATTGGAGGAAATCGGCGAGCTTGCGCCGATCTTTTTTTCGGCACTTGCCACTGGCGTTTTTTTAGCGCTTGGCGCAGGCGAATGACTATTGTCCACTGCGAAAGCCACGATAGGAATTTCCCTCGTGCGCCGGAGGGCGACGCATTTTTCAGATATAGATCAGAAAAAAGCTCAGACAAAGCTCCGATGAAGCTCTGCGAAAACTTAGATCAAGCTTTGATCAAGCGTTGTCTGCAGAAAGCAGCCCACGCGGCGGCCCAGACAACTTCTAATTTTCGCAATTGAATGGGACGAGGGCCATAGTACAAACGTACTGAGGTGTGAAAGCTGTCCGAATGGGCAGTGCGTTCGAACGACGGACAGGGAGCAAAACATTCAAACTGCAATAGAAGAGCGGCGTTTCAAACGCCGAGGATTGCGCCGGAGTCATCCACGTCGATCGAAGACGCTCGGGAGACTTTGGGGAGGCCGGGCATAAGCATCATATTGCCGGCGACAACTACGACGAAGCCAGCTCCAGCGGAAAGCGAGGCGTTCGTTACGTTAAGTGTCCAGCCAGTGGGGGCGCCGAGCCGTTTCGAATCGTCTGATAGAGAATATTGGGTTTTGGCGATGCAGACCGGTAATTTTCCATAGCCCCATTCGGTGAATTGCTGCAATTTCGCTTTGGCCTGCTCGCTGAAATTCACGTCGCTGGCACCGTAGATTCTTTGCGCGACGCTGCGGATTTTCTCGGTGAATGATTCATCCAGAGAATAGATTGCGTGCGCCGCAGGCATGGAGTTTTTCTCGATAGCTGCGACAACTTGTTCAGCAAGCTCCTGCGCTCCGGGGCCGCCTTTCGTGAAGCCTTCAGAGAGAGCGCTTGCGACTCCGCGTTCCGCGCAATACTCGGCAAGACGATTCAACTCGGCGTCGGTGTCACTTGGAAAACGGTTAATAGCGGCAACAATGGGCACTCCAAAGGTTTGCAATATTTCGATGTGTTTGCCGAGATTGGGCAGGCCGCGGTCGAATTGGCCTTCTCCCTGTTGGCGCATGCTCTGGATGGTGGTGACAAGAACCGCGGCCGCTGGCGTGATGTCCGCTTGCCGCATGACGATATCGAAATATTTTTCCGCTCCTAAATCGGAAGCGAATCCGCATTCGTTCACGACGTAATCGGCGAGCCGCAAGCCCATTTCTTGAGAAATGACGCTGCTGGTACCGTGCGCGATGTTACCGAAGGGCCCGGCGTGCACGAATGCCGGTGTGCCGTCGGTCGTTTGCACGAGATTGGGGCAAATTGCTTCCGCGAGCAGCGCCATCATACCGCCAGTTGCTCCGAGATCGCGCGCGCTGACTGCTTTTCCATCACGGGTAACACCGATGATGATGGAATCGAGGCGCTTGCGGAGATCTTTGCGATCTTTCGCGAGAGCCACGATGGCCATGATTTCCGATGCCGCGGTGATGATGAAACCGGTCTGGCGGCCGCTTCCCTCTTTTTTACTATCGAGTGAAACGGCAATCCGGCGCAGCGCGCGGTCGTTCATGTCCATGGTGCGCGGCCAAGTAAGGCGCTCCGGATCGAGATGCAAATCGTTGCCGTGAAAAAGATGCGCATCAATCAGCGCGGCCAGCAGATTGTGCGCGGACGCGATGGCGTGAAAATCGCCGTGAAAATGGAGATTGATCTTCGCGCTTGGCTCGATTTGCGAGAGGCCGCCTCCAGCGGCTCCGCCTTTCATCCCAAAAACGGGACCGAGCGACGGTTCACGCGAAGTTATGACAACTCTCTTGCCGATGTGCGCGAGACCTTGCGTGAGGCTGATGGAAGTGACGGTCTTGCCTTCGCCCGCAGCGGTGGGCGTGGTGGCAGTGACAAGAATTAATTTTCCGCGGCGCTTGAAAGCAGGATCGGAGAGTAGCTCCAGCTTTACTTTTCCGCTTTGTGAGCCCAAAGCTTCAAAATATTTATCGGGAATTTCGAGTTTGCGCGCGATGGTTTGAATGGGGAGCAACGGGCTTGGCATGTCGGTTCCTGGATTTCTTCACGAAGAATATTCGTGCGGAAGAAAAGGTTACCACAGTAAGTGCCGCTCCCTTGTGTTTGGTGGCCGCAAGTTCCGTTTGTGACAACGAAGATTCAAGGCGAATCGGAGAGGTTGAATGCAGCCGCGTGGCGGGGGCCCGTGGCCACGAGGTGTTCGATGGCTTCGACGGGCTGGATCCCACCGCGGGCGCCGATTGCGGTGCAGTTCAGCGCAGCGGCAGCGCATGCAAATTCAAGTTGGCGCTGGAGCGGCCAGCTCTGCAGCATTCCGTAGATAAAGCCGGCGTGGAAAATGTCTCCCGCGCCGGTGGTGTCCGCCGTTTCCACCTGATAGGCAAGGGCGTAATAAAATTTAGCGCCGTCCCATGCAAGGACTCCTTCGTGGCCCAGCGTCGCGGCGGTGAGGCGGCAACCATGCTTGGTTCGAACGGCAGGAAGCGATTTTCGCAAATCCTGTTCGCCGGTTAGCCGACCGGGAATGTCGCGGCTGGTGATGAGGTAGTCAACGTTCTTGATGAGCGATTCCACACCGGGATAGAGATCGTCCAAATCGGCGATGACCGGAATGCCACCGGCGCGGGCCCAGCTTGCTGCGGCGACCGCCGCAGCGGTGTCGTGGCCATCCACATGAAGAGCGCGTGCGCCGGTGATCCATTCGCGTCGGAGTTCTTCCGGCTGAAGAGTAAGGCGCTGGTCGCGCTTCCAGAGGACGGTGCGCTCGCCGGTATCGTCCACCAGGATGAAGGCTTGCTGGCTGGCGCAGCCCGACGCGGTCAGAAGATGCGTCTCGACCCCGAGACGGGCGAATTCCTCGCGGTGAATCCTGGCGGCGGCGTCATCGCCGAGTTTTCCAACGTAGCGAGTGCGCAGGCCCCACTGTTGGCACGCGACCATGGCTGTGGCGACTTGTCCGCCCGGCAAGACGTTCGCGGAATGAAATGCGACTTTCGAACCGAGCGCGGGATGATGCGGAAGAGAAATCAGCGTGTCCGTGGCGTTGAGCCCTACACCGACGATGTCCACCGTGGATGAGTTCGACATTTTTTCTAAATGAATCAGTTAAAACGCGTCGTGCGCCAGAGTGTAACGCCACAAACGAAAAGAAGGATTAGCGTTGCCGCGCTCAAGAACGCAGCGGGCCACCAATGCAAGGACATGCGTGGGGCATGCGCCATAGCCGCGAAAATGACGAAGACACCAGTAGCAACCGCGACGAGCAGCCAATCGAGCGCGCTGCGCGAAGGTTTCGAATCGCCGGCGGATTGACGGCCATCCATGCGAGCTTCAACGTCGTCTTCCGCTAAATCGTATCGCCGGGCTTCGCGTTGCGCGGCTGCTTTCCATTGCGCTTGCTCACTGCCGGTGGCGGAAGAAAATGCAACGGCGCCGACTCCCAGCATCATCAGGAGAGAACCTCCGATGACTTGCATATAAGTGGAAACGCCGAGGCCACGCAACTCGCCGAAAACCAGAATGCCCCACAGCAAACCCCAAAGCTGGTTGGAGTTCGAAAGCGGGATGCCGCGGCTGATGCCCACGTACTTTGCGGCGTATTGCTGGAACAGGTCGCCAATCACCCAGATGAAGCCGCCGAGCATCAACCAAAAAAGAACATCGCGCGCGCCCGTCAATTGCTGCCAGAGAGGAGCGAGGCCGAGATAACTTACGGCGAGAGCGAACATCATGCCCAGTTCTCCGAATGTGAAGAACGTGACGAATGAAAGCGGATTCATCCCGGTCAAATACGCTTTGCGATATGGAATGTACATCGTTCCCCAGAGGATTCCGGCGCTGAGCGCGGCCCAGACACCGCGTGTGGGATGTGCGGCGGGAGCTTGTGCGGACGACGCGACGGCCAGCATGGCCGCTCCTGCACACATGACCAGCGCACCGCCGAGAACTCCTGCCCAGCGGCGCCAACCCGCTTGGCGCAATTCATTGAAGAAAAGGAATCCCCAGAAAATTCCGAGCAGGCTGTTCGAATTCCACAGGGGAAAAGCGATGCTCAAACCGATATCGCGAATCGCGAAAATCGTCAGCGTATTGGCCACGGCCCAAATGCATCCCGCGAGAACGGCCCAGATAATAAGATGAGGCGCGCGACGAACATCGGCGCTGATAGACGACGTGCCGAGAATTAAGGCGGGCAAGCTCCAGCGCGCGAGGAAAACACCGATCACCATAATGAGCGAAATCACCAACGGCGAAACGCCAACGGAAACGAGCTTCGTCGGCGCCTCGGCGGCTCCAAGCCAAGCACCGGCAGTAAAACCGCAGAGAATACCCAACAGTTGCAGCTTTCGCGCACGCGACGGTTCTTGAACCGATTCTGAATGCTGAGGCGTCAAGACCGATGGCATATTCCTCCGAGCCGATCGTTAGTGAATGGATTTCAGCAAGAGCAGCCCGGCTACGAGGACCACAACGGGAACCCAGAAATGGACATCGGTGATCACGCTCGTCAGCCAATTTCGAGAAATGCCATCTTTTTCGGTGCGATCCATATTCCCTCCCCTCCCGAAAGGAATTAGTGACTTGGTTCGATGACGATTTTCTGCACGCGCCAGTTCAGAAGTTCGGCCACGTAAAGTTCGTTTTCCGAGGGACAGGCGATGGCGTGAATCCAACCAAACTGACCGAGTTGTTTGCCCGACTTCCCGAACATACCGAGAAGTTTTCCGTCGAGGCTGAGTTTGTAGATGCGGCCGGGGAAAGAATCGGAGGTGTAGAGAACTTGGTTTGGTCCGGGCGTGATGCACAGAGTCCACGGCGCGCCGGGGGACATGGTGCCGGTTGCGGACGTGGGTTTGTTGCCGATCGCGGGGCGCGCGTCCGCAGGCGCGGGAACATCAATGACGATCTGGCGAAGGAATTTTCCTTCGCTATCGAAAACCTGAATGCGGTGGTTGCCGCGATCGGCGACGTAAACATTATTTTGCGCGTCCACGGCGATGCTGTGCGGCGTGTTGAGCTGCCCGGGCTTGTCCCCGGGCTCGCCCCACGATTTGATCCAGTTGCCGTCCTTGTCGGCTTTCGCGATGCGTGAATTGATGTAGCCATCGCTGATGTAAGTGTTGCCAGCAGAGTCCCAGGCCATGTCCGTGACCTGCCGGAACAAACCGTCAACGGGCGGGAGTGGCGGCTTGGGATGCTTCAGCGGCTCGGTGCCTTCGTCGGAAGCTTCGAGTTTGCGGCCGAAGACCATGGCGACGCGGCCATCGACGTTGAACTTGATGACCATGTCGGAACCTTTGTCAGCGACCCAAATGTTGTCATCCTTGTCGATGCGCACGGAATGCGCAAAGGACCACGCGTAAAGATTGTGGCCAATCTCGCGGACAAATTTCCCGTCGGGCGTGAACTGGAGCAGCTGCGCGGCGCTCGCTCCATAGGCAGGGCCAGTGCTGTTGCCGCGAGAAAAAACCAAGATGTGGCCTTTGGAGTTGACAGCGACTCCCGCGACTTCTCCAAGATGGATGTCAGGCGGAAGTTTCAGAAAGTCGGGGACGGAGTTGAATTTCAGCTCAGGTGGCTGCTGGGCGAAAGCAGAAGTGGCCATGAACAAGCACAAGACAAGGATTGAACGTTTCATCGGATTCAACCTCGTGATTTCGTCGGATTGCACCCGCATCATACGCGGGTTTGGGGAATCAGTCGCCTACCAGGAATTTGTATTGGGGCTCAGTGAGGGGAACGACGGAGAGTCGGCCCATTCTGACGAGTGGCGAATCGGTGAAAACCTTTTTGGATTTGATTTCGGCCAGCGTGACGGGCTTTGCAAGCGACTTACCGGCTTTTAGTTCGACGGCGGGATTTTTGGGGTCGGAGTTGTCCACGGAAACGACGGAGGCGGTTCCAACGGCGCTCTTTTGGTCACCGGTGTGGTAAATGATCAGTTTGTCGCCGGGCTTCATGGCACCGAGATTCCGCAGCGCCACGGGATTGTGAACGCCGTCCCAGACAGTGACTTTGTCACGCTGGAGATCGGCGAAGGAGTAGGTGGAGGCTTCAGTTTTTAGTAGATAGCAATGAGCCATAGATTTCTCCGTGCGAATTGATGCTACGACGGATAAAGCGGTGAGCACAAGAGTCACTCGATAGTATTTCTTAGCGCGAGGTAGAAAAGGAAGTGTCCTATTTATTTCAGTAAAGGTGTCGATTGTCGTAGACACAGCGCAGAGATTTGCTAAATTCAAAACCGCTAAGTGTTTTTCTTCACGAAATGAGGAGGGAAATGACAACCATCGATTCGTGTGCAGCGATGAAAGTCCAGCCGGAAATGTGGTCAGGGGAAAGTGTTCATTGGGCAGGAATGCCAAATCCAAAGATAATTTTTCATTCGGATGACTGGGCTGCGATTCCGTCTACGCTGATATGGACTGGTTTTTTTGTTTTCTGGGAAGGAAATGCGTTGGGTTACTGGGGAAGAGCTTCGCGACCTAGTAGAAATGACCTATTTAACACGCTATGGGGAATTCCGTTTCTAATTGTTGGCAATTACATGGTTTGGGGCCGTTTTCTGCATGACGCCTGGCTGAAGAGGAGAACTTATTATGCGGTGACAAACCGCCGTGTTCTAATCCTGCAAGAGAGTTGGAAACGGAGGACGAATTGGACGTATCTGGAGGCCATTCCAGCAATCGAACGAGAGGGGGACGCAACGGGAACGCTATGGTTCGGGAAAAAATATCCGGTGATTGCCGGACGCCGCCAAAAAACGCGAAGCATGAGTCGATTTGAAGTGAGCGGCATACCAGTATTTGCAGACATCGATGAAGTAGACGGTGTCCAGCGGCTGGTACAAGAACTCCGGGAAAATGTGAGAAAAGATTTAGGTTCAGGAAATATGCATGTTCCGGGCCCGCTTACATATCCGCATGAAGACTAACAAGTCGTCCGATTTGCTCCGCTAATAATCTCGCCAATTCGACTTGCCTAGAAATCATGTCCACGCCATCACGAGAGACGCACAGCCGGGAATGGCTGTGCCACCTAGGAGGTGAGTTCATAGGCGGCCAAAGCAAAGATTTTGGTGTGGGCGTCGATGTCGGCGGCGGTTGTGGCAGGGGACATGAGGGCCATGTTGTGAAATGGGGTGAGGAGAACGCCACGGTTTAGGGCGTAGAGATGGAGGAAGCGCTCGAGTTCGAAATCGGCGGCAGCAGCGGATTCGCCGCCGTTGCGCGGAGGCTTTGCGGCGAAAGTGTATTCGGCGCGGGCACCGAGCTGAATGACGTTCCACGGAAGATTGCGCACTCGAATTTCTGCGGCGACGCCGTCGTTGAAACGCTGGGCGAGCGGGACCATGTGTTCGAACGCTTTCGGAGTGAGTACGTGTTCGAGTGTGGCGCGCATCGCGGCGATGGAAAGCGCATTGCCTGCCAGCGTGCCGCCGATCCCGCCGACATCGCAATCTTCCAGATGAATCCGGGCGTTGATGCGCTGCGCGACTTCTTCGCTGACGCCATACGTAGCGCCGGGAATGCCGCTGCCGATGGCTTTGCCGAAAACGAGCATGTCGGGGTCGAGTTTCCACTCGGCAGTGCAGCCACCGGGCCCGGCACAAATCGTATGGGTTTCGTCGGCGATGAGGAGCGCGCCGTAACGGCGGGCGAGTTCGCGCGCGGCTGGCCAGTAGCCGGCGTCGGGGAGAATGATGCCCACGTTGGTCATGGCGGGCTCGGCGAGAATGCAAGCGACGTCGTGATGCTTGAGCGCGACTTCAAGCGCGTTGAGATCGTTGAACTCAACGACGCGCGTAGTTTCAGCGGGATTGACTGGTGGACCGATATTGCCGCGTCGCGGGGCGACGACGCCGTTTTCGAGCGTTGCA
Organism: Candidatus Acidiferrum sp.; assembly: GCA_041482215.1. GTDB lineage: Bacteria > Acidobacteriota > Terriglobia > Acidiferrales > UBA7541 > Acidiferrum. The sequence goes on along the minus strand of JBGPDI010000037.1, from coordinate 5,362 downwards.
AAAGATTCGTCCACCGTGCCGTGATAGCAATAGTGAAAGACGAGCACTTTCGAACGCTGCGTGATTTCGCGCGCAATTCGAATCGAGAACCGGTTGGCGTCAGTAGCGGTGAGCGTGAATTGCCAGTAAGGAAGGCCGAAGCGGCGTTGAAGATCTTCGCCAACCCAAACGGAATCTTCCGTAGGAAGCATCAGCGTGATGCCCTCTTTGACGCGGCGCGCGACGGCTTCGGCGACGATCGCAGGCGAATGACCAGTCATCGCACCGGTATCGCCAAGGCAGAGGTCGATGTGGTCGTGTCCATCGACGTCAGTGAAATGCGCGCCGCTGGCCGACTTCACGAAGATCGGAAAAACGCCAGCCCATTTTTTCATCCAGTTCATGGGGACGCCGCCAAGGAGGGAGGATTGAGCGCGTTGATAGAGCGCGGCGGATTTTGGATGATCGGTGATGAAGCGATGCGATTCGCGTTCGTGAAGCCTTCGAAGTTTCGCGCGATCGATCGTGCTCATCGAAGGTCGCGGATGATTTCGCGTGCGGCGTTGGCGCCGCTGGCGCCGGTCAGACCGTTGCCGGGATGCGTACCGGAGCCGCAAAGGAAAAGGCCGCGAACAGGCGTTTTGTAGCGCGCCCAATCGAGAATCGGGCGCATGGTGAAAATCTGATCGAGCGCGAGTTCGCCGTGGAAAATATGGCCGCCCGTAAAGCCATAGGATGATTCGAGATCCTTGGGCGTAATGACTTGCATGTGTTCGACGAGGCCTGGCAAGTTCGGCGCGTAGGCGGCTAACGTTTTAACAACGGTGTTGCCGAGATCTTGACGGCGGGCATCCCAGTTCCCTTCCCTCAATTTGTAAGGCGCGAATTGCACGTATGCGGACAGAACGTGCTTTCCGTCCGGAGCGAGAGAAGGATCGAGAATCGTAGGAATGGTGACGTCGAGCCAGGGAGCTTTCGAAAACTCGCCGTATTTGGAAGCATCGAAGGCGCGTTCAAGATAATCAATTTCTGGGCCGATGTGAATGCGGCCGCCAAGAGATTTGAGCGAGCTTTCGGCAGCATCGAGCGCGGAGAAAATGGGCAGGCCGCCGAGGGCGAGATTCACTTTGGCGACGTTGCCATTGGCGCGAAAGTTTTTCATGCGATTGGCAAAAGTAGGATCGAGCTGCGAAGGATCGACGAGATTGAAGAAAGTGCGCTTGGGATCGGCGCCGGAGACTACTGCTTCGACGGAGATTTCTTCGCCATCGGCAAGAACGACGCCAGTGACGGCGCCATCTTTAATTCGAATGTGCTGAACCTCGGCGTCGGTGCGAATCTCGGCCCCGGCGGCTTTTGCGGCTTCAGCAAGTGCACGCGTGAAGGATCCGAGGCCGCCGCGCGGAAACGCGGCTGAGCCGACGGGATGCGAATCGGCGGCAGCGCGCAGCAGCAGCACTGCGGTCGACCCTGCGGACCAGGGACCGAGCGCAGTCCCAAAAATGCCACGAGCGGCGATCGCAGCACGGAGCAATTCCGTTTCGAAAAATTCGGCGACGAAGTCCGCAACGGCCATGGGACCCCAGCGGAGAAGATCGAAAATGCCCGTTTTGCCGAGGCTTCGTACATTCTTGCCGGTCTTCAGCAAGTTCCAGAGATCTTCGGGCGTGGGCTTGTCAATCGCCGGCGGCGTGATGGAAGTAAGTTGCGTGAAGAATCCGGCGGTTTCTTCGAGCGATGCAACGAACTGCGTGTATTTCGCGGCGTCCTTGGCAGAGAAGTTGGCAATTCCGGCAGCGGTTTTCGCGACATCGTTGTAGAAGAAGAGCGCTTTGCCGTCAGGGGACGGAGCGAAGACCCGCGGGTCGGGCGAAAGAATTTCGCAATGGAAATTTTCGAGTTGAAGATCTTTCGCAATGTCGGCGCGGAGTGGGCCGAGAGTGTGAGCAAGTGTGGAAGCGCGGAAGCCGGGATGAAATTCTTCAGTGATCGCGCCGCCGCCAACCATTTCGCGGCGTTCGAGAACCAGCGGCTTGAAGCCGCCCTTGGCGAGATAAAAGGCGGTGATGAGAGCGTTGTGCCCCCCGCCGATGATAGCTATGCGCTGTCCGAGGGGCATGGTCAGTTGGCCGCCTTGGATGCAGTCGCAGTCGAGCCCGAAGAACCGCCCTTCCAGTTCTTGAGGATGACCTGGCTGGCGATGCGCCCGTTGGCGCCCATGATGCCGCCGCCCGGATGCGTGGCGGAACCGCACATATAGAGGTTATCAATCGGCGTGCGGTAGTAGGCCCAGCCGGCGACGGGGCGAAGAAAGAAAAGTTGCTCGAGAGAAAGTTCGCCTTGAAAAATATTCCCTTGGGTGAGGCCGAAATCTCGCTCGAGGTCGAGTGGCGTCAGCACCTGGCGATCAATGATGATGTCTTTGATGTTGGGCGCGTATTCGGCGATAGTGTTGATGACGTTGTCGCCGAACGCTTTTTTCTGATCGTCCCACGTACCTTCCGCGAGTTTGTAAGGCGCATATTGCACGAAGCAGGAGAGCACGTGCTTACCGGGAGGCGCCACGCTCGGGTCGGTGAGGCTGGGAATGACCATATCAATGTACGGCTTGCGCGAAAAATGGCCGTACTTGGCGTCGTCGTAGGCGCGCTCCATATAGTCCATGCTCGGAGAAATCGAAACCGCTCCGCGAAGATGCGCGCCCGGGCCGGGGAGAGATTTGAAATTGGGAAGCGCGTCGAGCGCGAGATTCACTTTTCCGGAAGAGCCGCGGAATTTGTAGCGACGCACTCCTTCCAAGAAGTCGGCGGGCAATTCGTTGGGTTCGATAAATTTCTCGAACGTGAGATGCGGGTCCACACTGGACGAGACGACATTGGCGAAGAGTTCTTCGCCGCTCTGAAGAACTACGCCGGTGGTACGTCCATTCTTGACAAGAATCTTGCCGACCGGTGCCTTCGTTCGAATCTCGACGCCGGCTTCGCGCGCCGCGTCAGCGATAGCATTCGAAATAGCGCCAGTGCCACCGCGGCTGAAACCCCACGACCGAAACGCGCCGTCAATTTCGCCCATGTAGTGATGCAGCAAAACGTAAGCCGTGCCTGGCGAGCGGATGCCAAGAAATGTGCCGATAATGCCGGAAGCGGACATCGTCGCCTTGAGCACGTCTGTTTCAAACCACTGGTCCAGAAAATCTGCCGAGCTCATGGTCATGAGCTGAACGAGTGTGTAGCGCTCGTCGGACGAAAGTTCGCGAAAGCGCTGCATCAGAAAGTGAAGCTGCTTGAGATCTTTTGGATTGAGCGTAGTGGGATCGGGCGGAATCATCGAGAGGATGGGCTTCACGAAGCGGCACATCGGCGTCATCATCTTCGAAAATTCGTCGTAGGCCTCGGCGTCGAGGCGGGAATGGCGGCGGATGTCACGGATGGACTTGGCGTGATCGTTCACGCGCCAAAGATAGTCGCCACTGGGCATCGGCGAAAACGTGCCGTCGAGTGGAAGAATCTCCAGTCCATGTCGCGGTAGATCCAGTTCGCGAATGATTTCTGGGCGCAGCAATGAAACAACGTAAGAACATTCCGAGAAAAGAAAGCCGGGAACGATTTCTTCCGTGACGGCGGCGCCGCCGAGCACGTGACGACGTTCGAGAACCACAACTTTCTTCCCTGCTTTAGCCAGATAGGCGGCGTTGACCAGGCCGTTGTGGCCTCCGCCGATGACGATGACGTCGTATTTGGTAGCCATTCGCTTTTAGCCTTTAGCTCTTAGCCGTTTCGGAGCAGCTGCGAGCGGTCGTTGAAGAATGAAAAAACTGAAGGCGGAGAAAGGCGCAATCTGCGCGGATCAGAGACCGCTGGGAAGAACAGACCAGGCTATGAGAGTGCGGCGCATGTGGAACAAGGGAGCATTCTAGCTGAGGGTGGGGGATTTGTCGCGGGTGGAATGGGCCACTGCCGGTGCGAGGATTGTGGGACAATTAGGCGATGGAAAATCGCGATGCCAAACGACATCCCGGTCCTTGGCGGGTGATGCAGTTGGACTCGGAGTTTGCCGGATTGCTTGTCGCTGTCGGCTTTCTGGTGATGGGTTTGGTTAGTATGCCTCTGGCAACGGGTTTTGTGCTCGGAGCCATTGCGTTGGGAGTAGTCGTCGCACTGTTGCTTCGCTTCACTCCCAGGAAATTCAGCCGCGTGATAGTAGGAACGGTGATCGTCTTCGCTGCTTTTGCGCTCTGGTGGGTAGGACATAAACCTCGAAGACCGCATACTGTCTCGTCCAACGCACTTTACGTCTTACCAAACAATGTGCCGTTTAGGTTGCACAAGACTGGTTACTGGTTGGAATGTCGGTTCGACCAGCATGAGAAGGTTGATCGATGCAAACTTACGGATGAAAACGGAAACGGTGCGTTTGAGGACGTCTTCCTCCCATGCGTAGGCCAAACACCACTTCCTCAAAGTGAATTGGTCTTTCATCGGTTCACCGGAGACACATGGACCCAATCGCGTGACAAGAGGGTCAATGTCCCGATCGTTTACCTGGAGCACGGCCAAATCTTGCTTTCCAGAAGCCTCTGCACAGACGCGAGGCAACAAGTCTACTGTGATTGAGAAGACACTTGACGTAGTCAAGGCGTTAGCACTCATTGAGATGAGTGAAACTTTTCGCTTTCGAATCAATTTAAGTCCGCTGCTATAATCCGCCTTCGACATTTCACTGCGAGGGACTGCTTTGCCTATCGGAACTGCTTTTCACGAGCGTACCTTTCCTCTTTGTCACAGCCTGAATTACCGGGAGTGGTCGGGGTACTACACGGTGAGCGTGTACGAGGTGCACCACGAGCACGAGTACAACGCCATCCGCAATGCGTGCGCGATGATCGACATCTCACCGCTCTACAAGTACCTGGTCTCCGGGAAAGATGCGACCAAGCTGGTCAATCGCGTGATCACGCGCGACATCAACAAGGTGAGAGTCGGGCAGGTCATCTACTGCTGCTGGTGCGATGAAGAAGGCAAGGTCATCGACGACGGCACGATCTCGCGGCTTGATGAGAATGTTTATCGCTGGACGGCGGCGGATCCCAGCCTGCGCTGGTTCAAGCAGAACGGGCTGAACATGGATGTGCAGATCGAAGACATCTCGGAGAAGGTCGCGGCGGTTGCGCTGCAGGGGCCGACTTCCGGGCAGCTTCTCAAGGTGGCCGCCGAAGCCGACATCACGAACCTGAAATATTTCCGGGTGACGCGCGGCAAGATCGATGGAGTGCCGGTAGACATTTCGCGGACCGGATACACCGGTGACCTGGGATACGAGATCTGGGCGCCCTGGCAGGATGCGGTGAAGGTCTGGGACGCGCTCATGGCGAAGGGCAAGCAGT
>JBGPDI010000036.1:0-40954 GCA_041482215.1 Candidatus Acidiferrum sp. | reverse complement strand
ACGGAAACGATTCAGCGTATTATCGCGGTCTTCCCGCCGCCGGAGCAGAAGCAGATTCGTTTGCAGCTTGCGGCTACGTTGAAGGCGGTCGTCTCGCAGCGCCTGGTGCGCCGCGCGGATGACAAGGGCCGCGTGCCTGCCTGCGAAATCATGGTCGCCACTGGGTACATCCGCGATTGCATCATCAACGCGGACAAGACGCGTTTGATTCACGACGCTATCGCCGCCGGCACCAGTCAGTACGGCATGCAGACTTTCGATCAGTCGCTCTTCGATCTCTACACCAAGCAGCTCATCACGCTGGATGAAGCCCTGATTCGCGCGTCGAACGCCGACGAATTCAAGCTGCGTATCCAGGGTATCCGCTCCGCCGCCGACGCCGCCCGCGAGGAAATGGCCTCGCAAATGGCCGACTTCGAGCGCTTCGCGAGAAAGTAGTCTCTTCCCGGCTCGAGAAGTGAACTGGAGGCCTTCATGCGAAAACAGATCGCCTTAGTATCTGTCGTCGTTCTCTTTTCCTTGTGCGACCTTGCTTTTCACGCCCACTCGGCATCCGCTGATTCATCGCGGCCTCTGAGACGAAGTGAAGTTCTCGCTCTGGTCGCCGGGGGTACTCTTCCGGAAAACATCGTTGCCGAAATCGGCATCCGCGGTGTCCGCACGGCGCCAGATCCTCAATTCATTGCGCTCTTGACTGCAGCTGGCGCGGATCTGCGTGTCCTCAAGGCGCTCAAAGGCGCAAAGGTCTCGCCGGCGGGAACGCCCGAATCTCCCGATGACTCCGCGCTCCTCCAACGTCTCAGCAATGCTGGAAAAATGATCAGCACAGGCCAGTCACAGGCTGCCATCAACGATCTCGGTACCATTCTGAGTTCCGGTTCCGGAAAATCCGAGGCCGGTTTCGTTATGGGCTTGATTCTGATTAGTCAGGGACGCTATGGCGAGGCGGGGCAAATCTATTCAGAAATTGCGAGCGACGACCCCAGTTTTCCGCAGGTTCACACCAGACTCAGCTTGACCTACTATCAGAGTGGCGATCCACAGAATGGCCTTCGCGAAGCCAAGATCGCTCTCTCACAGAATCCTAGTGACATTCCAGCCCATTTGAACGCAGGACTTTCACTCGCCCAGATGGGCAACTTTGATGCCGCAAAACTGGAGTTAGAAGCATGCATCCGCAGTAAACCTGACTACGCGCTCGCGTACGCCGGGCTGGCGAATGTTTTGTCAACGCTTAAAGACTATGACGGCGCGATCGCGCAGCTCAAAAGAGCGCTCGTGCTCAAGCCCGACGACGTCAACATGCACTACAACCTCGGCGTCACCTATGGATTGAAGGGCGACTACATCGCCGCCATTCGCGAATACCGCCAAGTGAAGCGACTCGCCCCTAACAAACTTGAAGCTCGTCAGAACCTTGGCGCTGCCCTCATTGATACCGATCCCGCGGCGGCCATAGCCGAGTTTCGCGAACTTGCCACTCTGGCTCCCGATTGGCCCGTTTGCCATCTGTGCCTCGCCAAAGCGCTCCGGCAAGCCGGTCGCCTCGATGAGGCTGAAGGGGAGTATCGAATAGCGCAGAGGCTCGATCCTGCTTCGCCGGATCCGCACTATGGGCTTGGTATTTTGTTCGAGACGCGAAAGCAATACGACAAAGCCCTTGCGGAGTACCGCGGCGCCCAGGAAATCAACGACTCTGACGCCCGCATCCACTCGGCGACGGGCCGGATTTTGATGGCCAAGAAGGACTATCCGGACGCCGTCACTGAATTTCAGCGCGCTAAGGAACTTGATCCAACGGACTGCATTTATTTCAACAGCCTCGGAGAGGCATATGACGCCTCCGGCAAACCTGATGTGGCCATCGCTGAGTTTCGTGAAGGGCTGTCCACTTGCCCTAAAGAAATTGCGATACGCCTAAATCTGGCAGCGGATCTCGAGAAAAAAGGCAATTGGCCCGCCGCTCTCGAGAATTATCATCAAGCGGCTCTTGACGAGCCTCCGCCAAAGATGAACATGCCGCAGCTCGCCTACCAGCCACAGCAAAAGTACGAGGCGGCGCAAAAGCGATTCGCCCAGCATCTCGCAGACCTGCGTTCCACAGGAAAAGTTTCGGAAGCAGCGGCTCTCGAAGCTTCGCTCAAAACGAAGAGTGATTCAGCGGGCCTAGACGTGAAATATCACGATACCGTTCAAGCCTGCATGAAAGCGATGGGCGAACAACGTTTCAACGACGCCGAGACTCTTGCCAAACAGGCGCTCGAAATTGCCGAGAAAATTCAACCCACGGACGGACGGTTGCCGGAAGCGGTCGGCACACTTGGCACCGTCTACGGCCGACGCCTCGAATACGCAAAGGCCAGCGAGCTATTCCAGCGCCAGCTCACTTTGTCTGAGAAACTTTACGGGCCGCAATCACCGATGATTCTCACGCCTGTTCAGAATCTCGCAATGCTCACGGCACAGCAAAAGGATTTCCCGCAGTCCGAAAAGTATTTCGCTCGGGCCCTGGAGATTAACGAAAAGTCTTACGGTCTCGAAAGCAGCGCCTATGCCCAAACTTTGCTAGGCCTCGGTCAGCTCTACACACTGGAACAGAACTACGTCAAAGGCGAGGCTACAATTCTTCGCGTTCTGCAGATCTACGAGAAGACCTACGACGCCAATGGCATTGAGATGACCATTCCTCTCACAGGCCTCTGCTACGTATACGACCAGTGGGGCAAGCCGGATAAATCTGCTCCGTGCCACGCCCGTATCGTTGCCGTCGTCGAAAAGCAATTCGGCTCCTCGAGTCCGTACCTCGTCCAAGAGCTCAGCGCAGAAGCCAAAGCACTCCGCCAACTGGGCCGAAACGACGAAGCCACCAAACTCGAGCAGCGCACCCAAGCACTGCAATCCGCCCAAGTCAGCCCAAACTGACCACGCGCGAGCGAGCAGCTTGCCCGAAATGCGTACGGGGTTTCCGCGGCCGAATTTCGTTGCGAATGCTTAATTCTTTACTTCCTCACTTGCTTGCTTCTATGCTTCTCCCATGTTTGGAAAGCCGCGACAACTGGAAACGGAAGCGGAGCTGTACGATGTCGCCGTGCGCGCGTTGATGCGGCGGGCACATTCCGTCAGCGACATGAAAAAAAAGCTGGACCGGCGGAGCGAGAACAAACTACTGGTGCAAGTTGTGATGGCGCGGTTGAAAGAAAATGGGCAGATTGACGACGCTCGGTATGCGAAGCAGTTCGCGCGGCAGCGGACGGAAGGGCGCAAGCAAGGGAAATTCCGCGTGGCACGCGATCTGCGCGCACGTGGCGTCCCCGACCGGCACATTACAGCGGCGCTGGAAGAAGCCGCCAAGGAAACCGATGAGGGCGCGACGGTGCGCCAGCGGATCGAGCGAAAGCTGCGTTCCTACCGCGGCGAAATTGACGAAAAGAAAATGGCTTCCATTTACCGCAGCCTCCTCCAAGCCGGCTTCCCCGCCGACGTCGTCCGCCGCGAACTTAAATCCGTGACCTCTGAAAATCTGCCCGAGACGTCTTCGGAAGACGTCGAGTAGGATGTGAGCACGAAGCCTTCGGTACAAGGACGGTGGTGATGACGAATTTCCGGAATCTAACCTCGATGACCATTACCTGGGCGATGTTTCTTCTTTGTGCTCTTTGTCCGCGCGCCGCATCTGCCGGCGCAACGGCGGCCGACTCGGAGGCTCTGGCGCAGCGCTGGGTGCAGCGGCTTACGGCAACCATGGAAGAGCACGCAACTGCCGCCGACGTCGACCGACTGCTCGACCTGTACGCAAACGATGCCGTCTACGAGCATCCGCACGCGGGCGCGCGCATCGAGGGCAAAGCGCTGCTACGTGAGGGTACGCTGTCGCATCTCGGCGAGACTCGCGCTCCCAAGATCGTGATCACACAAACCATTGCGGGCGAGAGCTTCGCGATCATCGAGATCACTGTGAAATTGGAACTACGTCAGGACGCGCAGTGGGTGCCCATGGAGCGTCGCCAAGTCGTGGTGCTCGAGCTGAAAGACTCGCACATCCAGCGGGTCATTGATCACTGGGGGCACTAAGACTCCGGAGACCGCCAAATTATGCGAGGGCGTTTTTCAGGAATTTGAGGGTGCGGTCCCAAGCTAGCTTTGCGCTGGTGGCGTCGTAAACTTCGGGGCGAGATTCGTTCATGAAGGCGTGTTGGGCCTCGTAGCGATAGATCTCGAAATTGGATTTGGATTGCTTGAGAGCGGCTTCCAGGTCGTTTACCTTGGCGGGCGTCCAGTGGCCGTCCTGATTCGCGAAATGGCAAATCAGGGGAATCTTGATCGTCTTCAATTCGTCTGCGCCAATGTTTGGAATTCCGTAGAAGCAGGCGCCGGCATCCATCTCGGGCACACGTGCCGCGGACAGAATAGTGAGCGCGCCGCCCATGCAGAAGCCGCCGACGGCAACTTTCTGTGAGCTTTGTTTCAGGAATTGGACGGCGCCGCGAATGTCTTGCTCGGCGGCATCGGGAAAATTGAGATTCGTCATCAAGTGGCTGGCCTCGTCGGCGGCTTTGGCAACCTTGCCCCGGTAGAGGTCAGGCACGAGCGCGCGGTAGCCGGCTTCCGCGAGGCGGTCAGCGGTTTTCTTGATTTGATCGTTGAGCCCCCACCACTCCTGTATGCAAACAAATCCGGGCGCGCCTGAGCTAACTTTGGGACTTGCTACATAGCCGTAGCAAGTCTTTCCATCTGGCCGCTTGTATTGAACCATTTCACTCATAATTCTCTCCACCCTGAGGTGGTGCACGATCGTATGTTATGCCAAATGCTGAAGTTTTGTATGAATTCGAGTAGAGGCAGAGTCAGGCAGAAAAAAACCGACTCTGAGTGGTGAAGCTGTTTCAGCCAAGCGTGCGATGTATATCCAAGTGGCGGCTTTTTGGTGCAATGGCATTGTTCGTCAAGAATTAGGTGATATTCTCGTTCTTTAGGGTTGTTGGGAGTCCCGGTTTGGGAGTATCTCTAGTTGTGAGAACTTTCTTGAAGAATCACAAAAGGACTATCTCGGTGATCGGCGTGCTGGTCCTACTGCCTGCCTTGCTGCAGGTGTGGTGGCTCACTGCTCCGACTCGCGGTCAGTTAACCGCTCACTTCGACGTGTGGCGTGGACATTACGTCATTCAATCTTATGGCCTAAATATCTCTGGTCGTGAATATGCCAGCCTTTTGAAAGAACGCTATGGAATCGAGACGCACACTGTCGCTCTCTGCATCGTATCCGAGACCGTGCGTTCGTATGCTGACAGCTATAACAAAGTCAGTAGTGCTGCCGCTAATCGCAAGTTTGGGCACGATGTTTTCAAGGAGTGTGGAGGAGAAGCCAGACAAAATTGGGAGCGTGAGAGAGCGTTGAAAATAGCGAAAGAGTGATTCTCCGCTGATTTTCCTGTGAATTTCCTTACCTTTGACTGCCTAATAATTCGAATAATCGGAAAATGAACATCCACCGAATCTGGTTTAATTGCGGGGGTTGCAGCGTCTGCGATAATCTGGGGATTGAATCCTGCAAAATTGAGGCTGACGTGCTCGGGAAGGGCACGCAATAAAAAATGACAGGAAACGAGATACGCGAGAAGTTTTTGCAGTTTTTTGAGGGCAAGGGCCACCGGCGAGTGCGAAGTTCGTCTCTGGTACCGCACGGGGACGCTACGCTGCTGTTTACGAATGCGGGGATGAACCAATTCAAGGACGTGTTTCTGGGGCTGGAAAAGAGGGACTACTTGCGGGCGACGACTTCGCAGAAGTGCGTGCGTGCGGGCGGGAAGCACAACGACCTGGAAAATGTGGGGTTTACGAAGCGGCATCACACGTTTTTCGAGATGCTGGGAAATTTTTCGTTTGGGGATTATTTCAAGAAGGATGCCGTTGCTTACGCCTGGGAGTTGATGACTTCGCCGGAATGGTTTGGGATTCCGAAGGACAAGTTGTACGTCACTGTTTTTGGCGGAGCGGAGGTTGCTCCCGGCAATACGCTTGGTGTAGACGAAGAAGCGCGAAGCTTTTGGGCAGAGCAGAATGTGACTGCAGAACGCATCGTTCCGATTCCCGGTCTCAAAGATAACTTCTGGGCGATGGGCGACACCGGCCCCTGCGGCCCTTGCAGTGAAATTTTCTACGACATGGGCGCTGCCGCCTCCGAAGAAGGTCACGCGGATTGTAAATTTCCTTGCGACTGCGGCCGCTACGTCGAAATTTGGAACCTAGTCTTCATGCAGTTCAACCGCGACTCCAGCGGCACGCTCACTTCCCTGCCGAAGCCTTGCGTTGACACCGGCATGGGCCTCGAACGCGTGGCAGCCGTCCTCCAGGGCGTCATCTCCAACTACGACACGGACTTGTTTGTTCCACTTCTTAAGCGTGCGGCCGAACTTTGCGGCGTTGACTACGCGAAAGAAATCAGTACCGAAGCAGGCAAAGGAGGTGCTGCTTCTCTGCGTGTTATCGCGGATCACGCTCGTGCAACGACTTTTCTGATTACCGACGGCGTCCTCCCGTCCAACGAAGGACGCGGGTATGTGCTGCGCAAAATCGTGCGACGCGCCATTCGTCACGGACGGGGCATGGGCGCAATGAAACCCTTTCTCTCGGAAATGGTTCGCACCGTGCGCGATCTAATGGGCGCCGCCTATCCAGAGTTGCTGAACCCAAGCTCGGGCCGTGTGCCGGAAATCGTGCTCGCGGAAGAAAAGCGTTTTGCCCAAACACTTGATATCGGAATGAAGAAATTAGATGAACTCATCGTTGAGGCCAAGGGAACGGCGGAGAATCAAATTCCTTCTGCCGGCTTTCTCTCGGGAGAGAAAGCATTCGTCTTGTATGACACTTATGGCCTCCCGCAGGATTTCATCGAAGATGCCGCGAGGGATGCCGGCCTGCGATTCAAGTCTGCTGAGTTTGACCACGCCATGCAGGAGCAGCGGACACGGGCGCGCGCGTCGTGGAAAGGTGGGGCGAAGGAGGCGGCGAATCCGGCGTTCGCGAAGCTGGCGGAGACGTTTAGGACGGAGCCGGGGTTTTATCACGGGACGAGTGCGAAGGATTGCCGGATTGAGGCGATCATTACGAAGAGTGGGGCGGTGAACGAGCTGAAGGCGGGGGAAAGCGGCGAAGTGGTTCTCGATCGCACGGTGATTTATGCGGAGTCGGGCGGGCAAGTGGCGGACACCGGGGCGTTCTATGACCAGTCGGAGTCGCAGCTGCTGGCGGAAGTGAAGAGCGCGTACTACCCCGTGGCGGGATTGGTAGCACACAGGGTCGTCGCGAAAGAGACGCTGCGCGTGGGAGACCACGTTTCGGTGGTGGCGGATGCGGAGCGGCGGGCACGGATTATTCGCAATCACTCGGGGACGCATTTAGTGAATGCGGCGCTGCGAAACATCCTGGGGACGCACGTGAAGCAATCGGGTTCGCTGAATGCACCGGAGCGGCTGCGCTTCGACTTTTCGCACTTCGCGCACGTAGATGCCGAAGAGCTCCGCGACATCGAGCAGCAGGTAAACGACGAGATTCGGTTGAACACGGAAATTGAGACGAACGTTACTTCGCTCGAAGAGGCGCTTGCTTCGGGTGCGCTGGCGTTTTTCGGGGACAAGTATCCGGAGCACAACGTTCGCGTGGTCACGATTCCCGATCCGCGATCGCCGCGAGGCTTTTACTCGAAGGAACTTTGCGGTGGAACGCATGTGCAGCGGATCGGTGACATTGGCGTCCTGAAGATTGTGAGTGAAGAGTCCGTGGCCGCCGGCGTTCGCCGCATCGAAGCAGTGACCGGCATTGGGGCGCTGGAACATTTTCAAAAACAAGCGGAGATTTTAAGACAGGTAGCTAGCCAGCTAAACGTGGGCGAGGATGGAGTGCTGGCCCAGGTCGAGAAGCTATCCGCCACGGCCAAGCTACTGGAAAAGGAGCTTGAGGCCCAGAAGCGCAAGGGAGCGCTTAGCCAAATCGATGAGCTCGCGGGCCGGGTCCAAATGGTCAAAGGGGTGAAATTGATCGCCGCCGAGGTGGCAAATGTGGACCGGGAAGGCCTCCGGCAGCTGGTGGATAGCCTTAGGCAGAAGCTGGGGTCCGGGGTGGTCGCCCTAGGTATGCCAGAGGAAGGAAAGGTTGCCCTGATCGCTGGGGTGACCAAGGACCTGACCGCTAAAGTCCATGCTGGCAAGCTGATGCAGGTATTAGCCCCCATGGTAGGGGGTAAGGGGGGCGGTCGGCCGGACCTGGCCGAGGCTGGCGGTAAGGACACAGCTGGCCTTAAATTGGCCTTGGAGAGCGTCCCCTCCCTCATTGAGCCCTTGTTATAATGGGGAGGTAGGCTGGAAGCCCTCCGCAAGCCTGGGGCGGACCTTGCCTACGCGGGATAGCCCGACCGGGGTAAGTTATAGTACTTCAGGGAGATTGACCTGCATGGCATCCCGGCGGTATTACATAGAGCGGGCCGGGTAGTAAGTTCAAAAGCATTTGTTCGACTTTTCCAGGGCGGACCCCCAATTGGTGGGGTGAGAACTCGAATGGCTAGACGCAAGGCAATCACGGCGGGGATTCTGCGAGCTACGCTGCTACTGTCTGCGATCGTCTTTTTATCGATTTTTTCCGATGGCGCGAGCGCCCAAATTGCCAAGATATACGATGACTCGGGACGCCACTTTTTCGTGAACGCCGAACCACCCTTAGCAGTCAAACTCACGGCCTCAAAGTCGCATACCAACAACATCTTTCTGCCCGCGGAATCCCCTTTTTCGGGACGCAGCCGTCCAGCCATGGAAATGGGCCGCGACGGCGTGGAGAAACTGGTACGAGAAGCGGCGGACCGCCATAGCGTAGACCCTGCCTTGATTCGCGCGGTGATCGAAACCGAATCGAATTGGAATCCAAAGGCTTATTCTCACAAGGGCGCGGGTGGATTGATGCAGTTAATTCCAACGACAGCGCAACGGTATGGCGCGTACGACGTGTTCAACCCGCAACAAAACATCGACGCCGGAGTTAAACATCTGAAACGGTTGCTGGAACGCTACAATGGCAATCTGGATCTAGCGCTGGCGGCGTACAATGCGGGTGAGGGAGCGGTGGACAGGGCTCATGGCATCCCCGCGTATCGCGAAACGCAAAATTATGTGCAGAAAGTACAGAACGCGTATTTCCGGCCGGGTTCGGGGCGTCTGGCAGATGCGTTCGTCAATGCACATGCGATCCACAGAGACGTCACGGCAAGCGGCCGCATCGTTTATTCCAACGAGTAGTTCAACTCCCAAGGACTGGTTATTAGTTGGCCGAAAAGCCTGAATTCTGGCTTCGGAGAACTGTGTTTTTTGCTAAAGTATGGGTGGCTTCTGGCAGTGATTGAGTGGCAACTGGGGGATGTAGATTGAGTTTTTCGGCCAAAAAAAATTTACACAGGAGCTTCGCCCGCCTTTCGCCGGTTTTTGTATCGGTTTGTTTTGCGCTCGCCGCGGCTGTAACCGCGCCAGCGAAGACGAATGCGGAAGCGGAAGCTACCGCGGCGGGGAAACGGCAGTCCGCTTCGACGCAATATGCACGTGCGGAGGAGCAGCGCGAAGCTCTGAGCAACAAACCCACCGAAAAACGCACGCTCGCGGACTACAAACAGGTGGTGACGAGTTACCGGCGCGTGGCTTTGATTACTCCGCGTGCTCCCGAAGTGCCCGATTCCCTGCTGGCAGTGGCTGAACTGTATTCGGAGATGGGCGACCGGTTTGGGCGGAGCTACTACCAGTCGGCCGCCGATGCGTATCAATTCCTGGTGCATGAATATCCAAGCAACAAGTATTGCCAGGATGCGCTCCTACGGGTCGCGAAGTTGCAGCGCGATCAGCTGGGAGATGCGGCGCTGGCGAAAAAGACATACGAAGATTTCTTGAAGCGCTATCCGCGCTCGCCGAAGAAGCGTGAAGTGCAGGAATCGCTAGCGGAGTTAGCACTGCTGCAAAATAGCGAAGCACCGAGCCCTACGAATCAAGTGGTTTCGAACACCGGGGCGGAAGAAACGGCCAAAGAAGAGGCGCGTTCGAATGCGCCTGTTCATTCCGGTGGCAGAGCGGTCAATCATTCGGAGTCAGCGGAGATTCCGCGCGTGCGTCGAATTCGCGCCACTGCGAACGGCGACGCGACACGGGTGACCATCGATCTCGAAGACAGCGTTCAATACACTTCCGGACGAATTGCGAATCCCGACAGGATTTTCTTTGATTTGCATGCCGCGCGGCTTACGCCGGAGATGGCGCGCGCGAATATTCAGCCGGACGGCACGATGCTGACGGCGGTGCGCGTTGCGCAAAATAATACCGGCGTGGTGCGCGTGGTGCTGGACGTGAACGGCGTGAAGGATTACACCGCTTCGCTGACTAGCAATCCTCCACAACTTTTGATTGATCTCTACGGCGCTCCCGCAGCGGCACCAGTGCGGACAGCGACGAATTCGAAAAACGCGATCAATGGCGCAATCAATGCGGGCACATCTAACGGCGTGAATGCAGGAAGCGACTCGACTGCGGTGGCGCGAAATGTAACGCCAAACAGCAAAAACGCCAAGCCGAAGTCAGTCAAGGCAACAGGAACGGGAGCGAAGCCTGATTTGGTCCGACCAACAAGCACGCCGCAGCCAACGCGCAATGGACAGTCCACCTTGACGCGCGCTCTGGGTTTGAAGATTGGAAGGATTGTGATTGACGCGGGACACGGCGGACACGATACGGGAACGATTGGGCCGACGGGATTGATGGAAAAAGATTTATGCCTGGATGTGGCGCTGCGGCTCGGGAAAATCATCGAACAGCGGCTGCCCGGCGCGGACGTGGTTTACACGCGCTCGGACGACACCTTTGTTCCGCTGGAAGAGCGTACGAATATCGCGAACCAGGCGAAGGCTGACCTGTTCCTTTCGATTCATGCGAATTCGAGCAGGGATCACGATGCGCGCGGCATTGAGACGTACTACCTGAATTTGAAAGGGTCCGCGGAAGCGATGGAAGTGGCGGCTCGCGAAAATGCAACCGCGCAAGAAGGCGTGCACGACCTGCAAGATATCGTTAGGCAAATCGCGCGAACGGAAAAGATTGACGAATCCAAGGAACTTGCCGAAGACATCCAGGATTCGCTTTCAAAGCGCGTTCAAAAATCCAGCAAGACGGTGAAGAACCGCGGCGTGCGGAAAGCACCATTTGTGGTGTTGATTGGGGCGGACATGCCGTCGATCCTCACGGAGATTTCGTTCTTGAGCAATCCTGCGGACGAACAGCTGCTGAAGAAGCCCGAGCAGCGGCAAAAGGTGGCCGAGGGGCTGTATCAGGGCGTGGCCAGCTATCTGGAAAGCATGAACAGCGTAACCTTGAATCTGCCGGCCAAGCCTGGTGCCGGGCACCCTGCCCCGCCAGCCGTTGAACAATCTCGCAACCAAAACTAGGTTGTTGGTGTCTAATAGAGGCCGGGATGCGAAAGACCTACCTCATTACCGGACTGCTTCTGGCGCTTGGCGCCCCGCCGTATTCGTCTGCTCAGCTTCTCCCGGAACGCTTTGGCACTTGGTCGAAGGCCTTCTGCCCCGCCAAACCTGCCACAACGGTGCTCGCCGAAGAGACCGGGCAAAAAGACAACGTTTCCTGTCAGTTCGCTTCCGATGGCCACAATGGCGTCGTGGTGTGGGCTGGTGGTTTCCGAGACCCCAGTAGCGCTTACGAGGTTTACACAAGTTGGATCAGCCCCGGCATGGAGCCCTCAACGCTGGGGCAGAATTCCGCGATCGACCACGACAACCTTCTGATGCTCATCGGCAATGTTGTTTTGAGAGTTGAGCACCCGCGGGATGTCCCCGCGGAAGATCTGCAGCAACTCATCGCCGGTCTGCGCGCGCATGCTGACCAAACGCCCTTGCCACCGATTCGCGCATACTTGCCCCAAGGCTTCACTGACGGAACACAAAAATATGCCAGGGGGCCAGCCGGGTTCCGCAACGCGGTCGCTTCTCTTAAGCAGGACGAATTCGCAAACCTGGTGGATCAAGCAGGCTTCAATTTGAGCGCGGAGGCGATGTTTGCGCAGTATCAATCCGGAAAAGAACAGGCTGTGCTGCTGCTGCTCGAATATCCCACGCCGCAACTCGCGGAACAGCACCTGCGGCACTTGGAGCGGGCGCTCTCGGCTTCGGCGAAGCAGGCAGGAGCGACCATCGAGCGCAAGGGTTCCCTACTTTCGCTGGTGCTGAAGCCCTCCTCGGTGGCCTATGGAAATTCACTGCGAAGTGCGGTGAACTATGAAACGGCAGTGACCTGGAACGAGCCGCATCAGACGATCACCGATCCGCCGATACTTACAACCCTGGCAAAGATTTTCATCGGGACAGGAATCTTCATGGTAGTGGCCGTGGTGCTAGGCCTTGCATTCGGCGGCATACGGGTGATGGCGAAGATCTTTTTCCCGGGCAAGTTTTTTGACCGGCCGGAACAGATGGATGTGCTGCAGCTCGGGCTTTCCGGCAAGAGAATCGATTCCCGCGATTTCTACTAGTCCACCTGCCGGAACTTCCATATAACCAACAGCTTGCCTCGTGCGTCCAACTGGCGACGGACTTTCTTGCCATTTTGTTCTTATTCACCAGTGTCGTAAGATTTGAGGTCAGGTTGAGGCGCATGCACCCATTTGTTTCGGTAAAACGCAGGACAAGAAGGCAAATCGCGGAATTCCCGGCTGCAGCTCTGGTGGTCGTGGCAGCAACGGCTATCTTGCTGGCTGGTTGCCAGAAGAGCGCGGCGGACGGTGCGCCGGTCGCCGCGGCGCCTGCCATGCCGGTCCAGGTGCAAATCGCGCCCTCGGTGAGAATTCCCGAGACTACGGAGTACCTGTCCATTCTGAAATCGCGGCACTCTGCGGCGATCAATCCACAGGTGGAAGGGCAGATCACGCGGATTTTCGTGAAGTCGGGTGACCGCGTGGAAGCGGGAGCGCCGTTGCTGCAGATTGACCCCTTGAAGCAGGAAGCCACGGTCAACAGCCAGGAAGCCTCGCGCGCCGCGCAGGAGGCTAACCTGCGGTATGCAAAGGTTTCGCTGGAGCGCGCGCAGAAACTGTTTGACGCTGGAGTAATCAGCAAGCAGGAAATGGATAACGCGCAGACTGGCTACGATGCGGCGCTATCCCAAGTGAAGTCGCTCGACGAGCAAGTGAAACAGCAAAAAGTGGAGCTGCACTACTACAGTGTCACATCGCCGATGGCTGGGATTGTGGGCGACGTCCCGGTTCGAATGGGCGATCGCGTAACGGTTGCCACGATGGTGACTACCATTGATGAACCCGGAGCGTTGGAAGCCTACATCTACGTTCCCGGCGAACGCGCCAAGAACTTGCGGATTGGCTTGCCGGTGCGGTTGCTGGACGCCGCCGGGAACGCCGCCAACGAAACGCGCATCACGTTTGTGTCGCCACAGGTGGATACGGACACGCAGAGCATCCTGGCTAAGGCCACGGTGGAAAATTCCCAGGGCAAACTGCGGGTTGCGCAGCAAGTTCGCGCGCAGATTACTTGGGGCGTTCATGAAGGCCCGGTGATTCCCGTGCTGGCTGTGCAGCGCATCAATGGCCAGTTCTTCGCATTCGTTTCCGTCAACGAAGGCAAAGGAACAGTTGCGCGGCAGAAATCCCTGAAACTTGGCGAAACTCTTGGTAACGATTTTGCGGTGCTCGACGGCTTGAAGCCCGGAGATCACATTATCGTTTCTGGAACACAATTCTTGCAGGACGGGGCAGCAGTCACCGAGCAGATTCAGAACAATAGCAAAGGCGTCGCGGGTCAATAGAGACCTCAAACTTATGAGCGGCGCCATTCCAATCCCAGCGAAGGCGGACTCCTTCATTGTTCGTTGATTTCTTCATTAGGCGTCCGGTTTTCGCCACTGTATGCGCGCTGCTGATCATTCTCGGCGGCGCTATATCTATTCCGTCGCTTCCGATCGCACAATTCCCCGCTTTGGCTCCGCCTCAGGTGCTGGTCACGAGCTTCTACATCGGCGCGAATGCGCAGACCGTGGAGACAGCGGTAACGATTCCCCTCGAGCAGGCTATCAACGGCGTGCAGGGGATGAAATACATCACTTCGAACAGTGGCAATGACGGCTCAAGCGCAATCACCGTAACGTTTGACGTGACGCGCAACGTGGACCTCGCCGCCGTGGACGTTCAGAACCGCGTGAGCCAGGCGCTGGGCAGGCTGCCGAACGAAGTCCGCAATACCGGCGTCATCATCACGAAGCAAGCAACTGGGTTTGTGTTTGCCGCGGGAGTTTACTCGGAAGAGGGTCAGTACTCCGGCCTGTTTCTCAGCAACTACATCGACGTTTACGTGAAGGACGCGATCAAGCGCGTGCCCGGCGTCGGCGACGCTGTGATTTTCGGCGAGCGAAAGTACGCCATGCGCCTGTGGCTGGATCCCGCGCGGATGGCGCAGCACGGCTTATCGGCCACCAACGTTCTGAATGCGCTTCAGGAGCAAAACGTTCAGGTGGCGGCGGGACAAATCGGGCAGCAACCCGCCACGAACGGACAGGCTTATCAATTCAGCGTACGCGCGGTGGGACGGCTGACGGAAGCGTCTGAATTCGAAAATATTATTCTGAAAACGGGGACGGACGGCACGCTGGTGCGCCTCAAAGATGTCGGCCGAGCGGAACTGGGCGCGGAAGATTACGGCTCGATTCTGCGTTTCAACGGCCACGACGCCATCGGACTTGCCATCACACAGCTTCCGGGCGCGAACGCGCTGGATGTGGACAAAGCCGGCAAGGCCGCGCTGCTGAAGATTGCGAAGAATTTCCCGCCCGGCCTGAAATACGCCGTGGCGTTCGATACCACCACGGTGATCGGAGAATCGATTCGAGACGTGCTGATTACGCTGCTGGAAGCAATCGTGCTGGTCATCATTGTCATTTACATTTTTTTGCAGGATTGGAGAAGCACGCTCATACCAGCGCTCACGATTCCCGTTTCGTTGATCGGCACGTTTATCTTCGTCAAGTTGCTGGGCTTCTCGATCAATACGTTGACGCTGTTCGGGATCACGCTGGCTACAGGACTCGTCGTTGACGACGCCATCGTGGTCATTGAAAACGTCGAGCGCCACATTGTCGAAGGCATCACGGAGCCGCACAACGCCGCGTCGGTGGCGATGAAAGAGGTTGCGGGCGCGGTGATCGCCACCTCACTGGTGCTCGTAGCCGTGTTTGTGCCCGTGGCACTCTTTCCGGGCACCACCGGAATTCTTTTCCGGCAGTTTGCGCTGACAATTGCATTTTCCGTTTCGATCTCCGCGTTCAACGCGTTGACGTTGACTCCGGCTCTTTCGGCCATTCTTCTGGGAAAGCACCGGGAGCGAGCACAAGGCGTTTTCTTCAAGACCTTCAACAAGATTGTCGAAGCCGGAACAAGTCTTTACCGAAATACCGTGCGGCAAGTTCTCGGCTGGCGATTCGCGGCAGTGCTCGTTTTTCTGGCACTCTTGGGCTTGACCTATTTTGTGTACCAGAGCGTGCCCCGCGCATTCATCCCGGAAGATGACCAGGGCTATATCATGTTCATCGTGCAGGCGCCGCAGGGTGCTTCGCTGACGTATACGCGCGACATTTGCGCCAAAGTGGAAGAACAACTTTCGCATGTGCCGGAAGTCACCGGCGTATTCAGCGTCACCGGATTCAGTTTTACCGGTAACGCACCGAATCGAGCGATGGTCTTTGCCAATCTGAAAGGTTTCGAAGACCGAAAAGGCGCCGACCATTCGTCCTCGGCAATCATTCAGCGGCTGCGTGGGCCGATGATGGGAATGCAGGGAGCGCTGGTGGTGCCCTTCAATCCTCCGGCAGTGCAGGGGCTGGGGCAGTTTGGTGGATTCCAGTTCGAACTCGAAGATCTGGGGCGCAATTCCCTTCAGACCATTTCGCAAAACGCGAATGCCCTTGTGGCCAAGGGCAATGCCAGTAAGGAAATGGCCGGACTCTTCACGAGTTTCACGGCGAACGATCCCCAATACCTGGTGCGCATTGACCGCGAGAAGGCTAAGAGCCTGCAAGTTTCACTGACACAAATCACTGACACGCTGCAGACCTACATGGGCTCGGTTTACGTGAATGATTTCGACTTCAATAACCGGTCGTATCGCGTGTATGTACAGGCGGACAGCAAGTTTCGCTCGGAAGCGAAGGACATCGGGCAGTATTACGTGCGCTCCGACACGGGGAAAATGATTCAGCTGAATAATTTGGTGACCGTGGAGCAGACAGCGAATCCGCAGGTAATTAGCCACTACAATCTATTTCGCTCTGCGGAGATAGACGGCAATGCCGGGCCCGGCAAGAGCACAGGCGAGGGCATCGCCGCGATGGAAGTGCTGGCGAATAAGAATTTGCCAAACGGTATGACGTATGAATGGAGCGGCTTGTCTCTGGAAGAAATCGAGTCCGGCGGAAAGGCGCTGGTTCTTTTTGGCCTGGGAATGCTGGTGGTGTACTTGACGCTGGCGGCGCAATACGAGAGTTACGTGCTTCCCTTCATCGTGCTGCTGGCCGTGCCGGTGGCGATTCTCGGTGCGATTGGAGCCCAGGCTCTGCGCGGATTGCAGAATGACGTTTACTGCCAGATTGGTTTGGTAATGTTGATTGGGCTTGCCAGCAAGAATGCAATTTTGATCGTGGAGTTTGCGGAACAATTGCGCGCGCAAGGCCTGACGGTCGTGGACGCCGCCGTGGAATCGGCACGTATTCGGTTGCGACCCATTTTGATGACGTCGCTGGCGTTCATTCTTGGCGTCGTGCCGCTGGTGCTGGCGCAGGGTGCGGGCCGGGCAGGCCGCGTTTCCGTAGGAACAACGGTCTTTGGCGGAATGATTGCCGCAACCACGCTGAACTTGCTGTTCATCCCCGTGCTGTACGTCATCGTACGCAGCATCGTTCCTGGGAGCGATGAACCTGCGACTTCGAAGAGTGAATGAGCATTTCGCCCGGCAAACATTCTAGTTCGAATGCTTCGGTTTCCATCGCATCCCTAAAATGAAATGAATTTACGCTGAATCTCCGGTAGGATTCAGCCATGCCATCCCACACACTTTCACGTCGTTCTTTTATCGCAATTTCGGCAACGCTGCCTTGGGCCCTGCAGGCGCGAGCTTCGACTTCGATTCCCATTGGACTGGAGCTCTATTCGGTCCGCGAAGGACTAAAAAAAGATCCGGAGGCGACTGTGCGGGCCGTCGCGCAGATGGGATACCAGTGTGTGGAGTTTTATGCGCCCTATTTCGAATGGTCCGAGGCGCAAACCAAGCAAACAAGAAAACTTTTGGACGATCTCGGCATTCGCTGCTACTCCACGCACAACGACAGTACCTATCTAAGCGCGGAAAATATCAGCAAAGCACGCGACATGAATATGATTTTGGGCTGCAAGTATGTGGTCACGGCTTCGTCAAAACCGATACCGGGTCTGGACGGCTGGAAGGCAATCGCGGATTCGCTGAATCTCGCTGCTGACAGGCTTGAATCATCTGGTTTGAAGGCCGGCTATCACAATCACCAGACGGAGTTCACCGCCATCGAAGGCCACCGCCCCATGGAAATCCTGGCGAAAAACACGAAGCCATCAGTCATGCTGCAGCTTGATGTAGGTACGTGCCTCGAAGCCGGCGCTGATCCCGTCGCATGGATTCGCGCGAACCCAGGCAGAATCCATTCTCTCCACCTGAAGGACTGGTCTTCCGACGCCACGAAAGGATACACAGTGCTATTCGGCGAAGGCAGCGCCGACTGGAAGAATATTCTAGCCGCAGCCGAGAGCGTCGGCGGCGTTGAATATTATCTGCTGGAGCAAGAAGGCAGCCGGTTCTCCGAACTGGAGACGGCACAGCGTTGTCTACAGAATTTCCGCTCTATGCGCGGACGCGGTTAGAAAACTCACACACATCAAACGAAGCCCGGCTCAGCCTCGAAAGTACAAATAAGCTCCGAGGATGCACACGAGTACTAACGCAGAAGCTGCCACTTCACGCCAATCCCAACTGGCGCGTGTGGCTGCTTTGTCTTCGCTCGTTTTGGTTGCGAACGTCAAGTTTTCCAACGTGGCGTAGTCCGGTTCGGCCGTCATATAACTGACGCCGATCATGACGATCGCCGAAACGAGGGTGATCAGCACGCTGAAATATTGGAAATACATGTTGTTGACGATCCACAGGAACGAGCCGTGAGCATAGCCGTTCTGCAGCCCACCCAGGCCCAAGGTCACCGGCGTGTCCACAACCATTCGGAAGATGCCCAGAATGAAGCCTACGATCATGGCCCAAAGCGCACCCTTCGCGTTCAAGCGCTTGACGAACACGCCCAGGAAAAACACCACGAAAATGGGCGGAGCCAGATAGCTCTGCACCGCCTGCAAATAACCGTACAAACCCTGCGCATTTTTGATAACCGGAATCCATGCGAACGCGATGAACACCATCACCGTGGTCGCAATGCGTCCCATGCGCACCAGGTCATGCTGCGAAGCGTCTGGCTTCCATTTCTGATACAGGTCCACGGTAAAGAGCGTCGAGCAGGCGTTGAATACACCAGCCAGCGATCCCATCAGCGCGGATAGCAACCCAGCCACTACAAGGCCACGGAGGCCGGGCGGTAGAAGGTATTGCACCAACATCGGAAAAGCGCCTTGCGCGGCCGAAGGGATAGCGTGGCCGTCCGGCCCAATGATGCTGGCCAATTCCGGAATTTTGCCGCTGCGAGCTAGCGCGAAGCAAACCAAGCCCGGGATGATGAACAAATAAACGGGGGTCAGTTTCAGAAACGCGGCGAAGATCGTTCCGCGGCGAGCAACCTTCTCATTCGGAGCACCGAGCGCGCGTTGAACGATGTATTGGTCCGTGCACCAATACCACAACCCGATGATTGGCGCACAGAACAACATTCCCAGCCACGGGAAGTTGTCATTGAAATACCAGGCTTCCCTGACGACATGGCCGGCAGCATTCGTTTCCAGCACCGGCGCCCACGTGCCCTGAACTCCCGAAGGAATCAGCGGCTTCCAGAGATTGAACATGTCCGTGCCGCACCAGCGGCGTAGTTCGCCCCAGCCGCCCAATTCATGCAGGCCGTAGAAAGTCAGGGCAGCCGACCCAAGAATCAAAACAAATACTTGAACGGCGTCGTTGTACGCCACCGCGCGCATGCCGCCAACAACCGTGTATACCCCCGTGAGCGCAATGACCAGCACTGAGCCGATCCAGAAGCTGTCAATGGTTGTTCCGCCGATGTGTATTTGCAGTTCCGGCAGCAGCGTTCCGAAAACCACGCCGCCTGCAAAAATACCAACCGCAATTTTCGACACGATAAAAGTAATGAGCGAGACGATGGAGAGAACGTACCTCGAATTTGTACTGAAGCGCCGCTCGAGAAACTCTGGCATCGTGAATACCATCGAGCGCATATAAAACGGCACGAATACCCATCCCAAAACGAGCAGAGCCCACGCGTGCAACTCATAGTGCGCCAGCGCCATCCCGCTCGTCGCCCCAGCACCGGCCAGACCTACCACGTGCTCCGATCCGATGTTGGAAGCGAAGATCGATGCGCCGATAATCCACCAGCTCAGGTTGCGCCCCGCAAGAAAGTAGTCCGCCGCCGAGTCCTTACCCTTCTTGACCACCCACCACGCCACGCAGAGCAGAATGCTGAAGTAAAACGCAATGACCGCCCAATCTATACCGGTGATGTGGGACTTTCCGCCAGCGAGCAGAAGCAATGAGGCCAGGTTTGTCATCCGTACGCCCTTCCAGATGGATTTGAAACAGGATAAACCTTATTCTTGCGCCGATTTTCCCAGAGGGAGTATACCCGCGCTTTGCCGATTGGGGTAGTTTTCAATGCGGGGTAGTTGCCGATGCCTCGCGGCGATAGCTCTCCGGCGGACCGAGGTAGCTGGGCTTCACACCGCCGAGATTGACCACCAGTTTCTGAAGGACGACGCCCGGATCCACCATCCAGAATTTCAGCGTGTGATAACCGGGCTGCGCCACGGTGTGTTTGGATTTCACTTTGCGGACGCCATCTTTCACCGTCTCTTCCCAGTCTTTCTGCGAATGATTCGCAAGCGCATCAATGATCTGCGGTGGCTGGTCATCGAAGGAAACGGCGTAGCGGAGGCCGCGGCCCGGCACGAAGTTCAGTGTCGGAGCCAGAATCGCTTCTACTTCAACCGGGCCGGCACCAAACAAATACATTTTGTATTCGAGATGGGGAGAATTCTGCGGAGGCACTGCGCTTTCCGCCGTAACGGGAAACACGCTCATGGATGAGAGTGTTCGGCCGAGATCACTAATCTCTTCCCATCGCGTTGAGGCGGCATCGATCTTGCGCGTGAAGTGCGTTGCTTCGATGGAGACGTAGCGGTCCCCCTCAACGAACCCGTCGAGTGAATCTCGCACCGGCTCATTGGGGCGAAATGCGGTCACTTTTACGGTGACGCCCTGCGCTTCGGTTCCTGAGATTTTTATTTGGCCATTTGTGGAACCTTCCGAAACCTTGTTCCAATCCACGCTGACCCAAATCCGGCGGTCCTTATCAGTCGTCCCTTTAGATTCGCTCAGCACAATCCAGGGAACGCTCGCGGCCAGCGAAAAGTCGAATGTCCCGCGACCTCGATTGAACACGTCAATATAGCGGCGCTGCTGATTGAAAATGTCAAACGCCGGCAGAACCGGTTCGACCGGAGCACTCGGCCAAGCCCAAGCTGAACCTTCGATCGCAACACCCATGTGCGCTGTTGGAGCAATCTGAATCTCACTTACAGCGGGCATGGCGTTAGCGGGTGGCTGATTCCAAAACGTGTAACCAATATGCGTTTGATCCATCATGTGGTCCCACTTGCCATGCGCCAGTGTGCGGTTGTAGTACGTGGTAAATTCCGCGTCCTGCTGGAACAACGCGCGTGCCTGCACGGCCAAATCGTTGGCACTTGCGCGGCCCTGATTCGCATACAACTGATTTTTTCCGGCTGTGATGTAAAGCTCGGCTACAATCGCGGACGCTTTCGTTGGATAAAGAACAAGCTCGAAGAAAGCGTCGCGTTGGTTCTCCGGCAGTTTGCTGTAAATCCCCTCGGCTTTCGCTGTTAATTCCTGGAAATCCGTGAACGCCTTCTCGGCTTCACCGTAATCCACAAGGCTGTACGTGCCCGGTTCGAGCAGCTCCGGTTTGCGCCTGCCATTGTATTTCGTGTACTTCGCCAGGATTTCCGCTATCTCTGGCGCAAACTCCGGCCCAAACTGCCGCTCCGCCCACAGTCTGGTAAATTCCGAAAGTTTTTCTTTCGGCCACTTTTCAGGATTCCACGCCATGTTTAGAAAAAAATCGATGGGAAATTCCATCGGCTTTAGATCGCCAACGTTCACGATCCAGATTCGATCGGCGCCATAGCGATAAGCGAGATTCATCTGCTCCCAGACCTTGGCGATCGGATTCGTATTCAACCATTTATAAGAGCGAGGGTCTCCCACATAGTCAAAATGATAATAAATCCCAGCGCCACCGCTGCGCTTTCGTTCCTCAGCGGTGGGCAAGCGGCGGATATTGCCCCAGTTGTCATCGCACCATAGAAGTGTCACGTCGTCAGGAACGCGCATGCCCTTCTCGTAGTACTCCTGCACTTCCTTATAGAGAGTCCAATCCTGCGGTACTTTTGCGAGATCGGGATTAATGTGCTCGGCGATCAGTTTGCGCTGATCCGCCACAATCTTTTCCAGCAAGGCAATGTTGGCGCCTTCCGTCATCGGCATATCTCCATCGCCGCGCATGCCAAGCGTTGTGATGCTCTCGTAATTCTTGTTGCGTTGTATGCCTTGATCCCAGAACGAACTAAGAAAATCTGCGTTCCTTGAATAATCCCACGGCCCTTGTCCATGCCGCTTCCACTCCTGCTGCGCGCGCAGCATTGGCTCATGATGAGAAGTCCCCATCACGATGCCGTACTCGTCGGCGAGCACAGGATTTTGTGGGTCGTCTTCGTTGAACGCATTGTTCCACATCGCCGGCCATAGATAGTTGCCTTTCAACCGAAGCAGCAACTCAAATACTTTCGTGTAGAACTCGTGGTTGTACGTTCCGAATTTAGCATTCACCCAGCCAGTGAGCGATGGCGCTTCATCGTTCAAGAATATCCCACGATATTTCACGGCGGGCGGGCCCTGCAAATAGCGCCCGGGCTTCACGAAAAGTGAATCCCGGTGCGGAATGGGAACATCAGCCCACCAGTACCAGGGCGAAACTCCAATCTGGTCGGAAAGATCATAGATGCCGAAGATCGTTCCGCGTTTGTCGCTCCCGGCAATGATCAGCGCGCTGGCAACTCCAGGCAAAGGCTTCGACACAACCTGAATCAGGAACGATTCCCACTTGCCAGCGATGGCCGCCACATCGATTTTATGTTCGCGGATAAGCCGATCGAGGATTTCGCTTTTCCCAATCGTGCCAATGATGACCGCGCTCGAACCGAGGCTCTTTCCGTCATGGTTGATCGTGGCCATACAATTGGTGACGCGCTCGATATCCTTCTGCAAATCGCCAGCAGCCCGAATCACGCCCACGTGGTCCTTCGAGTCCACATAGATCGGCGCCGCAATGCCTCGATCCACAAGCCTGAAATCGCCTTGATGATAAGCGCTGTCAGCATAACGTTCTTCACCAATCGTAAGCGCATAGATTGGCGAGCTAAACAAAACGATAACGACCAGCAGAAATGCCTTATTCAATGCTGACGCCAAAAACCGGCTACGACGACTGGAACTCGATGAAATTGACGAAGAAAAGAACGTATGTGTCATGGTTTTCCCGGGTCGTATTCGAACCAATCAAAATCGGCGGGCCGAGGACTCTTCGTCCCATTTCCTGTGGCATACATCCCTACATACACGCCCGTAAAACCACCGATCGTTTCAGAAGCCAGGTCCCGCGTAGCCGCTGTACCGAGATCTTTCGGCGAACCGCTTCCCTGCTGGTAAAAGAAACGATAGGACAACGGCGTTCCTTCCACGGATAAAATCACATCACCCTTGGCCAGTTCTTCCAATGCAACCGGTCCACTTGTTTTTTCACTAACGATTTTTCGAACAAAGACTTGTCGCTTGCCATCTTTCAACGTGATGCCAAACTCAAAATGATTTTTTTCATTCCCTCTCAGAACCAGCCCCGCCTCTTCGTTCTCATGCTGCGGTTCGAATGTAATCTGGGTGGAAGCCCGGAACGTCAAATCCGTTTGACGCCGCCCGACAAAAGCAGGTGAATCCTGATCGCTCATCGTGATCGCCGAACCATTCAGCCGCAAGTGTCCGGGATTTGCTGTGAGAGAAAAATCCCCCTCATATGGATTCCTGAGAAAATTCCACTGGAAGTCCAGGTGATCACTGCTGAATTCGTCCTTCGCAGGCTCCACTTTCCAAAGATGCTCAGGCAAACGAGGGGCGGGTAGAGTCAATTCGATGGAGCCATTTCCATTCACGACCGGCCAGTTGCCCGCCGTCCAAGTAACACGCGCCAAAAATGTCTCGCGTCCCAGATGATGAAATTGCCCGCCTTGAGGGCGAATGCCCAGACAAACCATCCACCACCCATCCGGGGTCTCCACCAGATCCCCATGACCTGTTGCCTGAATAGGATGATCGGCTCGATTGCGATGCGTCAGAATCGGATTGTTCGGATCGGCCACGAACGGTCCCCAGGGCGAATCGCTGCGAGCGATGGTCACCATGTGTCCGTATTCCGTTCCACCTTCCGCAATCATCAGAAAATATTTCCCTTTGATCTTGTAAAGATGCGGCCCCTCAGGCCAAATGCCGCCCGTCCCCCTCCAAATCTCTTTGAGATCCCCTTCAAGTTTTCCAGTCAGGAGATTCAGTTTGCTCTGACCGATGTATCCGTCGCCAATGCCTTCATGCCGCGTGTAGTAAACGGTTCCATCATCATCAAACAAAAGCGACGGATCGATCCCCCCGTGGTCAAGCCAAACCGGTTCCGACCAGGGACCTTCAGGTTTTTTCGAAGTAACATAAAAATTCCCACCGCCATCCACCAGCGTCGTAACCATGTAAAACGTCCCGTCGTGGTAGCGAAGCGTCGGCGCATAGATTCCGCCGGAAGCGCGAGCATGGTCCAGTTTTAACTGGCTCTTGCGAGTGAGGCAGTAACCGATCTGCTGCCAATGCACCAAATCCTTGCTGTGAAAAATTGGCACGCCAGGAAAGAATTCGAACGAACTGTTCACCATGTAATAGTCATCGCCAACCCGGCAGATGCTCGGATCAGGATGAAATCCAGAAATAATCGGATTTTGAAAGCTCCGGGCCGATTCTTTCGAATAGCTCGCAGTGATGATTCCGAGCAAAGAGAGGAAGTCACCGAGAAAGAAGCAGGATCGCACGGGCCCCATCATAATGGCAGGCGGAACGCCCGGGCAAGCAAACCGATTTCTCCGCACACAGTCTGGTACTTCCTGCCGCAAAATCTATCTTTGCAGTTCTCTAAAAATGTTAAAGTGTCCCACTTCGGATTTACTGCGGGAAGGAAGCGCCAAATGAAAATTGTCGACGCCAAAGTGATCGTCTGCTGCCCCGGACGCAACTTCGTCACTGTCAAAATCACAACGGAAGACGGTCTACACGGTCTCGGCGACGCCACGCTGAACGGCCGCGAACTCGCTGTCGCCAGCTACCTGACCGATCACGTTCTCCCACTACTCATCGGTCGCGACGCGCGTCGCATCGAAGATATCTGGCAGTATTTTTACAAAGGCGCCTACTGGCGTCGTGGCCCTGTGACGATGTGCGCCATCGCCAGCGTGGACACCGCTCTTTGGGACATCAAATCCAAAAGCATGAACGTCCCGCTCTACCAGCTCCTCGGTGGCGCCTCTCGTGACGCCGTCCTGGTTTACGGCCACGCTAGCGGAGGCGACATCGAGGAAACCGTGCAAGCCGTCGGCCGATATGTTGAACTCGGCTACAAAGCAGTTCGCGCACAGTCCGGCATCCCGGGACTAGCCAGCACATACGGAGTCGGCCGCGGAGCCCTTCACTATGAGCCCGCCGAAAAAGATGCGCCGCCGGAAAATCGCTGGTCGTCAGAACGCTATATGAATTTCGCGCCGCAACTTTTCGCGCGCCTGCGCAAGGAGTTTGGGCCGGACTTGCACCTCCTCCACGACGTTCACCATCGCTTGACGCCGATTGAAGCGGGCCGCCTGGGAAAGGACCTGGAGCCCTATCATCTCTTTTGGCTGGAAGACCCCACGCCTGCTGAACTTCAGGAAAGCTTTCGAACCATCCGCCAGCACACCACAACTCCGCTGGCCGTCGGCGAAGTTTTCAACACCATCTATGATTGCCAGCAACTCATCCAAGAGCAATTGATCGACTACATCCGTACCACTGTCGTGCACGCCGGCGGAATTTCGCATTTAAGAAAAATCGCCAGCCTTGCCGAAATGTATCACGTGCGTACGGGCTGCCATGGCGCCACCGACCTCAGCCCCGTCTGCATGGCCGCCGCGCTCCACTTCGATCTCAGCGTTCACAATTTTGGAATTCAGGAGTACATGCGGCACTCCCAGGAAACGGACTCCGTCTTTCCCCACTCCTATACCTTCGAAAACGGCTTTATGCATCCCGGTGACGCGCCCGGTTTAGGTGTGGATATTGATGAAACGCTCGCCGCCCGATATCCCTATGAGCGCGCCTATCTGCCGATCAACCGGAAACTGGACGGCACCGTCCACAGCTGGTAGTTATTCAAAAAACATTTCAAGGTTTTCGCAGCAGGTCAGAGAGAAAGCTCACATCATCGAAGTTGCAGGAGGGCTAAATGCATTGGGGTCGATTGTTGAAGTTGAAGCCACGACCTGCCGGTTTGTAGAAAACTTTGAATGCCTTTCGTTTCAAGCGGTTTCCCAACCCAACAAACCGCCGGAACAAGCACTCTTCCGCCCATTTGTCACCAAGAGCTGAAGTTAGAAAGAACTCGGAGGATATCTAATTCCAAGTATGAATTCTTTCACGGCAGAATCAAGCGCGTGATCTCTAAAGTTTTTACCGCTTTTATTCTCACCTGGACAGTTATTTATTCCGGGAATCGACGAACGGAGAAGTACAACAGAGGGGCCAACGTGAGGTGAACGGCGAGCACACCGACTAATTGGAGGTATTTGGAAGAGGGTACGGGGGGGCGGAATGCGAGACGCGGGCGGGCTACCTGGCGGACTTTGCAGTGGCGGTTTCCATGAATCCGAGCATGGCCTGCTTCAACTGAGAATCTACTTCGTCGGCAATGGTCATCACATCGAGCAGTACGGTGCTGAAATCCAGTCTTCCCAGATTGTTTTGTAGCGTATTGAATATGCTCACTTGCAAGATGCGCGATTCTTCTACCACCATGGGGGCGGTATAGCCTTGCTTACGTCGCACCGTTCCATGCTCGCGTGCGGCACGAGAGATGGGGCCTGTGGCATCAGGAGCGAGACGCAAGCGGCGCGCGAGATCACCCAGGAGCAGGGGGAGATGTCCAGTCCGCTCCTGATATGTCAGTGAAATAGCGGTCAGCTCCTCGGTGTGCTCCACGCGGGATATCCAGCTTTGGATAGTCGCGTCCAGATCACGCTCAAGAATTGCGGCGACCGTTTCTTTGTTCATAGGCATATGGGCGGAAGGATTCGCAAGCTTTTTTCGGATGATGTCGCTGATCTCGGCAAAAGCGATAGGTTTCACAAGGACTTGATCAGCCTGCAAGACAATGGCGCTCATGGCCGCTTGAAGGACGGGGTAGTTGCTTAAAACCAAAGTTACAGCCTTGGGATGTGTATGACGCATCGCATTGACAACAGTGAATCCATCGGAAGCCTCAGGCATGTGCAGGTCCGAGAGCAATACGTCGAAGTGTTCAGTAGAAATAAGTCTCAACGCCTCGTGTACGGAGGCGGCAGGTGTTACTTCAAACCCAAGGCGTTCCAAGCCGGCTTGGAACGCCGCGCAGATTTCGTCGTCGTCATCCGCGAACAGAATTCTATGTTTCTTCATTGCAGGTCTTACCTTTCAAAACAAGACGACTAACGGATCAAACCGACTCCTCACCCCATGACGGCTCCTGATTCTTTGCCTTCATGTAGGAGCGGTAGAGACGTTTAGCTGCATAATTGCCGGAGCGAAATTCACCCTCGGCGGAAAGTCGCACAGGGCGTCGTGCAGTCAATAAAAGCAGTTCCCCAAATTGTCTGACGATCGGAAGGAAGGCGAATATTCGCAAGATGGGCAATGCCAAAACGCGCGGCAGTTTCGCAACAAAAGGAACCCGCGGCCGAATCGGGCGAATGTGGAGTTCTGAAAAATACGGTGCCGCCTCTCGGCGCATCGTCTTGGCGGTCAGATGTTCTATGAGGATTCCATCTCGGGAATAACGTCGTACAAAGGGAAGCCCCAGAAGCCGCCGATTTAAGTCATCGTGTTCCACGCTGGCGACATATCGTCCCTCGTCGTTCAAGGCCACCGCGATCATTCGATACATGAACATTCGTTGGTCTCGGGAATCGAGTGGAGTAAATGAAAGCGCACGATCGAAGCTACGGCTTGCGACATGCAGGTGATTAATGTCCGCATGAACGCGTCCAACTCGGGCTTCGGATGGCAATCGGTGCGCAAGCAAATTCAGGGCGTTAATCGAAAAATCGACCGCGAGAATTCTGGCTCCCGTCTGGGCGACTAGCGCGGTGAAGCGACCATCGCCGCAGGCAAGTTCCAAAACCATATTTGAGCGCGAGGGCTTTAGCTCATTCAAATGCTCGGGAATTTCCAGCATGTCAGATAATGCCGATCTCCACCCGTCGGGCGGAGGCACGAAAGGTCCCTGGTTTTCATTATTGTAGTCGAGGGCGTTCCGGATGTTCATCTCGTGCTGGTCTTCAGCGCTAAGTTGATTTGGCATGAGGCGCGCGATCCCATCCTTGATGCGATATTCGATGCCGCA
Source organism: Candidatus Acidiferrum sp. (assembly GCA_041482215.1). Taxonomy (GTDB): domain Bacteria; phylum Acidobacteriota; class Terriglobia; order Acidiferrales; family UBA7541; genus Acidiferrum. The sequence continues at coordinate 12,878 of JBGPDI010000036.1, read as the reverse complement.
AGTCTTACAGCGCAACACCGCATCCACTACATCAACGTCATCGCTTGGCAGTTCCGTGGCAATCGACAGTTCACCAGCGTCATTGTTGCAGCGGAGCAGTGAGACCATTTCCCTGGGGAACGGTCTAACCTTCGATTCGTTCGGAATTGGGGGCGGATTCTGCTTCTGGTCTACTTGGATTTGGATCATATTCCTCTGTCGTGCTTATGCGGCGGAATTCCCCCGGAGCTCAGCGCCTCGTTTCAGGCTTGGAGCCAGCCGAGGATCGCGATCTTTGGGTCAGGCTGGTTGCCTCAACTGCCGTCTATCTCGTGCCCGAGTCACTCGCCACATACACGCAATAGCCGGCTTCACTTTCCAATAGCGATTCCGTAGTTTGCCACCGCCCGAACGTCTCGCTCCCGTTGATGTGTGCTGCGCCCTTTCTTCGCGAGGCTCGCTTCGAAGAGGGACTGGTACTGACGCCAGGTTTCCCGGATGCTGAACTTCTGCGCCCATCGGCGAGCAGCTTCTCCGAGGATTGACAAATCAGGCCGATTAGCAGCGCGCAGGATTTCTTCGGCCAGTAATTCCGGCTGGCCCGGAGTGCAGTAGCCCGCGACCACGTTTGCCGGCGCCAACTCCGAGAGGCCAGGGAGTTTCGTTGAAACCACGGGCAGGCCAACGGCCATGGCCTCCATCAGGGAAATCGGCAAGCCTTCATCAATCGAGGAAAGCACAAACAGATCGAGAGTGGAGAGAAAGCCGGGTGCATCGTGGCTGGCGCCGTGGAGAAACACGCGATTCGCAATTCCCAACGATTCAGCGGTTTGAGAAATCGACGGGCGGCAGGGGCCATCACCGAGGATGTGCAACTCCGCATCAGGCATGGCTGCCGCGACCAGCGCAAATGATCGGATCAAAGTCACGTGGTCCTTGGCGGGAGCAAGACGTCCCACGGTGCCCACACAGAACCGAGGAAGACGGGCTGCTGGATGTGCGGGCTGTTCGGAGAACTTTTCGACACTGATCCCGTTGTAGATGACGGAAGTATTGCCTAGCGATAGCCGATCCTTGTTGACGTAAAACTCTCGCACTGCCTCTGAAATGAAGACCACGGCATCGGTCCACCGCACGGACTGGCGCCAGATTCGTTCGCAGTGCGGATCCCAATTCAGATTCCCGCCATGACGGGTGTTCACGACGACCGGAACCCGGGCCAAGCGCGCGGCTGCGATCCCATAGTGGAGAACCAGCGCGTTGTGAGCGTGCAGCACATCGGGGCAATCGAATCGGAGTCTGGCTGCTAGTTCGCGGATTAGACGTAAAGAAAACCCGTTCCTCTTACCAAAAGAATGCACGGGCACACCTGCAGCCTCGGCTTCTGGAGCAAATTCACCTGCATGGGAGGTGCAATAAATGGAGGCTTCATGGCCTTCGGACTTTTGCTGGAGCGCCAGGTCCACGGCGAGCCGCTCCATTCCACCTAGATCAAGGCTCGGTAGTAGCTGGACGATTTTCATTGAGGAAGTAGCGAGAAAGGATGGACCCATACCATAAACCTAATAAGGTGAGTCCCCCTCGGTGTAATACCAGCTCGCTGCAACAGTTTCGGAAGCGGCGTTCCGATCGTGAGTGAATAGGGTCTTACTTCGTTCGAGCTGTGGCGTTCGACCTGGCTTAATTGCCGAGACGATCGAGCGTTGCGAGAAGCCCTGGCGCATCAGGGTGTTGGCAAGAGCTGGGTCGGAACAACTAACGGAGAGCGACGCCAGTCCATCATCTCTTGCCAGGGCGGCCCAGGATGATAGTAGGCAGTCAAGGTTTCCCGCCCCATCCAAGGCAAGCAAGTCAGCACAAACAGCCGAATGGGCCTCAACGTAATAGATCAGGTAGCCCAATAATTTGGAGCCGTCGTCCGTCAACAAACCTATCGTTTTATACTGGCGTAGCGGGCAATCACGATAACGCCACTGCAAGAACCTACGATCGCGAATGGTGAGTGTCGTTTGCCTAGAACCAAGTCGGCTCCAGAGCTCGTCAAATCGTTCATCGAAACTATGCAAAATCTGCGTGCACCGTCTATCCTGACGCCGTCCTATCGACTGCCAGGCGGCCAATCCTTGGTCGGCGATCTTCCCAATAAATGGTGCCATTGCACCGAGCTTGCCAGATCGCTGCAGGTAGTGGGACATCCTCAGGACTTTGGCGTATCGGTGCACAGGACAGAATTCGCGATAGCCGACATACTTCAGGACCGAGGCTCCGCGGGGATTTGGCACACCATATATCATTCGGATTCCGACGCGCGCAAAGGACATCAGCGCCCGCTGAAGCATCAAGGCGGGTTGAAGAAAGCGATGGTCCTTGTTCACGGCAAGGTCGCACCCTACCCCGGCGGTGGCAATGGTGTCCCTGACTCTCAGTGGCCGCATGGCTAGCGATGTCGTGCCGATGGGGTGGCCGTCGGCCTTTAGGATCCATATCTGGCCCGGTCCGAAGGGATTGTTCAGGAAATGCCAGTCGTACTTTTCCTCAAGGTGATCGGTATCGGCGAGGTTCTGGCGCCACAGGTCGATAATGACCTGTCTGTCTTTTTCGAGATCGGCGGAAACTACTGCGTACCCAGTCAAGATTAAGAACTCCGATCATTCACGACACTGGAACATTACGACACTGGAACATTCGCGCCGAATACTTCCAAGACCTTCACAGGCTTCGCATACTGCAAAATCTGTTCCTGAAGTTTGCGCGCATTTTCCGCCGCGTCGAAAACTTGCTCGATGCGCATTCTGGCGCGCGCGCCGAATTCGCGACACTGTGGTTCATTCCTCAGAAGCCTCAAGACTGAGCCAGCCATGGCTTGGATATCTCCCGGAGAAACCACGAATCCTGTGACTTCATTCAGGACTGCCTCCGGCATGCCACCGTTTTCCGAAACGACTGCAGGAATGCCAACGGCCATGGTCTCCAGACATGTTCGTGCCAATCCTTCGATAAATGTGGTCGGGCAGTGCACGAAGATATCCACGCAGTTCATGACAGCCGGAATGTCATTGCGCCAACCGGTGAAAATCACATGCTCGTCCAAGTCCAGAGAGTGCACCTGATCCCGGAGTGCGCGGCTCAATGCGCCACCATGCAGGCCTTCATCGCCGACGATCATGAAGACCACTTCAGAGTAATTCCGGATCACCACCTCAGCCATGCGGATGAATTCCGGCAAGCCCTTCCCTTCAGCAACTCTGGTGATCGCCGCGACAACTTTTTTGTGGGCCCCGATTCCCAAAGATTCGCGCATGACCACTTTTGTCGGAAGCGATGCAAACCGCTCCAGGTCAAGACCTTCATAGATATTGACGAGCCTCCTGGTCCCGGGAGTATTTCGCTGGTCGGCTTCGGTGGCAATGGAGATGCTCACAAACAAATCCACGGACGAGTTCAAGAACCGTTTCAACTGTCTCGCTTCACCGATGCCTCCAGCCTTGCGGCAGATACAGGGCCGGCCGGAGAGCCTGGCCGCAACAACGCCTGGAACGTGAAAGTGAACATCCTGATTCAACACCACGGCATCGATCGATTCTCGCTTGATGAATCTCCATATCTTCCAAGTCAAAGGCAATTGAACACTAAAGAGGTACGATAGAATTCTGGCGGCGGTTCTCAGTTTTCGTAAGCCTTTCAGACTCGTGTCAAAAAGGGTGGAGATACTTGCGAGAGTTTTCGGCACCGTCGTCGGTGGTGTGGGATGGAAAAAGACAACCGGATATCCGAGCTGTCGAAGTTCCTCAAGAGTCTTGCTCGGATTCGAGAAATACAATCCAATGGTGACATGCGCCTTCGAATAATCCACGTGGAGAACAAAGTCCCGAATGAAATTGACCGATCCCCCGGGGCCCGTGCCGCTCTCCAGCAGGAGAATGCGAGCGGGATTCGAAGCGCACAATTCAGACACCGAGGTCATGCGGCACCTCGGGTATTTCTCCACAAAGCACAGGCGAAAGATGGAGATACCGTGTTGCTGAACGTGTTGCATCGATCACGCGGTAGACGCGACTTAACTGTTCAAGAGTCAGCCCAACCACGGGAGCAACTTCTTCCGGCGGGACTTGGTGGTTCTTCGCATAGAGGCACAGGTCCATACGTTCATAGTGCAGGGGAAAATAAAACTCTTCCTGCGATTGGTCCAACGAATAAGTGTCGGTTGTCGGAGACCGCTTCTGAATCGCCTCTGGTACGCCGAGATAAGCCGCCAACTGATAGACCTGAGTTTTGTACAAGTGAGCAATTGGTTTTAAATCCGCCGCACCGTCGCCATTCTTGACGAAGAACCCTTGATCGTATTCGAGGCGGTTCGGAGTTCCAACGACCGCATAGTTACAGCGGTCTGCGTAGTAATACTCCATCATCTTGCGAGTGCGTTGTTTGAAATTAGTCGCCGCCACAACTCCGAGGCATGAGTCCAGAGTCAGACGGGCTTTCGTGCGCTGACCCAGCGGCGATTGGACGACGACAGAGAAAATCGGGTACGCATCTCCGTTCAATTGATCTGGCAGAACGATTTTGCATTTATAGTCTTCGGTGTATTCCGGTATGACCTTGCGGATGGCCTCATCCCGACGATGGTAACAGCCGGCCGAGGTCAAAATGCTGGAGATGTCCTCCACTTTCGCTTGAATGCCCAGGAAACGCGCCAGCAGATTGGCGAGATGAAGGCTATCCGGCGACGAGTCCGTTTCGGGCAGTATCAAGCCGAGCACACTTGCAGCTCCCAGAGCCCTGGCACAAAGAGCCGCGACGACGCTGCTGTCGATTCCGCCGGAAAGTGCGACGACCACGCCCTTGCGCTTCAATCGCCGCAGTATGATGTCACGAATTTCGTTCTCTATGCCGGCCGAGACTGCGGCGGCATCTATTTTCAAAACGCTAGCCGAGAATACGGTAGTTGCAATGCTCATGGTGATTGCTCCGAGCTCAGCGGCAAGGCGGACGGGGCGACGCTGGCCATCGCCAGCTTCCGCTTGTTGATTTTTCCAGTCGCGGTCTTTGGAAACTCACCCTCAAATTCAACGAACCTGGGCACCATGAAGTTTTCGAGTTTTAGCGAACACCAATGTATTACCTGCGCAGCCGTCAGATTCACACCGGCTTGAAGCCTGACCACTGCTTTGATGGCCTCACCCAACACTTCGTCGGGAACGCCGATCACCGCGGCCTCTGCCACTCCTGGCATGGCGTGGAGGGCATCTTCCACCTCGCGAGGGCTGACTTTCTCGCCCCGGGTTTTGATGATGTCGTCCTTCCGGCCAACAAAGTAGAGATAACCCTGCTGGTCCACTCGGAAGAGATCGCCGGTGTGGAGCACTTTCTCTCCGGGCAGTGGCCCGGGCTTCAGCATCCGGTCCGTCTCTTCCGGTAAATCCCAATAGCCCTTCATCACATTTGATCCGCGGACAACGAGTTCGCCAACGCCGCCGTCGGAGACCCGCCGGCCCGTTTCATCCACAATGTAAACCTCCTCGTTGGGCATTCCGCGGCCCACTGAAGCCGGTCGGATGTCGATCTGGTCGGCAGGTAAATAGGAAACGCGCTTGCACTCGGTCAGGCCATACATGGAGAAAATCTTGACATCGGGGAGCAGAAGCCGCAGTCGGCGGATATGGTCTATGGGGAATGTTGCGGCTGTATTCGTGATGTAGCGCAATGCCGGGAAGCGATGTGCGGCAAGATCAAGCTGTAGAAGCAGCGCTGAAATTGTTGGAACAATGGGAAATCCGGTCACATGCTCCTGGTTGAGCAACTCGATTATTCGGTAAGGATAGGTGAAAGAACGCTCGAGAATGAGAGTTCCCCCGATCTTGAACGCCATCAGCATTTGATAGAGTCCGTAATCGAAAGACAGGGGAAGAACGCTCAATATGATGTCGTCGGGCCGGTTTTCCAGGTAGGTGGTGATCGAAGTGGCGGCGGATACGATGTTCAGGTGAGTCAACATGACACCCTTTGGGCGCCCGGTGGAGCCGGATGTATAGATCAAAGCTGCGAGGTCGATATCAATGCACTTTTTCGCGGGGGGGACCGCAGGTAAATTTCCATCGTCAAGTATGGTCGTCAGATCAAACAGACGCTTTGTGATCGCAATCTCTTGGCGCGGCATACCATCTGCAATCCAGACTCCATGGAGGTGAGGAGTGCCAACCATGGCGTCTAAGAGCGTGCCGAATTTCGTTCGATCGGTGATCAATCCTGTGGAACGGCAGTTATTCAGGATATAGGTGAGCTTGTCCGCCTTGGTCGTCGGATTTACCGGAACAAAAACGGCGCCGGCCTTTAAGATGGCAACCACAGAGACGACGGCTTCCATGGAGTTCTCAAGGCAAATGGCGACTCGATCTCCGCGTTCCACGCCGCCCGCGATTAGCGAACCCGCCAGCCGGTTGGCCTTCGTTTCCAGTTCCCCGTACATGAACCGGGAACCCCCACATACCAGGGCGGTTTTTTCCGGCGATATGGCGGCAGTTAGTTCTAAGAACGATTCGACCTGCATCACGGTCTCCTTCTAGTGGAGTTGAAGGCGGCTTTCCACAAACCGCGCCAATCCGCTAATCGAATCCAAGTTGTCTGGAATCAAGTCCTGATCCTGCAGCTTGATCGCGTACCGCGATTCCAGATAGGCAATTAGTTCCATTACCGCGGTGGAATCGATGATGCCCCGCTCGATAAACGAATCGTCATCGGCGAAACCCTCGTGGGGCTTGCCAAACATGAAATTGTCTGTCACGAACTTTCTCAATTCTTCATGCAGCAACATAGGGTGACGGCCTACTTTCGAAATGATTTATGAACTGGTGCATCAAGAGTTGGGTGGACATAATGCCGATCAACCCCATGTTGTCCTTGACGCCGATGGCAGCGCCCTTGTGAAACTTTTCCAGGAGCTTGGCCACCATGGGCGCATCGAAAATGCCGTCGCGTGCTATTTGTTCTGGAGAGAGAAGTTCCTCCATGTAGTCGCGTGCCGCTGGTTGAAGAAAACTGCACGCTTCCGGCGCCCGGTAGGGCTGCTTGTGCCGTTTGGCCACCAAAAGGGGAACGAGACCGGCCGCAGAAAGTTTCAAGAGATATTTTTCATTCAGCACTTTCATTTTCAAAGAACTCGGAAGCCTGGAGGCGAATTCGACTACTCGATGATCGAGGAATGGAAACCTACCCTCGACAGAGTGCGACATTGCCATTCGGTCGCCTTGAGACGACAAGATGTATCCGGGGAGCAGATATTTCGTCTCCAGGTATTGCGCTTGGCAGAAACTGTCCCAAGATGAATAGGACGTGGGCAACCGCGACCGGATCTTGGAGTAACCAGCGTCTCCGGCAATTGCCGCGCGCGTGGCACTGGAGAAAAGCATCTTCAGCTTGGAGGTTAGCTCCCAGCGCGGGAGGTGCGAGAAGAATGGCTGCAGATTACGATCGACGTTGATATGGAAGAACGCTTTACGATAAGCATCGGGAAGGTTCTGTAAGTTCTGCAAATAGGGATAGAGGCGGCGGAGCAGGAGCGGCCGCAACTTGGAATCGGGCTGCGATTCCCAAAAACGGCGGATTTTATTTTCCTTGAAAATATCATAGCCGCCGAGCACTTCATCGGCCCCTTCACCAGTTACTACGACCTTGTAACCACTGCTCCGCACCAGCCGCGAGAGGAGGTACATGGGAGCTGCAGCAGTCCGCAGCACTGGCTTCTCGGTGTGCCAGATAACGTCCGGAAAGACCTCTCCAATTTGATTCTTGCTGCAACGGAGTTCCCGGTGATCGGTATCCAGAAAGCGCACCGCATCCCTTTGGAATGCACTTTCGTCGAATTCGGCGTCATCGAAGGTGACGGAGAAAGTCCGAAGTTTTGCATTCGTGAACTTCTTGACCAGTGCAGTGGTGACGGTCGAATCCAGCCCGCCGCTTAGGTACGCGCCAACCGGGACATCAGAGCGCAAGCGGATTTGTGTGGCTTTGATTAGGAGGTCAAGCAGCTCGTCCGCGTAAGTTTGCTCCTGGCCTGGGTCAATAACCGCTGGCATCCTCTCGAACTGGCAATCCCAATATTGACGCACCGTAACCCCACCCGCATCCACAGTCATCGAATGGCCCGGCGGCAGTTCGTGAATATTCCGGAAGAGAGTCGTGGGAGGAATGGTGCACCAGTAGGTGAACACCTCATCCAGCCCATTGACATCTATTTCTCTACGGACACCTGGAAGAGCGAAGATTGCCTTGATCTCCGAACCGAAAATAAAACTCTTGTTCGTTTGCGTGTAGAAGAGGGGTCTTACACCTATACGATCGCGCGATAGGAAAAGACGGCGATGTTGGTTGTCCCAGATTGCGAAAGCCCACTGTCCATTCAAGTATTGGACGCAGTCCTCACCTTTTTCCTCGTAAAGATGGAGAATGACCTCGGTATCAGAGCGAGTAGCGAACCGATGTCCCTTTCGGACCAGCTCGTCTCTAAGTTCCACGTAGTTGAAGATCTCACCGTTAAACGTTATCCACAGTGAAGAGTCTTCGTTGCACATGGGTTGCTGGCCACAGGCTAGATCAATGATGCTGAGCCGGGTGTGTGCCAAGCCCACGCCTTGCACTGCGTGAAGTCCGGTACTGTCCGGACCACGATGAGCCAGCATCCCGATCATCCCCCGTAGGGATTCCTGGGCAACAGGCGCTCCGTCGAAATTAAAAATACCTGCGATGCCACACATAACCGTTCAGCCCTGTCAGTGACCTCTGCCCGCAAGTCCCATTGCTAAAACTTCGGGTTCGAAGAGTCATGCCCACTTTTCGATGAAGTCAACGTTACTCTTACGAACATTTGAGAAGCTCACAAATGCATGGATTGAAATGACGAAACTGGTTTTGCCCGAGCAGGGCAATTGCGCAACGCCTTTGTTTTGAATGATCTAGCAACCATCTCTATCGCGCACCTCCCTACTATGACGCTGTCAATACTTACAGGGTACTTCGGACATGCGGGGACAGGGTTTGGGCACCTCCCTCTTTTTGGACTGTTGGTCAGATGTACTAGCCGGTCCAGCACTGTATGTATTCACAGGGGGCGCGCGTTGCATTTCCGCCCGGAAGTTTCCGGAGCCAAATGTCGACTGTCTATTGTTCACAGCGTACTCAAAAGCTCAGGCTATTCCTCCTCATTGTTCTGATTGCAAGCATCTCCCTTTCCGGATGCGCCGGATTCGTCGGCAGTCCGAATGGCAACTCCAAAAACGGCGGCGCGACTTTGCCCCCCTCGATAACGACGCAGCCCGTCAATCAGAATGTGACGGTCGGACAATCGGCCACTTTTCTCGTAGCAGCGACGGGCACATCCCCGTTCAGCTATCAGTGGGAGAGGAACGGAGCTGCAATTAATGGTGCGACTTCTTCGACCTACAAGACACCACCCACGACAGCTTCCGACAATCATGTGCAGCTCACGGTGGTCGTCACTAATAGCGCTGGGAGTACAACCAGCAACCCCGCCATTCTTAACGTTGCCCCGGCGGTTGCGCCAGCGATCGCAGTGTCTCCGACAAGCACCACGGTTGCAGCCAAAGCGACCCAGCAGTTCACGGCAACGGTGACTGGTAGTTCGAACACCGCCGTTACTTGGAGTTTGAGCGGCGCGAATTGCAGCGGCGCAGCGTGTGGCACCATTTCCGGAGGCGGTCTCTACACAGCGCCGTCGAGTGTGCCCTCGCCTGAGACTCTCAAAGTGACCGTAACTAGCGTGGCGGATCCAACCAAATCAGCTTCCGCAAGCGTCAGCGTTGTTGTGGCGACTGCTGTTTCGTTGAGCATTAGCCCGACGAGCGCTTCTGTTACGACCGGCGCCACAGATTCATTCACCGCAGCAGTAAAAGGAACATCGAATACGGCGGTTGCATGGAGTTTGACTGGTAAGGGCTGCAGCGGCTCTTCCTGTGGCACCCTCGCAGCGAGCCCTACAGGGGCTGTGTATTCTGCACCGCTCGTAGCACCTTCACCACCGAGCGTTAGTGTTGTTGCTACCAGTATGGCGGACCCGAGCAAGTCAGCGTCAGCAGCCGTCAGCATTGTTACGGCGACTGCATTTTCGTTGAGCATTAGCCCGACGAGCGCTTCTGTTACCACCGGCGCCACGAATTCGTTCACCGCGACAGTGAAAGGAACATCCAATACGGCTGTTGCATGGAGTCTGACTGGCGCTGGATGCAGCGGTTCATCTTGTGGCACCCTCGCAACGAGCCCTACAGGGGCTGTGTATTCTGCACCGCTCGTAGCACCTTCACCCCGGAGCGTTAGTGTTGTTGCTACCAGTATGGCGGACCCGAGCAAGTCAGCGTCAGCAAGTGTATCCATTGTGTCGGTTGTCGTAGTCATGGTGACGCCAGCGAGCACCTCTGTCGTAACGGGTGGGACTCAACAATTGAATGTGTCTGTAGTCGGAACATCGAACAACGCCGTTACATGGTCAGTGCAAGGACCCGGATGTAGCGCCGCTGCTTGCGGAACAATCAATAGTACGGGACTTTATACTGCTCCTCTCTCGGTACCCTCACCAACGAGTGTCACCGTGACAGCGACAAGTTCAGCGGATCCATCCAAGACGGGTTCAGCATCGGTGGCCATCTTTGCCACGGGTGCGACCAACGCGATTGATGGCCTTAACATTTCTGAAAGCCACCCAAGGCTTTTCTGGAACGCGGCGAAGCTCGCTCAAGCAAAGAATTGGTGGGCAGGAAATAACTACACACCAGACATCACCAACCCGAACCCATTCGATCCCTATGACACGTTGTTTGCATGTGAGATGTCCAACGATCAAGCGTCGTGTAATGCGCAGATCAATTGGGCTGTCAACCTAAGCGAATCGAGCTGCTATCAAAGCGTGGGCTGCGATTCCATGCGCGTATATGGTGAAGTCGTGATGCTCACCTACGACTGGCTCTATGCCCAAATGACGGCCGCCCAGCGAACAACCATCATCAATAACTGGAACACCTGGCAGAATTATCTCGATACGAGCAATAGCTGGGGTAACACAGGAATGCCTTCGAGCAACTACTTTGCCGGAGCATTCCGTACGGACTTTAGTTTTGGTGTTGCCACCATGGGTGACAACCCTAACGCCACCAGTCTCATCAACTACGCCCTCAATAGCCGGTGGCCGGCGGTTGTAAATTTCGTTTCGCCAACCGGCGCTGCCCCGCTTGGAGCCAATGGGTACGCGATGCCTGCTCAGGAAGGCTCACAATACGGGCGCTATTCCGTATCGTATTACTCAGTGCCATTCGCGACTTCCGCGCTATCTGGACGTGATCTGTGGCAAGAAACTACGGCCCAAAAGGCAGATGTGTTGCAGACGATCTACAATACTCTGCCCGCAAAGACGGCGTCGCGCGGACTTTATGACGGCTGGACCTGGAGCGACGACGAAAACTGGGTCGCGGGTGCCGGGCTGTACGGCGGCGGCGGGATGCAGTCGCGATATTTCGGCGATTTCATGATGGCCTCGGCGCAAGAGTTTTCCAGTACGGCGATTGGCAAGTTGGCCCGGCAGTGGATCAACACTGTGAATCCGGGTATTGCCCCCATGTGGATGGCGATCGATCCAGGCGGCAGTACGCAGGCGCTCTCGACTCTGCCGCTCGACTATTATGCTTCCGGTCCGCAGTTTGCTTATTGGCGGAACAACTGGAACACCAACGCCAGCTCATTATTACTGCAAATGGGTCAGACCGCGGGAGTCGGCCACTATCACTTTGATGTCGGAAACTTCCAGTGGTTCCGCGGCGGCGCATACCTAATCCGAGAAACCCCAAGTTACAACACCACCGTGGCGGGTTATAACTCGTCCGGCACTGTGGCGGGAAACTCCGGCTACGCGCACAACGCCCCGCTCATTGGCGGACTGCCCCAAGTCACCGCTGGTTGCACGGACAGCAATGCGGTTGTGCGGCGCATGGAAAGCCAATCCACCTACGCTTATGTCAATGCCGATCTGAGCGGAACCTATACCAACAATGTCTGCGCAAGCACCTATCCGAACCGAGAGAATCCATACGCGCAGCATGTGGAACGTGAGCTTATCTTTTTCCGCGACATAGAGGTTCTGCTCGTTCTGGACCGTTTACAGGCCGACACGGCAAGCCGCAGCAAAACATTTGTGAGCCACTGCGAAAGCAACCCGAGTTCCACTGATGCTTCGCATTACATCTGCGTGGATGGAGGTCAGCAAGCCAGCTATTCAGTGCTGCTGCCGGCGACGCCTGCGCTAACGGTTGTGAATGAAGCGGCGAATGGCGCAACGTGCGCATCAAGCGAGTGTCAATATCGGATGGAAATCAATGACAACACACCCGTCGGGAACCAGAGTTATTTCTTGGTGGCTATCCAGGGCATGAGCACAAGCGGTAGTCCTCTAAAGCCAAGCATCCAAGACAACGGTACCTCTTGGACGGTGACGCTGGATGCCAATCATATTGCAACCATCAACAAAGGCATGACCTCGGCAGGCGGTTCCGTCACCATCAATGGCGCGACGATAAACCTGCGCGCGAACGCACAAACCATGACCATCACTGATAACGGGCCAGTGTGGCAATAAGAATCTCTTGTTTCGATCTTCCATCACACTGTTTCCCATTCAGCAAGTCCGAATGATGGGTTGAGCGAAAGGATCACTTCCAAGCCCAACTGTGTATTTGCGAATTATGGATTAGCTGCATAGGAACATAGTTGCTGGAGATGAGAGTAGGATTACCGGCTAATTGCAGTGGCGGCTTTGGTAGGCAGCCGCCATTTATCACTTCGTTGTCGCACGGCCAGCTCACAAGTGCGGAGCAATTCCTCAGCAGCTTCATTCCAGCTACGGT
>JBGPDI010000035.1:0-41364 GCA_041482215.1 Candidatus Acidiferrum sp. | reverse complement strand
GCCCAGGCCAGGTCGCCCATCTGTCGCATGTTGTTGGCGCAGAGCGTGGTCTTCATTTGCTCTTTGACGCGCGCCAGCGACGGAACCAGGATGGCGATCAGCAAGGCGATGATCGCCACGACGATCAGCAACTCGATGAGAGAGAATCCCTTCGCTTTATTGATTTTCATTTTCCTGTCCTTGAAATAAGATGTAAATCACACAAAATTCCGCACACCCGCTCCCAGCGAGCAAGTCTTGCTTCACAGATTTTTGAAATCCCTGGCCTTCTACAGCTGCTTGGTGAGACCGAACAGAGCCGTCAGCTGCACTGATGCAGGCATTTGACGGGCCAATTGCCGATATCTACCTGCAGTTGTAACCCGTTTAAATTCAGTCGAATGGAATGCGAAGTGTGCTGGGTAAGGCAGGCCGAACCGGCTTCGGCGACAAAAAACGTCCTCCAAAAACGAGAGTAGACAATAAGTGGCGGCCCTGCGGCTTTTAAGCAACAGTTCCCAGCTCTGACCTCGGTACAGTCTTCGGGCTGGTGTGGTCCGGAATGCCCCGATGGTTGTGCCTGCAGCCCCAAGCGGTGATTGTTGGATCAGCTAGTTACTGGGGCCATTCCGAGTGTAGTCTCCTTCCTGACACGCGAGGACCCCAGAAAACGTCAAACGTACCGTGAAATCAAAGACTTCTAATCCCAGTAACTGGGTGCCACGAGCCAATGGGAACTTTTTGACCCGGGACACGGAATTGATGGTTGAAGGCGGGCAGGACGTCTTATCAGGGGAGATGAGGATCGCCGACCAAGAGAGAGACGACGTTCTGTTGCGGCGGGCTGGAAAGGGCGATGAAGAGGCTTTCACTCTTCTCTACCGGCGCCACCAAGCGGCGATGTATCGCTTCGCGTTGCGCATGACGGGAAACACCTGGGCCGCGGAAGAGATTGTGCAGGACGTGTTCATGACGCTGATGCGTGACCCGAAAAAGTATGACGCCACGCGGGGTGCGCTCGGAGCATTTTTGTACGGAGTGGCGCGAAACCGAGTTATGAAACACCTGGAGCGTTTGCCGCGGGAAGTGCCGCTGGAAGAGAAAAACGAAGACGGCACGGGCTCGGGAGTTGTTTTGAAGGATCCGTCGACGCCGGCAATCTGGGCGGAAAAACGGGAACGCATGCAGCACGTGAGGGATGCGGTGCTGGAATTGCCCGCGGAGTTTCGCGAAGCCGTGGTTTTATGCGAACTGGAAGAGATGAGTTATGAGGAAGCGGCGCAAATGGCGGGATGTCCGATCGGAACGATTCGTTCGCGGCTGCATCGCGGGCGGGCTTTGTTGATGGCCAAGCTGGAAATGTTTCGTGATGTGCCGCGGCGCGCGAGCGTGGCGCGATGAACAGAATGTGCTTACGAAACGGAAGTGCGACATGAATTGCGAACAATTTGAAGCGATTGGATTGGACGCTGAGCGCGACGCTTCGTTGAGCGAAGTAGAGCGGGCGGCCGCGCGGGAGCATGCGAGCACTTGTTCGCGGTGCGCGGCGCTGCAGGATTCGTGGCAGGCCACTGGAATGGAACTGCACGCCTTCGCGGAAGAGACCATCCTGGCGCAGGCTCCGGCGCGCGTGGAAATGCGTTTGCGGCAGGAATTTCGCACACAACACGGCACCTTGAGAGCACGGCGTACGGCCGTAGTTGCTGCGTGGGCTCTGGCCACCGCCGCGGTACTGGCCGGCGCAATCAGCTGGACAAACTGGCGGAAGAACGAGCAGAACGAGACAGCGCGGCGTGGAATCGCAGCGACTGCCCCCGAGAATGGCTCGCGCGCTGAGAACGATTTTACTGACAATTTGTACGCTTCCATTCCCAGCGAAGACGGCGCGGGTGACTTTACGCCCCTACCGGGAAATCTAGGTTCCGAAATCGACGAGGCCGCCATCATGCGAGTACGCATGCAACGCGGAACGCTGGTGACCCTGGGCTTCCCGGTGAACGAAGAACGCGCAGCGGAGTGGATTCAGGTGGACTTGCTGGTAGGTGATGATGGACTGCCGCAAGCAGTGCGGCTGGTGCGGTAAACAAGAGATTGCCGCGGTGATGGGTGCATCGCGGCTTGGGAGAGAAGAGGAGAGGTACAGATGAAACGTAACTTGACGATGAGTTTGATTCTGACTGGTGCGCTGGCGATGAGCGCTGGGACGACCTTGGCGCAGAGGCACGGTCCGGGTGGCCCGCCGCCCTTTGGCGAATCCATGGAGCTGATGGGCTTCGAAGGAATGCACGGTGGAAAGATTGTGAAAGGTGCGCCGTTCTCGGCGACAGCCACGTCAGAACGGACGCAAACGCTGCAAGACGGCACGGTAATCCACCACACGTCGCAGGTGAGCATGTTCCGCGACAGCCAGGGAAGGTCGCGGCACGAGGTGACTTTCTCCGGACTCGGAGCGCTTGGGGCGACGGGAAATTCGCACAAGATGGTGTCGATTTCGGATCCCGTAGCGGGCACGCATTTCATGCTGGATACGGATAACAAAGTGGCGCACCAGTCGCGGGCTCACGTGAAGAACGCGGACAAGGAAGCGGCGTTTGAGCAGAAAATGCAGACGCGGATTCAGCAGGAAGAAGCCGCGGGAACGCGGAAGACAGAATCGCTGGGAACGCAGACGATTAACGGCGTCCTTGCCGAAGGAACGCGCATCACGCGGACGATCCCTGCCGGAAAAATCGGGAATGACAAGGCCATTCAAATCGTTTCTGAACGCTGGTTTTCGCCGGATCTGCAGATCGTGGTGAAGAGCACGAAGACCGATCCGCAATTCGGGACTTCCACGTACACGATTACGAATCTTCAAAAGTCGGAACCGGCTGCGGCGCTCTTTACTGTGCCGTCGGGCTTTACGGTGCAGCAAGGTGGCCCGGGAGCAGGCGGAAGACGCGGAGGTGCCCCTCAAGGCCCGCCGCCTCCTGAAGAAAACTGAGCTGGCGTAATAACGATCTTCTCTCCTGAAGACGGCACGCCCTTTTCGCAGCAGCCCCCATCGCTGCGGGAAGGGCGTAGCCGTTTCTGGAGAAGATGAAGTAATGAAATAAAGAAGTAACGATTTGCGGAGAGCACGATTGTTCGGGAGCATGCGTCTTCATAGTTGCATGCTGCGGTCGAGGAGTTCGATGACGTGGAGGACTTCTTGGTTGGTGCGGTGGATGGCGGCGCCGGCGCGGAGTTGCAGGAGGCAGCCGGGGTTGGCCGTAACGATGGCTTGGGCCCGGGTGGATTGGATATGGCGCATTTTCTCGGCTAACAGGTCGAGGGATGTTTCGGTTTGCGTGACGTTGTAGACTCCAGCGGAGCCGCAACAGATTTCCGAGTAGGGCAATTCCACAAGATCAAGATCGGGGATAGCGCGCAGAAGTGTGCGCGGAGCTTCACGGATTTTTTGTCCATGGAGAAGATGGCAGGAATCCTGGTAGGTGACGCGAATTGGAAGGGGCTTCAATTTCGCGGTCAGGCCGAGTGCAGCGAGAAATTCGGTGACGTCTCGAGTTCTTGCGGCAAAGGCGCGGGCTTGTGCGTATTCGGGTTCGTCAGGTGAAAAAAGGTGGTGGTATTCCTTGAGTGTGGAACCGCAGCCGGCGGCGTTGGTGATGATAGCGTCGAAATCGTCGCGAAGGAAAACGGAGAGATTTTTTCGGGCAAGATCGCGCGCCGCGTCACGGACGCCAGCGTGCGCGGCAAGCGCGCCGCAGCAAAGCTGCCCTTTGGGGACGGCCACTTCGCAGCCGTTTGCAGTGAGGACGCGGACGGTCGCTTCATTGAGCTGGGAGAAAGTAACGTTGGCGACGCAACCGGCGAAAAAAGCAACGCGGGCGCGGCGCGGGCCGGAAGCGGGAAATGCCCAGCCGTAACGGCCATAGAAAAAACTGTCGTCAATGCGTGGAAGAAAGCGTTCGCGCTCGGAGAGACCGAGAAGTTTCAGGATACCGATGCTGCGCGCGATGAGTTGCAAGCCGGAGCGCTGGTAAATGCGGAGAACGCGTGCGTAATCAACGATGCGATGAGGATCGGGGAGCAAGTGGTGATAAACAAAGTCGCGCGTGACGCGGGCAAGCCAGGAGCGGGGATAGTCACGCTCGATGTGCGCGCGGGCGTGCTCGACGAGTTTCCCGTACTCAACGCCGGAGGGGCAGGCGGTTTCGCAGGCGCGGCAGTCGAGACATTTATCAATGTGATCCACGAAAGAGTCGGTGATGGGCTGCTGATTCAACTCGACCTGGATCATCTGGTGGATGCGGCCGCGCGGCGAATCGGCTTCGAGGTTCCAGAGGCGATAGGTGGGGCAGGCATTGAGGCAGAGACCACAGTGGACGCAGCGAGCGTAGTCCTCGTAGACGGGGTTGAGGCCGGGGATGGGCGGCATGGACATTGTTGGCGTGAGGGTCGATTCTACGAGAGTTCGAGGGGGCTGACGAGTGCCGAACGACAAGTTCAACGGTAGACCTATGAACGTCGCGCCGATCTAGCTGTTGATTGGGCGCTCCTGGGCGTGGGCAAAATTAGGGAAGAGTGTATTCGAAAACGAAGGAGTGCTTTCCGTCGGCGATATTGATGGTCATTTTACCTGTGAGGCCAGCCAGCTGGCCTGTTCCGGAATCCGGGACGACGGTGATGGAGAGCTGGGGGACGCCGCGGTTCATAGTGCCGGTGTGCTGGAGGACGAAGCTTCCGCTGCGGCCTTGCAGGGTGCCGGCGATGCGCTCGATGGCAACGTAGCCAGCAGAGCCTTTGACGTCGGTGCCTGCGGTGAGCATCTGGCCTTTGCTGGTGCCTTCGAGGTCGCCGTGGAATTGCTTGTCTAGGGAGTATCTGGCGAGAGTGGAGTCTTCGGCTTTGTCCTCCGGTGGCTGAGGGGCTAGTTTCACTTCAAATGTTCCGGTTGCCGGTGACGGCATTGTTGGTTCCTTCTAGACTTGGTTTCGGAACGCGGGAAATGGGCGGGTGTGCGCCAAAGATGCAAAGCCGAGAGATAGCAAAACTACAGCCAAGGTGACAACTGCGGCGCGAGATTGTTTTTGCATGGTGACTCCATTATGCCCGGTGTGACCTTGTTGTCGGAAAGAAACGGCCGGGGGCGAAGATGTCTTGTGGGTCGAAGGCGGATTTGAGGCGGCAGCCCGCAGCATCAGCTGGTGAGTCGAGAGGAGCCTTCAAGGCGGACGGAGCGAGTAGAAGAGTTGCGTCGCCGTTCGCGGCGGAAACCGATTTGATGATTTGGGGGGTAGCTTGGGTAAGGCGCGTGACGGATTCATGGTTTGCGGAAGCAGGGAGAAGTGCGAAATAGACGGTGCCACCAGCGCGGGCTACGAGGGCATGCGGGAGTGATGCGCGGGCTGCGATGTCTTGTAAGTTTGCGAAAAGTGCCGAGTGGTTGGATGGGAGGACGCTCAGTTTGAAGATGGTGGTGGCCGGTGAAGAGTCGAGCAGCATGGAAAGAGATTCGCGGAGGCGGCCCCACATGGCGGGGCGTGTGGTGTCGTCGAGTAAAGTCGTAGATGTGGCGCGGGCTTCAGCGGCGAAACGGGTGAGGTCGCGCGTGTAGCGAGCGAGGACTTCGGGCGGGCCGGAGAAGGCGGCGCAAAGTTGCCAATCGTTCGGGTGAAACCAGAGTCCGATGGGAGGAAGAGAGCTTGAGCCTGCGTTGCGATTCTCTCCGGCGAATACGGCGGTTTCGGGAACGGAGGGAGTTTGCTGAGCAAATATCTGGGCGAGGCTGGGATTGATGATGTCGAATGTTAGTGGTGTAAGCGGCGATTGCGCGATGGCACGGCGGAGGGCGAGGGCGTTTTCGGCAGTTGGAAATGAGGCGACAAAGCCACGGCTGCCTGTGATGGGCGCGGGGAAGGTACGGAAGTTGAGGCGAGTGATGACGGCAAGAGTTCCGAGAGAGCCGATGAGGAGTTTGTGGAGATCGTAGCCGGTAACGTTCTTGACCACGCGGCCGCCGCTTTTGCAGAGCTTGCCGGTGCCGTCAATAAATTCCGCGCCAATTAGGAAATCGCGGGCGGTGCCGTAGAGCTGGCGGAGTGGCGAGTCGATTCCGGAGGCGATGGTGCCGCCGATGGTGCTGAGGGAATACCAGGGAACGAGGAGCGGAAGAAACTGGTGGTGCTCGATCAGAGTGGCGTTTAATTTTGCGATGGGGACGCCGGCTTCAACGCTAAGAGTGAGGTCGGCTGGATCGTAGTGGGGAATCTTGTTGAGGGCGGTCATGTCGAGAGCGACGTCGTAACGGGTGGGAGGCGGGCCGAGGCGGAGCTTGGTGCGCGCGCCGGAGGGGAGGAGAGCGAGATTTTCTTTGGCGGCGAAGCGGACTACTTCGGCGGCTTCTTCGGCGGAGGAGGGTTTTGCGATTACGGAGGGGATGAGTTCGTCGATGGCGTAGGTTGCGCATGCTGCGGGATCGGAGATGACGCGGGACGCGCCGAGGATGGATTCTAATGCGGGGACTAGATTGATGGAAGATTTGATCATGGGGCGAGAATTGGAAGCGCACGGAAAAAGATAGAATTAACACAGAGAACACAGAGAGAGAAAAGAGCACAGAGTTCACAGAGAAGAGAAGGAAGGAGAAAAATCATGATGGGCTCGCGGGATTGGCGGGAAGTTTGCGCGGGCGGATTTCGCCGCAGCCTTTGCTTAGGGGGAAGATCTTGCCGGGGTTGAGGGAGGAATCGGGATTGAAGGCGTCGTGGACGCGGCGCATGAGATCGAAGTCGGCGTCGGAGAAAAGAAGCGGCATGAGTTCGGACTTTTCCATGCCGACGCCGTGTTCGCCAGTGAGCGCGCCGCCGATTTCGACGCAATAGCGGATGATGGCGGCGGAGGCTTCGAGGGCGCGTTCGAACTGAGCTCTGTCACGGGGATCGAAAAGGACGATGGGATGAAGATTACCGTCGCCGGCGTGAAAAATGTTTCCGATTTGGAAGTCGTATTGATCGCCGATTTCGCGGATGCGACGCAGGGCTTGGGGAAGTTTCGAACGGGGAATGACGCCGTCGAGGACATAATTGCTGGGAGCGAGGCGGCCAAGCGCGCCGAAGGCGTTTTTGCGGCCTTTCCAGAGGAGGTCGCGCTCAGCGTTGTCGCGCGCAAGGCGAACTTCGCGGGCGTGATGCGCGTTGCAAACTTCGGTGATGGCGAGGGATTGCGCGGCGACGGTTTCGGCGAGGCCTTCGACTTCGATGAGAAGGACGGCGGCGCTATCCATGGGAAAACCGGCGTGGATGTAGTCCTCGACGGCGCGTAGGGTCCAGCCATCGAGCATTTCGCACGCGGCGGGAGTAATGGCGCGAGCGGTGATGTCGGCAACGGTCTCTGCAGCATCATCTACGGAATCGAAAATAGCGAGCAGCGTTTTCACAGCTTCAGGTTTGCGAGATAGCTTCACGGTGATTTCGGTGACGAGAGCGAGCGTGCCTTCCGAGCCGACGAGGAGACCCGTAAGGTCGTAGCCACGCGTGTCACCGTGTTTGCTGCCAACGCGGATGACTTCGCCATCGGGAAGAACGAGTTCGAGCGCGGTGACGTGGTTGGTGGTGACGCCGTAGGCGAGAGTGTGCGGGCCGCCGGCATTTTCAGCGACGTTGCCGCCGATAGTGCAGGATTTCCAGCTCGAAGGATCGGGAGCGAAGTAGAGACTGTGCGGTTCGGCGGCGCGGGTGAGTTCATAGTTGACGACGCCGGGCTGAACAACGGCACGCTGATTTTCTGCGTCGAGCTCGAGAATGCGATTCATGCGGGCGAAAACGAGCATGACTCCGCCGGTGCGGGCAAGTGCTCCCCCAGAGAGTCCGGTGCCAGCGCCGCGGCCGACGATGGGCAGATGGTGTCGGGCGGCGAGTTTGACGATGCGGGAGACGTCTTCAGTAGACTCGGGAAAGACGACGAAATTCGGGCGGCCTTTTTCGACGGAGCCGTCGTATTCATAGAGGAGAAGATCCTCCGGCTGGTAAAGAACGGACTCGGAGCCGAGAAGCTTTTCAAATTCGCGAAGGAGGCCAGAGCTCATAGGGCGCAGGACAAGGCGCACATGCACTATAGTGAGAATTCCAGGACGCGCGCAACGGTAAGATGTGCCGGGAACGCGCCGGTGTGTTAGTGTAATTTTCCCAAAATTACGAAGAGGATCTGATGCCGAAACCGAGAGTGTTTGCAACCCACAGCTTGTTCGAACCCGCGCGGCTAATTCTGCAAGAGACTTGCGACGTGGAATACTGGGCGAAACCGGAACGTCCTCCGCGAGAAGAGGTCCTGCGAGGCGTGAAGGACAAAGAGGGGCTGGTTTGCCTGCTTACCGAGAAAATAAACGAGGAATTCTTGAGGGCGGCGCCGAAACTACGGATTGCTTCGAATGTGGCAGTGGGGTTCGACAATATAGATGTTGCGGCGTGCACCAAGCGAGGCGTGGTGGCGACGAACACGCCGGGCGTGCTAGATGAGACGACCGCGGATTTTGCGTGGACGCTGTTGATGGCCGTGGCGCGGCGGCTGGGTGAAGGCGAGGCGTTTGCACGGTCCGGGAAATGGAAAAACTGGGACCTCGACCAACTAGTTGGTGCGGACGTGTGGGGGAAAACGTTAGGCCTCGTGGGATTCGGTCGGATTGGACGCGCAGTGGCGCGGCGGGCGAGCGGATTTCAGATGAAGGTGATTTACACGGATGGGGTGCGCGCACCGGAAGAGGTGGAGAAAGAGTTAAAGGCAGAGCGCCGAGACCTGAACACATTGCTGGCGGAATCTGACTTCGTGAGCGTGCATGTGCCGCTCATACCGGAGACGCGGGGATTGTTTGACGCGCCGAAATTCTACCGGATGAAGCCGACTGCATTTTTTATCAATACAGCACGCGGGCCAGTGGTGGAAGAAGCGGCCCTCGTGGCGGCGCTGGAGGCAGGAAAGATTGCAGGCGCTGCGCTGGACGTTTACGAAAACGAACCGTTCATTCATCCGGGATTGAAGCGGGCGAATGTGGTGCTCGCGCCGCACATGGCGTCGGCATCGCTGGAGACACGGACGAAGATGGCTTGCATCGCGGCGGAAAACGTTGTGGCGCTGTTTACGGGACAGCGGCCGGCGAATATGCTGAACCCGGAAGTTTTGCAGACATCCTGAAGAATTCCAGGCGCACTCCTCATGCCGATACTGAAGCAGCTGGCCCGGCAGATTTTCCACGAGACACTAGCAGCGATTGATATTCCTGCGACGATGCAGCGGAAGCTGCGGCGCAAGGGGACGGCGCTGGTGTGCGGCGACGCGAAAATCGAACTGCTGGATTTTGAAAAACTTCGCGTGGTGGCGATCGGAAAAGCGGCTCATGCGATGGTGGATGGATTAGCGCTGGGGCTGGCGCCTTTTGTCAGGCTTGAAGGCGTGGTGTCCGCACCGACGGTGCCGCAAAAACCGGTGGCGGGAATGAAATATTTTTTGGCAGGTCATCCCGTGCCGAATGCCGACAGCTGGAAGGCGGCGGAAGCGATACTGGCGCTGCTGAAAAAGTGCGATGAAAAGACGCTGGTGTTCTTCTTGATTTCGGGCGGCGCGTCGGCACTCATGGAGTTGCCTCTGGACCCGTCGCAAAGGCTCGAAGACGTACAGCAGATGAATCGAGCCCTGGTGACTTGCGGCGCGCCGATTGAGGCAATCAATACCATCCGAAAGCATATTTCGGCCGTGAAAGGCGGACGGCTCGCGGCCGCTGCGAATCGCGCGACGAAGATCACGCTGGCGGTGAGCGATGTTCCGGTGGGGAAAGAATCGGCGCTGGCGTCTGGGCCGACCCTTCCGGATCCGACGACGGTGGCTGACGCGAAACGCTTGATTGCTCAGTATTCTCTTCACGAAAAGTTTTCGCCAGCTTTGTGCAACTGGCTTGATCAAGGAAAAATGCCAGAAACACCGAAAGCGGATGCTCCAGTGTTTCGAAACGCTCATTTTTCGATGTTGTTGGGGATGGATGACCTTTTTCATCCGGCGCATCACGCGGCAGAGGGAAAAGGATTCATCGCCTGCTGCGACAATACGACGGATGACTGGCCGGTGGAAAAAGCGGCGGCGTATTTACTGGAGCAGTTAGAAGAATTGCGGAAGGCGCATGCGGAGCAACGAGTGGCTTTGATTGCGGATGGAGAAGTGAGCTCGCCAGTGACCGGAAATGGAGTTGGAGGCAGGAATTCGGCTTTCGTTTTAGCATGTGTAGAGAAAATCGCAGGGAAGAAGATCGCGGTGTTAAGTGCGGGCACCGATGGGATTGACGGAAACAGCCCTGCAGCAGGAGCGGTGGCGGACGGGGACACCTTGGGCCGGGCGCGCGCCGAGGGGATTGATATCGGGGATGCGTTTCGGCGGAGCGATTCGTTTACTTTCTTTAAGAAGCTGGAAGATACGATTGTTACGGGACCGACGGGGAATAACCTGCGTGATTTGCGGATTTTGATTATGGAACCTTGAAAAAGCAGAGGAAAAGACTTAAGACAAAGGGAACATAGAAGAAAAAAGGGCGCCCGCCGCGGCGGGCGCCCTTAAATTGAGTCGGCGTCTGACTATTGCTTCGGGGCTGGCAGGCGCTTGTCCATCGATTTCAGGCGCTCGCTCATTTCCTGGAGCAGGTGTTCGAGCTTATCGAGCCGTTGCTCGGTTGCGGATTTCTCGCCAGCTTCTCCGGAAGCGGATTCTTCCTCGGAATCTCCGTAGCCGTGATCCGTACTTGGTTTTCCGTCGGCGGGTTTCTTCAAGCGTGCAATCTGTCCTTTGATCATGGGCGCCATTTCGATGCTTAGGTCGTCGCTCTTCAGCAGAGCTTCCAACGCAGGGATGGCAGTAGCATCGCCGCGCGCACCTAGCGCATAAACGGAAGCCATGCGAACGGAGAAATGTGGTTCAGTGAGATAACCAGCAATTTGTTGAGTGATGTCCTTGTTGCTTTTTTGCAGACTGGCAAGGCTTCGGATGGCGGCGGTGCGAGACTCGATAGGCTTCCCGGCGGCAGACCATTGTTGGAGAACAGGGACGGCCTTTTCGTCACCCAATGTACCGAGCGCGCGAAGTGCAGCATTCCGCAGGAATCCGTCCGGGGAATCTGCGGAGACGGCAGCGTCGAGTGTCGCGAGGGCATCCGGCAATTTGAGCCGGCCGATTGCTGCTAACGCGCCGGCACGAGCGCGATAGGAATCGTCCGCCTTCGCCACGGAATTGAGCTTGGCGGCGATGGCAGCGTCGTCTTTGAAGTTGCCCAGCGCGGTGACAATGCGGCTGCGGACCGCTGGAGAATCATGCGAATCGAGCGCGGCAAGGAGAAGTTTGGACGAGGATGTGCCGCCCAGCTGACCGAGCGAATCGGCCGCGACGGCGCGAACTCCCCAGGCTTTGTCATTACGCAGCGCTTCCCCGAGAGCCGTGGCGGCTTCCTCATCATTCTTCATTTTGCCGAGCGCGACGGCGGCGTCGGCGCGATCGGCGAGATCTGCGGCGTTCTTTAATTGATACAGCCACTCTTTCTTTTCCTTGTGGAATTCAGCTGCCTTCAGAACGTGGCCGCCTTTGTCGAAGAGCACCATAAGCGGAGCAGAGTCTGCGGGAAACCAGAAAGTTTGTGAGGCTTTCGAAACGTTGGCGTTGTAGAGCTTGGGACCAGACGCCGTCGTGATCTCAACGTCCACGGGCACGCGGAATAGGCCCACGTGACCTTCGATTTTTTGGGTTTGCTTCACGGTCAGCGAGATCTGATGCTTCTCGTTGTCGTAGGTGTAGGTTAGGTCAAGCTTCGGCGCGCCCGCGCCATAGAGCCATTGGCTGAAGAATTGATCAACATCGGTATGTGTCACTTCTTCGACGGCTTTCGATAGATCGGCAGTGACAACGTTTTTGCCGTGATTCACTTCGAGATAGTGTTTGATGCCGCGGTAAAAAGCGTCTTCACCCAATTGATGGCGGAGCATGTACAAAACCCAGCCGCCCTTTGTGTAAGCGTTGCCATCGAATTCGCTGGAATCGTCGAAGTCGTGGCGCACGATGGGCTTGTTCCAAAGACTATGGCTCTCGGTCCACTCGCGCCCGGCATTCCAACGCTCGTAATCGGCTTCATCCTTGCCGTAGTGCGCTTCGAACCAGATGGTTTCCAGGAAAGTGGCGAAGCCTTCGTTAAGCCAGATGTTGCCCCAGTCCTTGCAGGTGACGAGATCGCCGAACCATTGGTGGCCGAGTTCGTGGGAGATCAAGCCGTCCTCACCGGTCGTATATTCGGGCACGAGCTTGGGATGAACGAGGGAGCTGCTGGTGTTGGTGGTGGCACTGGAGTTTTCCATGCCGCCGGCCACGAAATCGTCCACCATGATCTGCGCGTATTTTTCCCACGGATAATCCACGCCGAATTTCTTGCTGAACAATTCCATCATCGCGGGAGTGAGGCCGTAGTTTATTGCGAGACGGTCGCCGCGTCCCTTGGGCGCGTAGTAAGTGACGGGAATGCCGCGCCAGGTTTCCTTCACCTCGTCGAATTCACCGGCGACGACGGTAATCAGATAGGTTGAGCTAGGTAGCGACTCTCTCCAATACCAGGTTTTCAATCCCTTGCCGGCATCGCTGACGCTGACGAGCTTGCCGTTCGAAACAGTGATCCACGATGCAGGAACGGTGATGATCGTTTCAGTGGTGAGGCGATCGTTCGGGTAGTCGTAGGTCGGCAGGTAGTACCGTGTGTCTTCCGATTCCCCTTGCGTCCAAATTTGTTTGGGGCGGTCGGGATAGTCCTTGTCCGGCAGGATGAAGTACAGGCCCTTAGTGGGCTTACCTTCGTAGCGAATGAAGACGTCGAACTTGTCTCCCGCTTTAGCGGCAGCGGCGAGAGGAATGATGAGTTTGTCGGCGGAGGTCTCGAACTTCGCGGCCGACTTGTTCAGGGTCACACTTTGAATGGTGAGGCCGGCGGAGTCGAAGACGATTTTTGTCGTGCCTTCGCGAAGAATGGAAAGCGAGTGAGTGACTTCGCCGAGAACTTTTTTCTGGTCGAGGTCAAAACGCAAAGCAATCTTGGAATGCTGCAAATCATAATCGCGGCTGCGCGCGTAAGGCTCATCGGCGCGGAGCCGGGGCGCGGAGAGAAAAATCGCCAACATCGCCACGAGCACAAGAAATGTCGGGCGACATTGACGGAGATTCGAATTGCGAAGAGTTCCCGTGATCATTCTGCCTTGCTCCTGTGAATGGTGTGTCCTGCGCGCTCCAGTGTGGCGGTGGCGGCCGACAGAGTCTCGGAAGCGACGAGCAGGTAATCCGTGTCAAAAGTTGAAACCGCGAACAAACTGATTTTTCCTTCAGCGAGCGGCATGGCCAGTGCTGCCAACACGCCGATTTCCGACAAAACGAATGGCCCGTGAACTTTCAGGACGCGCCAGCCGGGCTGAGATTGAATGCCGGCGGGGACGAGAGAGAGTTCGGTGACGACGGAGAGTTCATCGCCGGTTCGCGTGACGGAAAAAAACGGACCTTGCGTGGCCCAAGGAGGCACGGGTGAGTTAGCAGGGAGCCGGGAAATGGCGTAGCGCTCCGGCAGCAAAGTAAGTTCAAGACGACGAGTCGGGACGGTCATGGAGGGCTAGAGGAGGCTCCTCACAAGACCACCGTCCACGGCGATGGAGGTGCCGTTTACATAGCTGGCGCGTTCGGACGCGATGAATGCCACGACGGCGGCGAATTCCTGTGGAGTGCCTAGGCGGCCAGCGGGTATTTCGCGCTCCCAGTTGGCGAAAACCTCTTCGGCCTTAGAGCCGCTGCGCGCGGAGATGGCCGTGGCCAGGCCATCAAGCCGAGCGGTGCGCGTGTAGCCCGGGCAAACATTGTTCACGGTGATGCCATCGGCCGCGTATTCATTGGCCAGCGTGCGCGCCAGGCCGGTGACGGCGGCGCGGATGGAGTTCGAAAGCAGCAACCCATCCACAGGCTGCTTGACCGCGGACGAAGTAATCGTAATCAGACGGCCCCACTTATTCTTCTGCATGCGTGGCAGAGTTTCCCTGGCAAAAAAGACGGTGCTCATCAAAAGCTGGTCGATAGCGGCTCGCCAAACTTCCGGGGTGGTGCTCTTAAATAAGTTAGACGGAGGTCCGCCGGAATTGGTAACGCAGATGTCAACGCGGCCGAAGCGAGCTTCGACGGCCGCGACGAATGCAGTAACTGCTGCGGAATCAGTGACATCCAAGGCTTGATGTAGGACTGGGCGGCCAGTCGTCCTTTGGATGTGCGCGGCCGTCTCCTCAAGCGTGCTTGCCGTGCGCGCACAGATGGCCACGTGCGCGCCCTCGCGTGCAAGTTCTTCCGCGACCGCCCGGCCAAGCCCCTTGCTGGCAGCTGCGACGATAGCAACACGTCCTGTGAGCCCTAGATCCATTTCCGCACCCCATCCAAAACTTCAATCGTCTCGCGAAATGGAGGGTGCGTCAACATTATGCGGTTTATCTACTGATGGCTCGGCCCGAATGCGGGACCGACAGAGCAAAGGATTTTGTTTGCCTCGCGGGGGGCGCGGCACTAAGATGCAGGCAATATCCAGCGCGTGGAGGTACTTATGCGACGAAATTTGTGGTTGAGCGGTGCACTATTTCTGCTGGCTTGCTCTGCGAGCCCAGCATTCGGGCAGCAGATTGGCAAATTCGTGCCGATTCCGGCGGGTTCGGATGCGGATCACGCGTTGACGGAAATCAACGCGGCGACGGACCCTGCGCAGAAACTTACGTTGATCGACAAATTTGCAGAAGGCGCGGGCAAGGAGGGCGACTTCCCGCTCGTGACCGACGGCCTCTATGTAGAGACTTACATCGCGCTGAAAAATTATGACAAGGCGTTCGAATACGGAGACAAACTTTTCGCGCTCGATCCTGACAGCTTTCAGAATGCCCAGAACTTGGTCCGCGCGGCATCCGAGAAAGGTGACGTGGACCGGCTGATTACCTACGGAGAAAAAGCGGGCGCAATCTGGAAGCGCTTCCAGGACGCCCCTGCGCCGCCAGACACATCGGCGTCTGCGTGGGAAGAGCAAAAGAAAAGGACGCTGGAGAGCAACAAGGATGTAATGACATATATCCAGCAGCTGGTATTCAGCGGAGTGTATCAGGCCAAGGACCCCGGCAAGCGGGCGGCACTGCTGGTGCGATTCGCACAGGCCTTCGCGGATTCGCCGTACGCGGTTCAGGCGCTCGGTGTGGCGGCCACATCTTATCAGCAAGCACAGAACGCGCCGAAGATGCTCGAAGTGGCGAATGGAGTATTGGCGAAAGATCCGAATAATCTAGGCATGCTGTTGCTGCTCTCCGATTATTACGGCGAGAAGGGCGAGCAGCTCGATAAAGCGGAAGCCTATGCCAAAAAAGCGGTGACGCTGCTGGAGACCGCCCCGAAGCCGGAAGGCCTGACGGACGAACAGTGGGCCAAGCAGAAGAGCCTGCAAAAGGGGCTGGCGCTCAGCTCGCTTGGGCAAGTAAACATCGAAAAGAAAGACAATGCACAGGCAGTGACCAATTTGAAGACTGCCGCGCCGCTCCTGAAGCCGGATGATGGCAGCTACGCGCGGAACCAATACCGCTTGGGATTCGCGCTGCTGAATTTGAAGAGAAATGCCGAGGCTAAGGATGCGTTCACACAAGCGGCTTCGGTGAACAGCCCGTACAAAGCCCTGGCGCAGGATAAACTAAAGTCGGCTGCCGGGCAAAAAAAGTAGCCATAGACGCACTACGAATCCTGGCAGCCCACTCGCGCATCTAACACCGATGTGTGTAGACTTCTAGACAGACTCTGACCTATTCGGAGAAATTCATGACAGAAATCGCAACATTTGGAGCAGGGTGCTTCTGGGGAGTGGAAGCGGCGTTTCAAGGCGTCCCGGGAGTGATTGACACCGCGGTAGGCTACAGTGGCGGAGAAATGCCGAATCCGACTTACAAAGACGTCTGCACGGATGAAACGGGGCATGCGGAAGTGGTGCAAGTCACGTTTGATCCGGCGAAGGTGAGCTACGAGCAAATCCTCAACGTATTTTGGCAGGTGCACGACCCGACGCAGGTGAACCGCCAAGGGCCGGACTTCGGTGCGCAATACCGCTCGGCGATTTTCTTTCATTCGCCAGAGCAGGAAGCTATTGCTAAGAAGTCACGCGCCGCATTGGACGCCAGCAAGAAATTAAAACGGCCGATTGCGACGGAAATCACTCCCGCGGCCACATTCTATCGCGCCGAAGAATACCACCAGAAGTATTTGCAAAAGCGCGGCGCGGCTTCCTGCCACGTCTGAACCGCAGTTAGAGTTCCAGATCTAGAACTGGACTTGAGGTTTTGCCACCAAGACTTCCACGGGGTAAAGCACGAGCGTACATTTCTTGGTAGACGGCGAACAACTCAGTACACCTCTCCGAATAATTCTCGTGGGCGCAGCATCAGGAAAACGCACGTCAAATTTGCTGGTGGCAATTCTGGCAGAGGCTGACCTCAGTTCCTCAGCTCCGCTGAGAAAGCGCACCTCCACCACTTTGGACCCATTCATGAATGCAATCGCAAATTCTGCAGACTTGTAACCTGCGCCCATACTTTCCATTTGGGGGAGAGTAATCGTCCTCATGGACGAGAGGTCGGGGTATTCAAAGGGCTTGGCCGGAGCATCGCTTCTCATTAGCGTCTTGGGAATAGGCTTGTCATATTCAGCGGACAACTTAGCACGCAGTTTTGGCTCGGATGACTGACCCATCGCGGTGTAGGCTAGCAGATAGGTGTGCCATGCTTGCAAATGTTTTCCGAGTTTTTCGTAGGCCTCGGCGAGATGTTCGCCAATGGTAGCTGACTGCATGAGATACCACGCCGCTTCCAAATACTTTCCGGCAGTTTCGAAATCACCCATCCGGAACTTTACCCAACCGAGGGTATCCCATTCGGCTGCGAGAGCTGACATACGCCTGAAGTCTGTTACATCCAGAGTGTCTAGCCGGACCAACGAAGAATCGTCCTCTGTTTGTCTCACCGCTTCAGTAGCGAACTGAAGAGCCTCCGGCAAGCGGCGGCTCATATCGGCCAATTCATAGGAAATGGAGTTGAGCATTTCCGGCCCGGGCTGGAGCTTCAAGGCTTTCTGGAATAGCTCCGTAGACTTTTGTTCATCACCCAGGCGAAGGCAGGTCCGGCCGAACTGCAGTGTAATGCTTGCACTATCCGGACTGCGTGAGACTGCGGTTTCATAGAAGCCGCGGGCTTCCTCGTATTTTTCGGCCGAAAAAAGAAGAGCTCCGAGATTAGCGGGGGCGTCACGATCATCTGCGTTTGCCTTTAACAGGTCGCGCCACACCTGGATAGCGTCCGCGTCACGGTGTAGAGACATTAGCGTGAAGCCCAGAACCTTGTAGGCTCTCGAATTGGTAGGGCTAAGGATGACTGCTTTACGCAAGGCATCGAGGCCGCTATCCGTCTCGCGCTGCGCAAGCCGCGCGCTACCGAGCATCATCCACGCATCGCTCCACTTGGGATCGAGTTCGACAGCGCGTTCTAGAAAGGAGATGGCTGAACGCGAATCCCCATTCATCATCGAGGAGCGACCTTGCTCAAGTACCCGCTGCGCCTCCGGGTTAATAGAATGTGGCGTCGACGAGCCGTTCGATCCAATCAGAGTGATGTAACGGCCTTCGTCTTCCTGAACGGACTTGGCAAAGGAAGCGTAGGAGGGCCGTTCAGCGGCCGGAATCTCCCTTGAGTGAGTTACCAACCTGCGAGTAGTCACTAAAATTCCGCCCTCAAAAGAATAGGAAGCAGTGTAGACAGCAAAGTTGCGCTTAATCTCAACGGCAGACGGGAGCTCGGGTGAGTAGCCCGTCGGAAGCCTCACCTTGCTCGAAAACGTGAGTTCACTCAGCCACCCAAGTGGGAGAGGCTTTTTGGAGGAAGTTTGCTGGTCAGTGAGCAATGGCAAAGCAAAGAAAGGAAGTGCGGTCGCAATACGCCGATTTTCCCAGTCTGGAAAGTTTGGCCGGTGGTACGAATAGGAAATCCAAAATGGGTCGACCGTAGATTCGGGTTCGGCGGCGGAGATATCACTCACCGTACCGGCGAAACCCATGCTTCCGGAAATGTTTTGCACAAGTTCTTGCCACTTCGTTCGAGCCGTGCGCGTGAAGGCCTGTCGTTGAATGAGCTCCGCATCTCCTCTCGATACCAACCGAGCTTTGCCGTCAAGTGTGCCCGTCTCGTCCAAAGACGCATCCATTGCAAACTGTTGTTGGTCGCGAACGGACGGATCAGCAGAAATCTTGAGCAAATGGGCCTGACCTTCGTCTGGAATGACAAGAGCAAACTTGTCGCGAATCTCAGGAGATAGAAAACCGAAAGGAGCGACCTCCGGAGTTGTGTCGAGATAAAAGAAGGAATTGCCCTGCGGAACGGCAGTGATCACATGGTCGAAAAGATCCGGGGTCGCGAAGGTGGGATCGCTCGAGTAGCCGGAGCTGACTAAAGCGGGATACGCTTTGAGTCCGACGGCCTGCAGAAGCGCCGCAAAAAGAGTGTGCTTGTCCTTGCAGTCCCCAAACTGGTTGGCGAGAACCTCGGGGGACGAGTGGGGGGAGTAACGACCGGCACCCAGGGAAATGCTGATATAGCGAAAACGAGTGGACACGAAATCGTAAATCGCGCGAATTTTCTCGCGATCTGTGATTTTTCCGTGTGTGATTTCTTCGGCTTTGGCGCTGATATCAGGCGTAATCTTCACTTGCGGCTTGACCAACGCAGAGAACCATTTTCCGACATCGCTCCAAGAAGCGAAGGAACTGACTTGAATATCTGGGGTCTTCGTCGGAAGTAGAGATTTTTCCCAGTCTGCTTCCAATCGTGGCGGGTCGTGTTCAAGGTGCGACCAACGAAACGTGTAAGTGCGACGAACCCCATCATCTGTCGTGATGGGTACAATGGAGGGACTGCTCAGAGCTGCCGGGTAATCCTTGGGAAGATTGATTTCGATTTCTTCATTCTCAACGATGTCGTCGCGCAAGAAATTATCCGAGAACCAGAAATTGCCAGGGGCCAGGGGATGGACGATGTTCCAACGAACGCGGTACTCGAGAGTGTCACCTACACTCAGAAACTTCACAGCGATATGTTTTTCCCTCTCGTCCGCGTACATTGGCGCGCTTCGACTGATTTCGGAGTCCAGGTCCTGAACATCAGTGAGTTCGGTAGGCATGATTGAGCCGTCAGATTTTCGGCTCCGTACGTACAGGATGTCTAACGTTTCGGCACTATGGTTGTAAGAGAAAACAAGAAGACCCAACTCGCGCAAGGATGCCTCTGACTGGATGCGGATGCGAGCGACGAGTTCGCGGAATCCAGTGCCATCTGATTCAAAGCGAATCTTGTTATGCAGAGACTCCACCACAAATGACTCAGTGGCAAGAGAGGTTGTTTGACCCGTGGTCGGTTTCGTCTCAGGGCGTGCCTGGCCGAAGACGTTAACGGCGACAAGAAAGAGAGTTACGAGGGCAAGTGAACGGAAAGTGTATTGTGGCATTTCGAAGCTTTCTGAACAAATTACAGAATTGGATAGTAACCGAAAGTCGACGTACCGGCAGGAAAAAAATGGGGAGCAAATGGCGGAGAGGGTGGGATTTGAACCCACGGTACGGTTTCCCGCACGCTCGCTTTCGAGGCGAGTGCTTTCAACCGCTCAGCCACCTCTCCGCGGTCGTTCAAGTCATTATTTTAGCAGAGAGGGCGTGTGCGGGCTATGACTGGATGCACGGAAAGGTAGCGCTCAGCGGCGCTGGCCGAAGAAAGACTGCAGAATGGCGGCGCAGTCGGCGGCGAGGACGCCAGAGGTAACTTCAACTTGATGGTTGAGTCGGGGGTTGGATAGGATTTCGAAGCAGGAGCGGACGGCGCCCCCCTTGGGATCGTCAGCGCCGTAGACGAGGCGGGGGATGCGAGCCTGGATCATGGCGCCGGCGCACATGCTGCAGGGCTCGACGGTGACGTAGAGAATCGTTTCGGCGAGGCGGTAGTTGAGAAGAAGGCGGGCAGCTTCGCGAAGGACTACGATTTCGGCGTGCGCGGTCGGGTCGTTGTCCCGGATCGTGCGGTTGCCGGAACGGGCGAGGATCTTACGGTCGCGGACGAGGACTGCGCCGATAGGGACTTCCCCAACTGCGGCCGCGGCGCGGGCTTCCGCGAGCGCTTCCTGCATAAACTGAGTATCAGTTTCCATCGATCTCGGAATTTAAGATTGAGAATTTGATCCGCGAATTCGTTTAATGCCGTGATCTGCTAATCGCGCCACGACATAGATACCGTAACCGAGAGATACGAAACCAAGAGCGCCAACCGCGGCAAATCCAAGGTAGAAATAGCCATTGATGCGCTGCTGAGCCCTCAGCGTGGTGGCATTCGCTGGAGTTGGATCCCTATAGTAGGCAAAAAACGCTCGATCGAAGTCACGCCGATGCAAAAAGGGAGGGTACGCGCAAATGAGAATGAATGCCAAGGCGTAGGGAACAAGGAAGAAGGATGCTCTTTTGACACCAGACATATTGAAAATACTACTCTTTGGATGATAGCCGCTCAATCGCTAACTATGTGGATTTTCATGTTGCTTGACAATTGGGGAGGGGGGAAACAAACTAGGCGCATGCGGGAACTCCTGGAACGATTATTTCAAGTAGATTTCCTAAAAGGCCTGGCGGTCACTTTTCGCACGCAGAATCCCAAAAACATTGTCACGGAACAGTATCCGCTGGAGCGGCCGATGGTGGCGGAGCGCTTTCGTGGAGCGCCGCGGCTGAACAACAATCCGGAAACGGGCGAAACGCTGTGTATTGGCTGCAATTTGTGCGCGTTGGCGTGTCCGGAAAACCTGATTGTGGTCGGTTGGGAGCGCGACGACGCCACCCGGCGCAAGGTGCTGACGACCTTTACATACGACACTTCGCGGTGCATGTTCTGCGGGCTTTGCGAAGATGCCTGCCCGGTGGATGCGCTCGAATTGACGCAGGATTTCGAAATGGCCTACTTCACGCGCGAAGGCGCGATCTGGGACCGTCACCGCCTCGAACAAGGCCCGACGCCCGCACGATACACCCGCTGAAGATATCGAATGGAACTTCGTAAAGATCCCATCACACAAAGCTGGGTCATCCTGGGACAGAGAGAATCGCTTGGCGACGCCGCGGAGGAATGCCCGCTGGAGCCGGCCAAGATCGAGAAGCTGCGCGCGATCATGACCTGGCCGGCAGAAAGCGCCTGGCAGGTGCGTGTGCTGCCGCATCCGGACCCGCTCTACCACGTGGAAGGCGAACCCGGACGGCTGGCCGAAGGCATGTATGACAAGATGGTGGCACTCGGCGCCCACGAGGTAGTAGTGGAGACGCCGCTGCACGACAAAAGAATGTCGCAGTTCACTGACGAAGAAATTGAACGCGTGCTGTGGGTGTGGGCGGCGCGCATTGCGGATTTGAAGAAAGACCCGCGGTTCAAGTACGTAAGCGTCTTCAAGAATCAAGGCGCGATGGCTGGGGAAGAGTGGGCGCACTCTCATTCTCAGGTGACGGCGACGATTTTTGTGCCGCGTCGAATCAAATACGAGCTTAGCTCCGCGCACGAATGGTTCAAGGACAAAGAGCGGTGCATTTTCTGTGACACCGTGCGCCAGGAAGAGAAGCAGGGCAAACGCATCGTGGATGTGCAGGGTGAATACTACGCGCTGTGCCCGTACGCTTCGCGAGTCCCGTACGAAGTCTGGCTGATGCACCGGCGGCACAATCACGTGTTCGAACAGCCAAGGCCGGGTTCGAATCGCAAACAACTGGCGGCGTTATTGGGACGCGTATTGCGTCGACTGGAAAAAGTGGCACCGGCGTTTCACCTTGTTGTACACACTTCACCCAACACCAAAAACAAAAAAGGTGAATTGGCGGGATACTGGAAGACGCTGGCGGACGACTACCACTGGCACATTGAGATCCTGCCGATCGTGGAAAAGCGCAGCAAGTCCTATAGCATCAAAGAAGTCTATTTCAATGGGGAGCTGCCGGAGCAGGCGGCGGCGAATTTGCGAGCGTTGGACCCCAATTCATGAAGCATGGCCGCGCGAACACACGCGAGTCTGGCCGAATCCTACTCAAGTTAATTGTTTTGCTCTTCTTAGTGATTGTTTGCGCCGTTTTGTACCTGGCGCGTCAGCCCATTCTTCGTTTGATCGGTGAAACTTTGATTGTCGAAGATGGCCTCGACAAGGCAGATGTGATCATAGTGTTGGGCGACGACAATTTTTACGCCGATCGCGCGACGCGAGCTGCGGAATTGTTCAGAGAAGGGAAGGCGCCGATTGTTGTTGCGAGTGGAAGGCGACTGCGGCCTGTCGCAGGGATTGCGGAGTTGATGGAACACGATCTGATCGAGCGCGGTGTGCCGAGAGATAAGATTCTGCGATTCGCGCATGATGCGAGCAGCACCCTGGAAGAAGCGGAAGAGCTTGCGCGACTGGCGAAAATGAGGAAATGGCATAGTGTAATTGTGGTGACATCGAACTACCACACGCGGAGGGCCAGGTATATCTATCGGCGAGTTTTTCCACAGGGCATAGAGCTGCGAGTGGCGAGTGCCCGCGACGGAGACTTCGATCCCCAGAACTGGTGGGTAAAGCGTAAGTCTATCAAAGCGTTAACGAGAGAGAGCGGAGGGATGGTGGTGGCGATTTGGGAGCTGTGGGGAAGGAGTGAGACACGTGAGACGACTCAATCCCTAGTGGGCATGGGAGCACTAAATCCGCAATTAGTGGTATAGCGTTTTAGGAAACACCCCACATTTGCCACCCGTCATACTTGTTTACAGCCGTTAAGTCCTGTAATATGTTCACTCTTCCGAGTCGCAGTTTCAACCAGCCCTGCGATTAGCGGCTTCGAAAATCCAATTTTCGATGTCGAGGTGTCTGATGTGGAAAAAAGAAGATGCGAAGCCCGAAGTAGTTTCAGGAAACTCCGCGGCTCCCTCGAATACAGTTTCCCCTGCAAGCGTGCCTTTCGCTAGCACGCCGTCGCTTGCAAGTGCGCCTTCGGCTTCATCGCGCGCCGCTGCTTGCATTAGCCAGGGAATAAAAATCAAAGGAGAAGTAACGGGCAGCGAAGATCTTTTCGTTGATGGCACTGTCGACGGAAAACTAAATTTGGCGAACGGTAGCTTGACGATCGGCCCGAACGGAAATGTGAAAGCGGACGTGAACGCACGCGAAGTAATCGTGCGCGGAAAAATCGAAGGAAAAGTTACCGGCCGCGACAAGGTTCAATTGTGGAGCACCGGCCAAATTTTGGGAGAAGTGCAAACGGATCGCCTGGCAATCGAGGACGGCGCGTTGCTGCGCGGCAAAGTGGAAGCGGGAAAGCAGCCAGTCAAGGCTCAGGAGATCAAGGCCTCAGCTGCTACGGCGGCGGGCAAGTCTTCGGATTCGGCTTCGGTTAATTCCGGGACGGCGGCTGACTAATAATGAGCTTCCTGCACAAACTTGGCATCGGAGTGAACAGCGGCACCAGCAGAGGAATATCCTTGCCGCTGCATTCGAATTCGCGTCCGCGCACACCCGGAGTACCAATCCCCGCAGTGGGCGCCACTCGCGCGCCTGAACTGCAGGAATCCACACGCATTTCGAACGGGCTAAAGGAATTCCTCTGGAACCTCGACGGACTCGGCCGGGGCACGCTGCTCGATCTGGGGCCGGCTTGGCAGACCACGCTAAGCTTCTTCATCGAGCGCGGTTTCCGGGTGTCCTCGGAAGACATTCTCCGCGGATGGAAAGCGTTTCTGACGGAAGAAGAAAAACGGCTCCGAGAGGATGCTGCGGCTTGTGAATCGGTAGACATGACTCCAAGCGGCCGCGCGACGCGTTTCCTGGAAAACAATCTTGAATATCCGCGCGCATCTTTCGACGCCGTGCTCTTGTGGGACTTGCTCGACTATATCGAGCCAGCGCTGGTGAAACAGATGGTAGTGAATTTGACGGAATTGCTGCGACCCGGCGGTGTAATTCTGGCCATGTTCCACAGCAAGAAGCCGGAAGGTTTTCAGCGTTATCGCGTGGCGGATTCGAACACATTGCAGGTGGTTTCGTCGGCAGTCATCTGCCCGGCGCAAAAGGTTTATCAAAACCGAGAGATTCAGGATCTTTTTTCTCGTTATCGCACGATGAAATCATTCGTTGGCCGCGACCAACTGCGTGAAACGCTGTTCATCAAGTAACCTTCGGAATTTTTCAACTTAGTCGAGAGCTGTGGAAAACGTGTGTTCACCGTCTCTTCGCTTGCAATCCGCAAATCGCGGGCGTACAAGCAAGTTGTGAGCTCAAGGAGCTCCGGAGGGACTATGACTACTCCACCGGGCTTAGGGCCGCACCATAGCTGATCACACCGCTCTTGCGGTGCGCGTCGCTCGTGAAACATACGTGCTTCTAGCGCGCTTCCGAAGCGACACAGCAAATTAGAAAAAGGGGGAGCCGTCAGGCTCCCCCTTTTTGTTTTTAGAATGGATGCTTGATTTCTAGTGATGAGCCGAAGCTTTGCGATGGTGACGGTGGTGCCGGCTCCGGCTGTTCCTGCGATTGTGGCGATCATGCGATGACGCTGGATTGTTGGTTTGTGGCTGAACCGAATTCGCAGTTGTTTGTGGATCCAAGTTCCGAGCGGCAGCCTGCTGCACTGAAATAAAGAGCGCCGGCGTTGCAGCCAGTAACAGGAATCGAACGGTTCGTTTCACGGTAATTCTCCCAAGAGAAATCCCCTGTGAGAATATTGAATCACAAGTTTCAAAAAAAGTCGCTGAGAATTGCATCTGAGAGTTAACGGGAATTCAACCGGCGTGGGCCTGCGGATTTCGCCGAATGATTTAAGCGCGGTCTGGGAGAACTTCTAATACACCCCAAATGTGGTGTCAGCAGTGTGCAATCAGCCGCCGAACTTAAGGCGCTCCAACCACTGAATGGCTTCGCGTTGATTGGCGATAATCTGCGCCTGCCACACCAGAGCGATGGACATGCAGCTCATGGAGATGATGCAAAGTATGAGAACGAGTCCTATGTTGGACTCATTTGCCGGTAGGCGGAAAACGCGCCGAAGCCAAGGCATGGTAAGGGGTCTCCTAGTACTCGATTCGATCTGCGAGCCATCGTGCGCTCGAACTCGAGTCGGCAGCACCCGGGGAGTAGTGAACTGCCGGATATTTTCAGGGCAATCGGTGGGCCATGACGAAAGCGGGAGACGCGCCACCTATCCCAAGGAAAATAGATGGCTTGCGGGACGGCGATTGCGAAACGAATGTGGAAAAGGGGGAACGCGTGCAATTTGACGCGCAATTGCGCCACATTTTTTCCAAGCTCTATCCTCTCTAGTTGCTCGTGGTTATGGCCTCTAGCACGCGCTCCCAAACGTCGGGGGTATGAAGCGGGAGGTGCATGGCGTGGGGAGTGTCTGGCCGATCGTGTGAGTCCTGCTCGTGCTTACCGTCAGTCAGAAGGATCGTGCGCTCGCAGAAAGGGAAGAGACCGGAAGCCAATTCCGGTGTGGCGATGCCGAGAGGGTGAGCGTGGGAGCGGAGCGCTCGATCGTAGAGCTTGGTAAGTTCCCGGATGCAACGCTGAACGCTTGCGCCAACGGCGACGGACCAGAGAACGCCATGCTGGCGAAATTGCAGTCCTCGGTTGCGTCCCTCGGCCAGGAATTTCGCGACGGCTTCGTCAGAAACGCCGGCAAAAAAAAACACATCGTCGAAGTCGCGTTGGCGCGCTAGCTCAGCCTCTTTTTGGGGCAAACCAGTGTTTTGTGCGAGTTCGCGGGGAGAAAGCGAGAGTAAGGTCACCACGGGCACGCCCGTCTCTTCTGAGAGAGACTCCAAGGCTTCCGCAGCTGCAGGCAAGATCTTCGCAGCGGGAATGCAGGTAAACCGGCCAAGCCGCAGGGGCGAATCTTTCCCGGTTCGTGAAGCTTGCGACTCTGAACGCAGGTGGAAATAGTCCTCGGGGAGGTAGACGGCGCAACCGTCTTCGGCGATGAAGGGATGTGTGTGGCCGAACTTGCGGCGCGGGTCGTCAAAGTGGAGGCGTGAGCGGCTGGTAAGCCACACAGCCGGAATACCCTGGTGATCTAGAGTTGCGGTGAATTCATCAAGGCCTGGGAGAGCCCTCCCTCGAGGGGGAATCAGTTCATCGACCGCGATGTAGAGGATGCTGGAAGTTTGACGCAAGCACGGCTCCGGGTGACGAACCCTATTCTAGCGGAGTTTGGGAGTGGCCGTGTCTTGGTGATTAAAATGGCGGCAAAAATAAGAAAGGCGGGCAGATTGCTCTGCCCGCCTCTCGCTTGCCCGGCAAATCGTTGCCTGGGCCCTCGATCAGTTGTTTAGTTGCCTGACTTTGTTGTGGTGGAAGCCGTCTGTGCATTCGCCTTCGGGATGCTGACGTATCCGCTGATGGTGTTCTTTCCGACCTTGTTGATCACCATCTCTTCAGGAATGTGCGTGCCGGAAGTGTAGAAGAAGATGGGTTCGTTCATGGCCCGGTTCTTCTTTTCGAATTGCTTGTCTTCGATGGTCATGGCCGCGGTGAACTGGTTGCGCTTTTCGTTGACGCCCTTCAGTTCGACGGTAATGTTGCCCACCTTGACTGGTTTATTCTTGCCAGTGACGGTGAACTCGACGTAATCCCGCTCGCCGAGGCGGCGGAGCTGGTCGATTTCGTCATGATTGCGCGCGATGAGGGTGCCCATCTCGCTCCGAGCCATTTTCAGGTCTTCGCGGGTGGCGTCAAGGTCCGTTTTCACGCCCACGACCTTGGTGTCAACGGTCTTCACGTCATCGCTAGTCGCCTTAGTGGCGAGCTCGGTGTGAACGGACGTGTCGAGCGCAGCCACTTTTTGGCTGGTTGCATCGTTCAACTTCGCTGCTTCCTCGCGCGCCTTCTTGAGTTGGCCTTGGGTAATCTTGAGCTTACCCGTGACAACCTTCAGGTCGCCCTGGAGATCGGTATTGGCCTTTTCATCCTGCGCCAGGCGGTCCTTCAAGGAGGACATATCCTGTTGCACAGACTGTTGGGTAGCCTTCAGCTGCGAGGCCACCGCTTGCTGCGTGGTATCGAGCTTCGATGATGCGTTCCAGCCAAAAGCCAGACCTCCGATAGCAACCAAACCAAGAACGATGATCGCTGGCAGCGTCCAAGCTGGTGATTCTGTACGAGTTTCCACGAATCTTTCTTCCGACATAGTTAATTTCTCTCCTATCCCCGGTTTGGGGAGATGCCGTTTTAATCGGCCCGTAACAAAGAGGTTGCATGCAGGAAGCCAAAGGAAGAAATCAGGTGTTTGCTCTAAGTCATAGAGGAGTGGATGGTTGTGAGATGTCAGAAAAGGGAGGGGTGGTACTAGTCCTTGCAAAGTTTACGCGAACAGAGAGCGAACAGCGGATTTTTTGCTTGGCTTGCTTGGCGGCAGTTCATTGTACTTGGATGCCAAGAGTCTGGAGGTTGGATTGAAGCTGTTCCGGCGATTGGAAGACGATTCCGGTCATACCGAGGCGCTGGGCTGCCTCTGCGTAAGCGGCCACGTCATCAATATAGATGGCTTCCTCGGCTCGAACCTTGCAAGCCCGGAGAGCTTCGCGGTAAATGACCGGGTCAGGCTTACTCGCGCCGACACGGAAAGAGTAGATGCGGACGGGGAAGAAGCGGAAGAAAGGGAAGCGACCCTCGTCGTTGGACATGTGGATCGCGTCGGTATTCGAGAGTAAGGCGAGGCGGTAGTTCTTCGAGAGATTCTCCAAGAACGACTCTGATTGGATGGGGCTCGGGTCCAGGGCCCGGTTCCAGACTTCGCTGAATTGCTCGAACGTGAGCGAAACGCCGAGGCGCTTGGTCAGGTTCAAATGCCAATCACGGGGAGAGATGCGTCCTTCTTGCCAGTCGAGCCACTGAGGGTCTTTCTGAATTGCGGACCAAACTTCTTCAGGAGTCAGGGAGATTCCCGTGGCCAAACCGTCCATCGCGCGGGAGATATCCACGCGGATCAGCACGCGGCCGATATCGAAAATGATGACGCGAAACCTGGAGGTTGGCACGGTCTACTTCCTCTCGGCACCGGTGACAGGAGTAGAGCGTCTTCCGCGTACAAGACTAATGATCACGGGTAAGACCGATACCAGGATCACAACTGCAATCACATAATGGATCCGTTCGCCAATGTTTGGGACCGACCGGCCAAGTGCAAATCCGCCGAGAATCATCGCGCCGACCCACAAAACGCCTCCGCAGATGTCGAATGCGACGTAGCGCCCATAAGGCATTCGCGCGGCGCCGGAGACTGGAGGACAAAACGTTCGAATGATGGGAACAAAACGCGCAAGAATAACGGCGCGGCCGCCATACTTTTCATAAAAATCATGCGCGCGCTGCAGATGGCTGCGCCGAAAAAATAGAGAGTCTTCGCGGCGGTAGAGAGCCGCACCTGCCGAGCGGCCGATCCAGTAGCCGATCTGATCGCCCAGAATGGCGCAGAGCATTACCGGGAGCAGAAGCCATTTGAGGGGAATCACTCCGGCCGCCGAGAAAATCCCGGCGGTTATGAGCAGGGAATCACCTGGAAGAAAAAATCCCACAAAAAACCCGGTTTCGACAAATACGATCCCGCAGATGAGCGGCGCGCCTCCGGAGCGAACTAGCTCCTTGAGTCCATCCGGGTTGTAGAGCGAGTGGAGAAAATGAAGGACGGCGTCGAGCACTCGGCGTTGTTCCTCGCGGTGGATGAAATAACGGAATCTGTTACGGGCACGGGGGCGAGCACGCGTGAGCGCAAGCTCGTAAAAGCTCCCAGACCTATACGGTAGCAGAAAACGCCAACATCCTCTCCACATTCATGCCAAAGAAGAATCGGAATGCCAAGAGCTGTGAGCCAAATGCCGATGCGCATCATCAGTGCACCTCCGCGAGCCACAGGTAACTTTTATCTTCTGCTTCGAGCCGGGCTTGCAAGTGCTGAGCGGCAGCTTCTTTCTGTCCCAATAATTTTTCAATACGCGGCAGGGCGCGGCGTGCGGCGGCGGCTCCCGCCTCGATGGCTTCTTCGGCGCGGTGGAAGTCGTCCCAGGCAAGGGATTGCACGTCGGGCCGAAGAACGAGGTCGGCGTGACGTTCCCAGATTTCGAGTTGATGCTTTTGCGCGGCATTCACCGCACGGCTAACCACCTGAAAAATGTTAGTGGGTGCGCCGCGGTGGCCGTCCTGCATGCCAACAGAGACACCGATGACCGCGGAAGCGCCAAGGTTGCGAGCGGCGCGTGTCGGAACCGGCGCGACAAGCCCGCCATCCGCAAGGCACCGTGTGCCAATCTCCACCGGTTCGAACAATCCAGGGAAGGCGCAACTCGCGCGGATCGCGTCCACAAGATTGCCCTGCGTAAAGACCACCGGTTCGCCGGACGTCAAGTCCGTGGCCACCACCGCTAGAGGAATTTTCAGATCTTCAAAGTGGCGCGATTCGAAAACTCGTTCGATTAAATCCGCGAGACGCTGATTGCTCGCCAGGCCAAGGCGCGAAACGCGCCATCGTGCAATGTCCCGGAAGCGTAGTTTGCGGCAAGTATCAATGATACGTGCCAGTGGAGCGCCACTGGCGTAGGCCGCGCCCAGAATGCTGCCAACGCTTGTTCCTGCGATGTGAGAAATAGGAATCTGATTCTGTTCGAGCACTTGCAGAACGCCGAGATGCGCGAATCCACGCGCAAAACCGCCGCCTAGCGCGAGTCCTACGCCTGTACGGCTGGACACCGCTGCACTTTCGTTCAGGACCTTGTGCGAGGAATTCCCCTGCCTCGTCATGCCCGCAGAATCGCAGGAAGCGCATCCTCTTCCTATGGTTCGCGCGTCCCGAGAAGACAGTACTTCTGTACTCCAATGGAAACAGCTTGTGGATTGGTGCGCGAAGCTCTAACAGTACCTTCTTACTAGTCCTCTGCCCTCTCTGTACCATTGTGAGCCGCGGCGCGCTGCGTGATTCTCTCTTTCGTCAG
The DNA here is from genome assembly GCA_041482215.1 of Candidatus Acidiferrum sp. Taxonomy (GTDB): domain Bacteria; phylum Acidobacteriota; class Terriglobia; order Acidiferrales; family UBA7541; genus Acidiferrum. Next base: position 11,284 of record JBGPDI010000035.1, on the reverse strand, counting down.
GCTGGTTCACTGAGGGGGCCGAGAATGGAAGACGCGTTCAAGTCTTGGATAGGGCAACCGGTGGTTCTGCAGGTGGCGCTTGGCGAGATCAAGGTTCCATTGCGCGGCAAACTGCTGAAAGAGGGCGGTGAAACCGTGAGGATGAGGATCGGCGAAGGCTGGGATGTGGACATATATAAGACCATGATTCTGGCAGTGGAAGAAGATTCCTTGGTTCATCTACCAGCGTGAGGGGTGCGAACATGAAAACACAAGAGCTCAAATACGTAACGCGACGCCGGGCGGCCGTGCTACTTGGCCTTTCGGAAATGGAATTGAGCCGCATCTCGACCGAATCGGGATTCGGACATAGAGAAGTCGCAGGCGAACAGGAAGAGACCTACTTCACATACGAAGAACTGCGACAGATTTGCATGCTGGCTGTACACCAGGTGCACTAAGTAAAAAACGACTTTCCTCCGGCCCCCCTCAGCAGTGCCCCCACCCCGGATCGCTCCCCCAGCGTTCCGGGGTTTTTCTTTCTGGTGAAAACTCCTTCTGAGTGACTCGTTGTCGTGAATTGCTTTAGAAAACCTTTGACAGCCTGAGCTTGTGCGAAGAGACTTACCGCCGCATGGAGGGCCGCTGTTCAAATGTCATCTTTTACCGTTCGAAGATTGTGGAAGTGGGCCGTAGCGGTGATCGTGCTTGGTGCCGCATTCGGAATCTCCGTGGGAAGTCGCACCGGCAAAGCTGCCGAATCGTTCGACGTGGTGATCGCCAACGGACGAGTAATGGACCCAGAATCGGGCTTGGATGCAGTTCGAAACGTGGGCATCCGTGGCGGAAAAATCGCAGCGATTTCGGCTACGCCACTGGAAGGGAAGCAGACGATCGATGCAAAAGGACTTGTTGTCGCACCTGGTTTCATCGATTTGCATGAGCACGGACAGGATCCGCGCAATTATCAATTTCAAGCCCATGATGGCGTGACGACTTCTCTTGAATTGGAGGGCGGCACTCCCGAAGTCGATCGCTGGTATACCGCGCGGGAAGGCAAGTCTCTAATCAATTATGGCGTGAGCATCGGCCACATTCCGGTACGTAGGAATATTCTCACCAAAACAAATTGGGAGCGTGGGTTCGGAGCAAAGGCGAGTGCAGCCGAGATGGCAGCGCAAGATGCCGCAGCGCATCGTCAGGCAACTCCGGAAGAACTCGTTCAACTGAGAGAAGCGCTGGGACGGGGATTCCGTAGTGGTGCCCTCGCCGAAGGGATGGGAATCAACTACACGCCCGGCGCTTCGCATTGGGAAATTGTCGAAGCGTTTCGTGTGGCGGCGAAATACAACGCATCAGTGCACGTCCACCTTCGCTATAACGGAGGGAAAGAGCCTGAGACTGGTTTGAGTGCACTGGAAGAGGTCATTGCAGCTGCGGCCGCAACTGGTGCTCCACTCCACGTTGTTCATATCACTAGCATGGGATTGAAATACACTCCGCAGCTCATCGCTATGGTCGAAGGTGCCCAGAAACGTGGCCTCGACGTGACGACGGAATGCTATCCCTATACCGCGGGTAGCACTTACCTTGAATCCGCAATATTTGATCCCGGCTGGCAGGAAAGACAGGAAATCTCCTTTCACGACGTGCAGTGGGCCGATACGGGAGAACGCTTGACGGCAGAGACGTTTGAGAAATATCGCAAACAAGGGGGTGTCGTTGTTATTCATCAGATTCCCGAAGAAGCAGCGCGTAACGCCGTGTCGAATCCCATGGTGATGATCGGCAGCGATGGGATGCCGATCACGGGAGCTAAAGTTCATCCGCGCGGGCAGGGAACATTTTCGCGTGTGCTCGGCCATTACGTCCGGGATGAGAAAGCGCTGGACTTAATGACCGCGCTGAGAAAAATGACCTTGATGCCCGCGCAACGGTTGGAGAAGCGCGCGCCGATGTTCAAAGACAAAGGGCGGGTTCGCGTAGGCGCGGATGCGGACATCACCGTGTTCGACGCGAACCGCATTATTGATAAAGCAACCTTCGAAGAGCCGTTGCAATACTCAGACGGAATTCAATTTGTATTTGTAAATGGCGTCGCTGTCGTAAAAGATGGTCAGCTCATTGACGGAGTGTTCCCCGGCCGCGCCGCGCGAGCACCAATCTCGCAGTAGCCCAGACGAGCTGGCCCGGCCCCCGTTGACGCCGCTCATAAATCATAAAAGTCCATGCTGCCAAGCGCCCCGAAGTGCTATATAGTACTGCCCGCGACAGCCTTGCCAGGAAAGGACGCCCTTTGACACTTGCCGCCTCGGATTGGGCCGCCATCGTCGGCTATCTGCTGATCACTCTTTTTCTCGGCCTTTATTTCCGTGGCCGCTCTGGAAAAAGCACAGAGGATTATTTCGTCTCCGGCCGCAACGTTTCCTGGTGGCTGGCGGGCACCTCGATGGTCGCCACCACATTTGCGGCAGACACGCCACTAGTGGTCACTGGCTTGGTCTATGCCAACGGGGTCGCCGGCAACTGGTTGTGGTGGAGTTTCCTACCTTCGGGAATGATGACTGTCTTTCTGTTCGCGCGTCTCTGGCGCCGCTCCGGTCTCATCACTGACGTTCAATTCGCAGAAATGCGTTACTCCGGCAAGCCCGCCGCTTTCCTGCGTGGTTTCCGCGCCGTTTATCTTGGACTGCTAATGAATTGCCTGATTCTCGGCTGGGTCACCAAGGCCATGGTCAACATCATCAGCACCTCGATGGGCATTAGCGATTTCAAAGCTCTGATGATTTGCGTTTTCTTTTTGATGCCCTTCACCGGCATTTATGTTTCGCTTGGCGGTTTGTGGGGAGTTCTCTGGACCGATCTATTTCAATTCGTTTTAAAAATGGCCATCGTTATTTCGGTTGCTTGGTATGGCGTCCGCGCCGTCGGCGGAATGCCCCAGCTTCTCGCAAAGCTCGCGGAACGCCGCGCCGCAATCGGCTCCGGCGCCAGCGACATTACCGCCCTCCTGCCAGATTTTTCGCGAGGGTTTGCTAGCGAAGCATTATGGACGCTGCCCGTAATTACCTTCATCGTGCATCTCGCCGTGCAGTGGTGGGCGTTCTGGTATCCCGGCGCGGAACCGGGTGGCGGTGGCTACATCGCTCAGCGCATCTTCAGCGCAAAAGATGAACGCAACGGTTTGCTCTCCGTCCTGTGGTTCAACCTCGCGCACTACGCGCTTCGCCCCTGGCCCTGGATTCTCACAGCTCTCGTCGCCGTCATTTTGTATCCGAATCTGGCGCAGCCTGAACGCGGCTTCATGCTGGTAGCAATTCACCAGACGCCGCACGCGCTACTCGGAATCCTGCTCGCCGGATTCATGGCTGCCTTCATGTCTACCGTAGCCACGCAACTCAACTGGGGAAGCTCTTACCTCATCGAAGATTTTTACCGCCGCTTTCTGAAAAAAGAGGGAAGCGAATCGCATTTCGTCAACGCATCACGGTTGGCGACGGCGTTTCTCGTGTTGGCCGCCGCCGCGGTCGCATGGCAGCTGACATCCGTCTCCGCAGGCTGGAAAATCGTGCTCGAGCTCGGCGCCGGCACCGGCGGTGTCTATCTTCTCCGCTGGTATTGGTGGCGCGTAAACGCCTGGAGCGAAATCTCCGCCATGCTCGCCGCGATGGTGACGACGCTCGTGCTCCATTCCAGCACGCTTTGGAATGCACTCATCGGCCAACCTCAGCCTTTCAGCGGCTCTGAGCCTGTGATTTTCGCCAAGACCACGCTCTGCACGACAGGTATCACTACGCTAGTCTGGATCGCAGTCACTCTTCTTACCGCCGCCGAGCCCAACGAAACCCTCATTAAGTTTTATACTAAGGTTCGCCCACAAATTACCGGTTGGCAACCGGTCGCCAAGCTCGCAGGCGATGTTCCGGTCACGCGCGATCTGGGCAGAAATCTTCTCAGTTGGATTCTCGGCTGCGTCCTCATCTATTCCGCCCTCTTCAGCATTGGGAAACTCTGTTTTGGTTTTTATACGGAGGGCCTGCTCCTCGCTGTTCTAGCCATTGCCTCTGCGCTGATCATTTCTCGCCTCATGCCCAAGCCCGCGGAGTGGCAAGCCAACTGAAATGGCTGAAACCGTCCAGCCGAAGCCTTCCGGCGCGCATCACGCAGTTCTTGCTGGATTTCTGGGCTGGACGCTCGACGCCTTCGACTATTTCATCGTCGTCTTTCTTTTTGATACGCTCGCTCACCAATTTGGCGTAACCAAAAGAGAAATCGTCCTCACCACCTTCGTTACCCTTGCCACGCGTCCCATTGGTGCACTGATCTTCGGTCTCTTCGCGGATCGCTACGGCCGCCGCATCCCGCTCATGGCCAATGTGATTTATTTTTCGATCATCGAGGTGCTCTGCGGCTTCTCCCCCAACTTCACCGTGTTCATCATTCTGCGCGCGCTTTTCGGCATCGGCATGGGCGGCGAATGGGGAGTCGGCGCGTCTCTCGCCATGGAAGCCGCCCCCGTCCGCTGGCGCGGAATCCTCAGCGGAATTCTGCAGGCCGGCTATTCCATCGGCTATTTGCTCGCCGCTATAGCCGCGCGGTTCCTGTTGCCCGCTTGGGGATGGCGCCCAATGTTCTGGATTGGCGCGCTGCCCGCGCTGCTCGCCCTTTACATTCGAACGAAAGTACCCGAATCGGAAGCGTGGAAGCAACACAAAGCAGCGAGCACCGGACAAGTCCTCCGCATCGTCGCCCGCGAATGGAAACGCTTCGGCTACCTCGTCGTGCTCATGACCTTCATGATGTTCCTCTCGCACGGCACACAGGATCTTTATCCAGACTTTTTGAAAGTAGCGCACAAAATGTCTGCCGCGATGGTCGCCAACATCGCGATGATTTATAACCTGGGCGCGGTTGTTGGGGCGATTGTGTTCGGGCACGTCTCGCAAGTAGCCGGCCGCCGCAAAGGCATGGTCGCCGCTATGGGATTGTCGCTTCTGATCATTCCGCTGTGGGCGTTTGGAGGCGGCGTCGTGGCGATCATCGCCGCTTCATTTCTCATGCAAGCCGGAGTCCAAGGAGCCTGGGGCGTAATCCCTGTGCACTTAAATGAGCTATCCGCCGACGCCGCGCGCGGGCTAATGCCCGGCCTGGCTTATCAACTGGGAATTCTGCTCGCGTCGCCAACAAATTCAATTCAGTTCGCCCTGCACGAGCGCTTCGGATACCAATGGGCTATGGCCGGCTTCGAAATCGTCACGATTTTAACCTTGGCAATTCTGCTGTGGCTCGGCACCGAAGCCCACAGCCGCAGTTTTGTCCGCGCCGTACAATCGGATGCTGGCGATCCTGCCACCTGAACAACCCGCGTTCATTCGAACGCAATTCCCGAATCGCTCCGTTTTCCGCGCGTTCCAAAATCTGCTTTTCGCCGCGACTGGAAGCCCAGCGTCGCCCTGTGATAATATTTAAGAACAGTGCGCCTGTAGCTCAGTTGGATAGAGCGTCTGGCTACGAACCAGAAGGTCGGGAGTTCGAGTCCCCCCAGGCGCACCAGTCTAAACCTTCCCCAATCATTCATTTACGCTGCAATCCCGACATCAGCTTTAACTAATTTTCTACGGACATTACGGACAATTGGCTTCTCCGGCAGAACATCGAAGCCCATTCCGACGCTATCCGCAACCTCTCTGCGATAGACAACTTCATCAAACAACTTCACGTACTCTTCGGTTTGATTGGTTTCAGAATGCCCCATCCAGAACTTCACCAAAGATTCTGGTACACGCGACTTACTCAGATGCGTTGCCCGAAATCTTCTAAATGAATGGAATCCCGCTTTGGGAACTGCAAGGGCATTAAGGATCGGGTGCAAACTTCGCCGCAGGACGTTTGACTGAGCTAAAGGGTTCCCCACGTCATTTTGAAAAAGGAAGCCAGTTGTCCGACCGGCGATAAATGCACTGAGCATCGCGGCCAGAGCAGGGCAGAGGTCAATGTCACGAATCGCACTCGACGTCTTCGGCTTCTGCGTCGTGCCCTCCCAAACGGACTGCCGAACATAAAGGGTGCGACAATCTTTCGAGATATGCTTTCCGACCTCAAGACCCAGAGCCTCACCAATTCGTAGTCCCGAGCCCGCTAATAAAGCGTAGAGAGCCCGGTACTGTCCCGTAGCTTTTTGAACGATGGCACTCATCGTTTCAGCAGTGAATTTTGGCTGACGTTGATTCCTGACAATGGGAAGGTCAATGAACTCCGAATCCCACTTACGAGGAAACAGCGGTTCACCCTCTTCACTCTTAGCTGACGCCACGATCAACTTCACCAAGCCGGCGTAATTGACTATGGTTTTTGCAGACAGACCCGCAGCATCCATCTTGGCAACCAATCGCTTCATGGCCGCATTATTGATGTTCGCCAAAGGAATGTCTCCCAGGTTTGGATTGAGCCACTTATCCAGACAATTCTGCCAAGTGCAGAGGGTTGCCGGTTTCAGTGGCTTTCGCTTGCTACTAGCCTTCTGCTCCATGAACAGTTTCGCTTGCTCCCGAAACGTAATGCCAACTGTGACTTCGATGAACTGCTGAGGATCGTTGACACCACTCGACTTTACAATTTCGAGAGCTTTTGTCTTGCGTTCGGCTTTGGTCAGACTTCCTGGTCCCGAGATCGGGCAGATTCGCTCACTAGCGTGAATCCGCTCGTCTTGGCCCGGCACATCCTTCCAGAACCGAATAACATACCATTTACCGCTCGTCTCGATTGAACCCACCTGAGAACGGCGAGACATGCATTTGCCTCGTTTCCGTTTCTCCGGTGTCGCTGGCGGGAGTGTATCAGCTACCGCCGATGGTTCAACGCCCAAGACTCCCAAAGCGCGCCTAAACAGCCGCCGTGGGGCGTCCTGTTCGCGCAATCCCCAACTGTCCGCGATCTGCCCTACCCAGAAATGCTGCTCCGCCGAGGCCGTTTGGGACGGCATCTGAAGGACGGGTTGGGATAGTGCGTTCATTCGATATTTGGTTCCACTTTCTCGGACAGCACTGCAACGCCAGCGAGGTTACCGCGGGAGAAGCATGAAACTCGTGACTCGATAGCCTGAGACTCGGTGATGATATGTCGCACACTGGGAACATCATTGTTCCAGAAGTGGGAGGGTGGGAATAGCCGAGGTAGCCGAGGTTCCATTGAAAACAGGACATTTAACAACCGAGGCACTGACCGAGGTAGGAGCGAGGCGTCGATGCAAATCGCCTCGGGCACCTCGGTGGCACCTCGGTCGTCGCCTCGGGTAGTTAAGATATTTAGAATCATATATATATTACCTTCCAGGGCCATTTGCCGGTTGTACCGGACCGGGTGTCGCTTTGCGATAGCGCCCCTCTCCATCTGGAACCACGACTCTCAATCGAAGAAGGTGACGGAACCAGGTTGAGAAGGAGCTAGCGGACCTCAGGGCGGACTTAACTGCGCGTTCGCCCTCCGTATACGAAAATCTATCTGGCAGAAGAGACCAAGCCTGGATACGTGGGTAGGTGTTGTTTGCGAGAGGGAGATTTTCTTGGAAGGCATCCAATACCTGAAATCGGCCACTCTCGTCCTTTTCGAGCATCACGAGCGATTGCTCTCCAGTCAATCGTTGCGTACCTCCGAGAAAGTCGGTTCGGTTTGTTTGCATGTCTCGTTCAATGCCCCACAGCGAGCCGCAGGAGTTGACAAAATGGGAGCTGCCCATGACTTCCTCGAAGAAGGCTTCAGGATTTCCTCGCAGAGTAGTTGTGCCGGTCCCACCGAAAAAATCCCCAGACTCGCCACTCTTCTTCCGCGGGTGCGCCGCTATGATCACGGCGGAGTTTTGATCGGATGTTAGTTTCCACGCAAATGTTCCGACCTTGTGAATGACCTTTGCATCGTTGTACGCGGCGCCGATCAGGTGCGCGAGGTTGTCAAAGATGATCAGGTCTGGACGATGCCGATTGCAGATGGTTTCAACCTTCTTCTTGAATGCGTCATTATTTAAGTCAACTGCGATCCCTTCTCGATAGAAATCTTCTCGCGTATACACTGCAAGGCGTTCAGGTACATCGCAGTCTTTCAAAAGGTCGTTCAGCTTTTGTTGTAGCTCGCCCGGATCGTCTTCTAGGAAAAAGACAATGACCCGCCTCGGCTTCGGGATTTGATAGCCCAGAAATTCTTTGTGTGGAATGGTGAGCGATGTAGCTAAACCGGAAAGAAAAGTCGTCTTCCCATGCCGCCGCCGACCCGCAAAAGCTACGATGTCGCGTCGGAACAGCAGGCCGTCAATGAGCGGCTCTTTTGGCGGGAACTTGCGGCTTAGAAACCGCTCAGCAGTCTGGACACACAAAGGCGGTGTGGTAGTAGTCTCAGCAGGCGAGGGTGCGGTGGCTGAGGCCACTGCCACCAAAGATGTGGCGAGGCTAGGTGCGAGGATGGTGTTCGGGGTGCTCATTCGTATTCCTCCGTATAAGGGCCTTCGTCCTGCGCAGGGCGTGGAAGAAATCCCGGCAGGGGATAGGCGCGTTGCTGCTGTAATCGGATATTGCGGTTAAAAGTGATTCTGAGAAATGAAAGTGGAAGCTCACTTCGTTTCCGTTTGGTTCCGTACGTTCAAAAGCAATCCCACGCGCGTGAAGAAACGCGGCTAGTCCATAGTCGGAGGTGCGGAAAGTCTCAGACATAAGAGGCGGTCCCACTCTTTTCCTGTACTCGCGCAGAGAGTGCATACATATATTTTACGCCGCTGCTTCCCGCAGAGGTACCGCGTCACATGGATGCAGCGCGGTGCGAATGATTGTTTTTCCACGTTTATGGCCGCAAATGCTTCATTTAGTGGCGGGAGCTTACTGAACAGGCGCGAGACCCGATGGGACGGGACCTATATGTTGGTGTGATTGTCATCGATGACCACTATATCTTGTGTTTAGCGTAAATTAGTACGGATATAGATTTGTGTGGCGGCGTTTTCAGGGATCACTTGTCGTGCGACCGATGGATTCGAAGGATTTCACCTGCTCGGAGCCCGACCTCACGCTGCAACCCCCGCACGGGCTATTCGAAAAAAATACGTTTTACAACCAGTGCCGAGTATGGTCCAGTTTCGTTGCAATTAGCCTAAACAATTGATTTCACTGAGCTTGTTTTCTCCTTCAACACTCGAAAGGTGCCGAAACGGCAATAGTACCAGTACTCCATTTCGCCTCACATTGAATTCACCAGAGAAAAAGTGCGAGGCCACGCTGATAAGTACTCATCGTTGTAATCACTTAGAGCTGGATCTCCAGTTCTGGTGATTTTCGGCAAATTGGGCGTGAAATCGGTCCTGAAATCGGTGTTAAGTGTAGGGATATGTGTACGATGCGTGGGGGAATCATTTGGAAAAATTGACCACCCTTGCATCCGCTCGACGCCATCCGTCGGTGGTCCGGTAAGCGCATTAATCAGGAGTTAATAAGACAAGGGGAGCCTCGTTTCGGGACCCCAAATATATATGAACTGCGTCACTGACCGGCCACGGCGCAACCCTTTCAATATCCCGGCACTTTGTAGATATCGTCCTTATGCCAAGTCTTGAAGGTTTTTCCTGACGCGACGTGGTGGATTTCATAATAGCCGGTGATGTGCCCCATCGCTACTTGTGCGGGATGAGATGGATGATTACTCAACTCCACTGCATCACCCACTTTAAACTCTTCCGGCAGTTTTTCATCGGCAGGGAGGGTGAGCGCGATGATTCCCCCGCTGGGCCCCTCTTCGAGAAAGATCGCTACGGTACCGATATCAAAAATTGAGTACGACATCCACCTAGGATAACCGTCGATAATTCGGATTGCAAAGCATGTTCGTACTTGGCCCACTTGTCCGGTAAGCGCGTTTACCAGGACTTAGCGATTAGTTCCGAGTGCGCCGTCATGCGCCCGCAATCGGTAGCGAGCTCCGAATAGAGCTTCCGACTTCCCAGAGCTGGACCTGTGGGCAGTGGCAAAGGTTGCAGTGGTCCGACAGGCTCGGCCCCTGTCCAATGAGTTTGAAGCAGGAGTCCAATCCGCTGCACCCTCGCGACATCTGTTTCGTTCATTCCCAACAGAAAAGACGAGCTTATCGCATGTCGGCTCGAATCGAAGAATCGAGTGCGCCCCGTTCTACGGCTTTAGCCTGAGCTTTCACTTTGGGCGCGATGCGCGGACGGGGCGCCTGACCCCGGCGTGGAGGTGTCTGTCACGGATTATGGGAACTGTTCCAAACCGGACTGTTTTGGTTTGGTCTCGATGACATCATGGATGTTCAATGAAGAAGAAAGCCGAGAAAAAATCTGGCGGAGCGGCACTTGCCAGCGTCAAGAAGGAAATGGCGAAGCCGCGCCTGGCAATGTCCGTACGCGAAAGAGAAATAAAGCAAGCCGCTGGGCGAATGGCGCCGGTTAAGCGAGGAAAGGCCAAACTTCAGTTGCATTCGCTTCTACTTTTGCGGCGCGCACAGTGAAACGCCAGCTTATCCCGGTAAAGTCTTGCATAAGCAAAAACTGCTGTTCTAGAGAACCAGTCTACAGTGCAGGGAACGAGTGGTCCCTTTGGCCCCCTTTGATAGGGGCGACTCCGCGAGGAGGGGCCTGACGCAGCTATTGCCAGCCCGCCGTAGATCGCCTGGATCAGGACAAAACAAATGACACAAAAGCAGAAAGCAACGCAACCATCTTCCAAAACGCTGCCGAAAGCGCCGACCGGAATCCAAGGGTTGGACGAAATCACAGGGGGAGGGTTGCCCACCGGGCGTCCCACTCTTGTCAGTGGAGGCGCGGGTTCCGGAAAGACACTATTCGGAGTGGAGTTCCTGGTTCGGGGCGCCACACAATATGGCGAACCCGGCGTGTTCATGTCGTTCGAGGAAACGATCCCGGACCTGACCCAAAACGCTGCTTCGCTGGGTTTCGACCTGGACCGCCTGGTAGCCGAGAAGAAACTGTTCCTGGACCACGTGCACATCTCGCGGAGCGAGATTGCGGAAAGCGGGGAGTATGATCTCGATGGCCTCTTCATTCGAATTGCCGACGCTGTCCAACGGGTAGGGGCACGGCGAATCGTTCTGGACACCATTGAAGCGCTCTTCGGCGAGATGCCCAACCCAGGTATCCTGCGAGCCGAAATCCGGCGCCTGTTCGACTGGCTCAAGCAAAAAGGATTGACCACTGTCATTACCGCCGAGCGGGACCGGCCGGACAAGCTGACCCGGCACGGCATCGAAGAATTCGTCTCAGACTGCGTGATCGTCCTGGATCATCGTATCCGCG
>JBGPDI010000034.1:0-41458 GCA_041482215.1 Candidatus Acidiferrum sp. | reverse complement strand
CCTTATCTTACAGTAGCTTCTTCTGAGTCCTACCTCTGCTTCGAAGATCGGGTTGCATCATGGTCCGCGCTCAGTCTAGTCGAGGAAAGGAACAACGTCTTGACCATCTACAGGCACCCAACGGATCAACCCAGGAAAAAAAACATCGGAAGAAACGAACTCCAAAGACGAAGCGGGAGAATTAGGAGTCGAGGGGGGGCTTGATGTAGGCGGCGCCGTGGCGGTAGAGGCCGGCGGTGGGGATGGATTGGGAGAAGACGATGCGGATGGGGACGAAGATGGCGCCGGTGCCGGGAGTGAAAGGGACGGCGACTTCAACGCGGGAGCCTTCGGCGTATTGATTGCGGCTGCGGAAGCTGAGGCCGCCTTTGGAAAGATCTTCGCAGACGGCGATTTCTTCCTGAAAGCCGCGACGGCGAATGCAGGCGAGAACGCGAGCTTTGATGCGTGTGCGGTTGCGGCGAGGAATGACGCGCTCCTCGACGGTGGGGCCGCCCGGGCCGTTGTCGGGGCTGTGGAGTTCAGATTGGGATTCGATCCAGATGGATGGCGAATCGCAAAGACGGCAGAGGCGCGCGATACATTTGCGGATTTCGAAAGATTTCAATTCGAGTTCATTGAGATAGACGACTTCGCGGCGCTGGCAGAAGCTGCACTCCATGAGAAGGCGCGCGAGAGCTTCTTCGGACTTATGAGGAGAAGGGAAGTCAATGTCCCAGAAGTCGGAGCGCGGGTCGAGTAGATGAATGGCGTAGAGAAAATTGTTGGGCGGGTCCTGGTCGATTTCGGCGACGACGCGGGCGCGGGCGTCTTTCCAGTGGTCGCCTTCGATGCCGCGGCGTAAGTGAAGTTCCTGGCCGATAGAAAGTTTTTCGGTGAGGCGAAGGACGCCGCCGTTACGACTGACGAGCAAAGTTTCCGCAGTTTGCGTGAGCGTGGCGCCGTCGGGCGTGGCCCAGGAGGCCTCGACGGGCATGCGGAAACTGACGCGGTCACTTTGACGGAGGCCGTCTGATAGTGTGCTCATGGCGCGATAGGAGAAAAGTCCAGCAATCAGGCTAGCACGCAAAAAGGGCGCAGGCGGGACCGCGAAATGCGGGTTTGTCGTTCCAAGTAATAACTTGGCGGGGCAAAAGGCTGGGGGAGCTGAGCGAGCAGGGGTTGTCACTTTGGCGGTATGGAGCATTTGAAAGCGCAAGAGGCGGACTGGCTTGGGGCAGAATAGGGGATACCGGATGCGCCCCCGGATTCAAAAGCCGCCTGTAGGTGGGCTGGCATACACAACTGTGAGCAACGTCATCTTTATGGACGATCGAACATCGAAAGGCGACGCGCAGGGGCTCTCACTCCGCGACCGCCGGTACTGTATTCGCTACCCGTTTGCGGCGGACGTGGTGCTGCTGGACTTGGAGAGCGGCGCGAGGGCGGAAGGCGTGACGTCGGACATTTCGATGGGCGGGGCGTTTATTTGCACGAGCAAGCCGTTCCCTTCGAATACGCGGATGCGGATTACCTTGACGCGGAAGGACCAGAGAGTGGAAGCGCTGGCGGTGGTTCGAATTGTGAAGCCGCGAATTGGGATGGGTGTCGAATTTATGGATTTGGATACCACCTACCACGATGTGCTGCGGCGCTGGGTGGAACAGCTTAATAAGACCCGCTAAGAATTCCGAATAATCGACAATCCTGGAAATTGAGCAGCCGTTTGTACGTTGCCGTGTGCTTGCGCTATGGGCGGGTGTCGAGCGGGTGTTTGCTCTTTTCGTAGAATTCGGTCTGGAGTTTGAGGCTCTGGTCGTCGGCTTTTATGGCGCGAATGGCTTCAACGGTGGCGGCGATCCAATTGTTCATGTTCCACTCACCGAGCTCTTTGCGGGCGACGGAGCCGTCACCTGAATAGTGATTCGGGAAGCGGGCGTACCACCAGATGCCAGTGTAGATGCCGTCCGGCAGTTTCACTCGATTCTGGTCGCTGCCGGATTCACTGGCGGCGCGGTCGAGATGGACGAGATCGGGGCGAGAAACCATGGTGTTGGATGTTTCGTTTTCACCTGCGTGATAATCGATGCTGGTGGATTTTTTGGCTGGGCCTCCGGGGCGGCTGCGTTCACCGTCCAGGACATAGACGACGTAATCGTGAGGATGATCGAGTTGTGCTTGACCGAAGAAGGGAAGCAGATGCTCGTTGCCACCGTGGCCGTTGACGATGATGATTTTCTTGCAGCCATTGCGCGCCATTTCTTCGGTGGTTTCCTGGAGGAGTTTCAATTGGAGTTCCATGCTGTAGGCAACGGTGCCGGGTTCGTGCTTGGCTTCAAAAATTTGGCCGAAGTAGTATTGCGGAAAAATGACAGCATATTCCTGCTCGGCGGCTTGCAGGGAAGCGTGACGCACGTTTAGAAGGTCGGTACCAAGTGGCAGATGAGGGCCGTGTTTTTCGAGAATGCCGAAGGGCAGGAGACAGGTGCCTTTGGATTGCTGGATGGCGGAGCGAAAGTCGGCGGCAGTCAGTTCTTCCCATTTGGTGGAGAGTTTGGACTGCGCGTTGACAGGCCATGCGGCGGCGAGAGAGAGCAGCAGAGAAAAGATAGACACGCGTTTGATCATTCGTACCTCTTCGGTCTCTTCTAGACTGTCCTGCATTCTAGTCCAAATCAGCTTCTTTGGGCCGCAGCTTTTTCCACTCAAACCTGTTGTGCTTGTGTTCAGCAGGAATTGTTGCTGAGGGCGCTTACCAATAGCTTGGGAATGTTCAAGTAGGAAGGATTGAGCGGAGACGGAGGGGCAGCCGATGAGGCGGAGAGTGACGACCTTCGGCTGATGAGAAGGCACTAAAACAGTCAGTCCACTGATTCTGTGTAACTTGCGCAGGTTATCCGGCTAGGAGGTTTTCGAGGTCGGACTACAATTAATGGACCAATCCAGCTATCGGTTCAGAATTAATTAATTTGAATTGAGTCTCGGAGATTTTCTCAGCCACCAGCAGCCCGTCATTGCAATGGACACGGACGCGGTCACCAATCCTCAATGCCTTGGCGAGCTGTCCGAGTTCCACGCTGTTTCCAATAAAATCTATATGTAACGGTTGGACGACTCGCGCAACTTGAGATTGTTTTTTTCGCTTAGTCATCCGCAATCGACCAGCGGTCCTTTTGCACCAGTCAGACACTGCCAAAATTAAGAGATTTTTCGACATTGTTCGTCTCCACAAACGCAGTTCCGACAAGAAAAGTATCTGTCGGGGGAGGAACGCTGTCGTTGCTCTGGGACAACGAACACTAGCGGAGTGATTCATCTCCGCCCCGCCTGTCGCTGAGCTCGTCCTGTAATGCGCCTCACCAGGACTTGACCGGACACCATCGCTTAATCTCAAAAACGATAGGCCGGAAAGGCTTTAACACTCATGTTTCAGGATTTTGGCTTATTGAGAGAAGCGAGCCGAACATCACATTTTGCCAGACGGCGCGAAACTTCATCGGGAGGGATGGTTTTAAAGCCTGTGGGGCTGATGAAACCGGGGTTTGGAACTTGCTGCCATGCGTTCAGACTCTGCTGAAACCGAGCCTGAGCACTTTTCCAATGGGCCAATTTCACCTGCGGATTAGTTTCACTCTCTGCTAGTTTTGCAGCAAGAGTACCTGCGCCTGTGTAGGCATCGGCAAGCGCACATCGTACTTCCATATCTTCTTGGTTCGCGCGGCTCAATGGTTCCAGAATTCCAATGGATTCGGCAATTTCATGGTTGGCCCGTTCGGACTTTCCGCTCTTCGAGAGGGAAGCGGCGAAATGATTTAAAGTGACGGCATAGTAGATCTGAATGCGCTGGTCATTCGCTCCGGTGGCACGCAATTCCTCAAACAGACGCTTGGCAGTTTCATATTCATGAAAGGCTTCTTCTGTTTTGCCCTGCAGCTCCAAGGCTTCTCCGGTCCAATCATGGATGATTCCTTGCTGAGTATGAACGAACCCGGTTTGAGAGGGCTCGGCATTGGCTGCCGCGAGGGCCTTACGAAGGTAAGCAAGTCCTTCGCTGATGTGGCCGCTAAGAGCTACGGCATAGCCCAGTTGCGCGGCGTAGGCGAACCATTGATTGCGGAGGGTTTCGTTGCTGGGGTCGCCGTCAAGGAGTTTTTTTGTTTCTTCGGTTACCGCGGTGTAATTCGCCACACATTTTTGGAGCTCGCCGTTGGCGAAGTAGATGTCTCCCATCCGGCTGTTGATTTCGTTGGTGTTTGAGAGAACCCTGACGTTGTTGGCTTTGTTGTCGATGGAAGTGATCTTGCGGAGCGCGCTTTGGTAGTAGGTCAAGGCCTGCTGACGATCGCCCAACCTGAAAGAAGCGTCACCAAGCACTTCATCGATCAAGGCGATGTGAATCCGCAGACCGACGTTGTCAGGCGCAAGTGGAACGGCGCGTTCGGCGATGACCCCAGCCTTTTTGAGATTGGCGATGCCATCGGCGACGGTCCCCACGCTTCCCATGGCACCCTCGCCGATTTCCATCATTCCGAGAGTGTAATAGCCGCTCGTGGACTGCAGAACAACTTTTACATCGTTCGGGGTCGCAACGATTTCTCGATCCAGAATGGCCAGGGACTTTTTGATGTACTCATAGGCGAGAGCGGTGTTGTTGCTGTTGGTCGTTTGGAACTCGGAATAAACCATGTAAATGGAGGCCAAGCTCAACTGGTCTTTGCGGTTATTTGGATTCAGTCTTGCGATTTTTTCGCGCAGCTCAATCGCTTTGCTCATGCTGGATTGCGCAGAATTTGAATCGCCGAGGTTGGGGACCTGCCCGTTGCCCTGCAACGCGCCAATTCTTTGATAGGCGGTGGCGAGCTCGCGGAGCAGATCGGGTTCATTGCCAGACTCTTTGGCCAGGCTGTCCAGATATTCCAGAGCCTTCGTCAGAATCAAATTGCGCGCTTTCGTTGCACCGGGAAGATTGGCGATGGAGTCGTGAACATCAAAGATCAGGGAGTTGGCAAGCTTTCGAACATCGTTGAAGCGGGCTTCGGCGCGGCGGCGGTTGGTTTCCGCGATACGCGCTTCGCGTAAGGTGATGGCGACGCCGGCGATAAGTGTGACGAGGACCAATGCGGCGGCGGCGACGCTTACTTTGTGGCGCTGAATAAATTTGCCGGCGCGATAGTTCCAAGTCCCTTTCCGTGCAGCGACGGGAAGTCCTTCGAGGTGATTGCGGATGTCCTGGGCGAATTGATCAACGGAGGCATAACGGCGGGCAGGCTCTTTGCGAAGCGCTTTTAGCAAAATGAAATCGAGGTCGCCGCGCAAGCGTTGTCGAAGACGAAGCGACGAGGCTTCGCGGGTGCTGCTGACGAATTCTGGAGTGAGCTCGCTCGTTGTTCCGCTGTCGGAAACAGTCTCGGTACGTTCCACGGAAGTGCTGGGCCGCTCAGGTTCGGTGCCGGTGATCGCTTCCGCTAACTTCGCTGGGGTGCGGGCTTCGAGGCGGTAGGGAGAATGGCCCGTGAGCAATTGATAGAGGACGACGCCGAGAGAGTAGACGTCCGAAGCGGTGGTGATCGTCTCGCCGCGAATCTGCTCGGGGCTGGCATATTCTGGAGTCATCGGGCGGAGGGCAGTGGCTTCAGTGCTACCCGATGCGTCGAGAAGTTTGGCGATGCCGAAATCGAGAAGTTTTGGGCTGCCTTCCGCCGTCACAAGAATGTTGCTGGGTTTGAGGTCGCGGTGAATGACCAGGCGTTGATGAGCGTATTGAACGGCGGCGCAGACCTGGCGGAAGAGTTCCAGGCGAGAAGTGACGTTCAGCTTGCGAGCGTCGCAGTAATCGTCGATGGGGACGCCTTCCACCAACTCCATTACAAGATATGGAGTGCCGTCGTCGGTAGTGCCGCCGTCGAGGAGGCTGGCGATATTTGGATGATCGAGGGTTGCGAGGATTTGGCGTTCGATTCGAAAGCGCTCGAGGATGGATTCGGTGTCCAAGCCGCGGCGGACCAGTTTGATGGCGACTTTTTTCTCGTATTGGCCGTCGGCTCGAACGGCGGAGAAAACCTCGCCCATGCCGCCGTGGCCAATTTGTTCGAGGATGTCGTAAGCGCCGATTCTGCGACCGGCGTGGACAGGAGGACGGGGGATGGTTTCCGCGGCGACGGCTGGAGCGTTGAGGAAACTACTGCCAGCGCGCTCGTGAGAAGCGAGTAATGATTCAACTTCGCGCCTGAGATCAGAATCGTTTGCGCAAGTTTGTTCCAGATAATTTGCGCGCTTCTCGGATTCAAGCGCCAGCGCCTTTTCCAGGATTTCGCCGATTTGTTCCAATCGTTCAGGCGTCATGTTTGTTCGCTCTGATTCATTTCGCGAAAGAGCCATGCGCGCGCGGTGGTCCAGTTGCGTTTTACGGTTGCGGTGGAGATGCCCAGGACTTCCGAGGTGTCCTCAATCGTTAGGCCGGAAAAAAAACGGAGCTCTACAATGTGGCATTGTTGCGGGCTAAGTTTTGCCAAGTTGTTCAGAGCGTCGTCCAAGGCCAGGAGATTGAGATCCTTTCCCTTTCGGCCTACCAAGCCATCATTCAACGTCAGCTTGAGCGAGTTTCCACCGCGCTTGGCGGCACGGTGACCGCGCGCGTGGTCTACAAGGATTTGGCGCATTAGCTTGGCGGCGACTCCAAAGAAATGGGCGCGGCTTTTCCATTCCGGGGGATTCTGGCCGAGCAGGCGCACGTAGGCTTCGTGAACCAGCGCAGTGCTTTGAAGAGTGTGATCGGGGCGCTCCTGTTTCAGATAGTGGCGGGCGAGGCGCCGGAGTTCCTCGTAGACCAAGGGCATCAGAGCATCCAGCGCTTCGCGGTCCCCCGCGCGCCAGCGAGACAAGAGCAACGTTACTTGACTGGGGGAATCATTCGGCACCTGCCGCTCCGTCCGTCGCGGGGAAGAACGATGTGGGGCGCAGAATAAGGGGTTCGTCCACGGTTGTCAATCCGATTGAAACGGCATGACTTAGGCTCTCCTGTTCGCTTCCTCAACTTCTATTTTCAACGTGCTTGAGCCATTTCGCCGCGATTTTCCGCATGTGTAGGGGAAAGAGGAGCGAAAGAGACAAGGCTTTCAAGCTCCTCGCGAGTGAGTTTACTCAGAGTCCCCTGCGAAGCTTGCTGAATGCGAGTGGTGTGTCTAGGCGTCAGCTGCCGCTGTAAGAGCCGTGAACTGGCAACCCCAGTGGGAGAAGCAAATGCGAAGTTCAATAGGTCGGCGTATTAGTTGCAAGGCGGGGAGCTGCATCGCCAGATTTCTTGTGCTTATTTCGATGAGCGGATGGCTTTGCGCGGCGGTTGCCGCGCAGCAAGTGATCACTACGGCCGTCAGCAGCGGGCCGAACGTTATCGCGATGACGTCGTACCAGGGAAACATCTACTACGCGACGGCTACCCCCGGCGCTATCTATAAGATGACGCCGAGCGGCACCGTTACGCTGATCGCGGGAACGCCTGGCGGAGGATCCACCTTCAACACTATTATCAACCATCCTCCGGCCACCAGTGTCTCTATCGCTCCAGGCATCAATGGACTGGCTTTCGATGCGAACGGCAATTTGTTTTTCAGCGAGCCGAGCAATCACCAGATTCGCGAAATCCCGGCACCGGCGGATGGCCCCGGTGCAGTGGTCGTCACGTTCGACAACTCTCAGACGCCATACCCCGGCGCATTGTTATTCCACGGCGGCCTGATCTATTGGGCGGACGAATCGGTGCACAGCGTTTACAGCATGAATCCCACTAGCGGTGTTCAGCAAACGATCGCGGGCTCGTGGGATTTTTCTAATTATTTTCCAGCGGGTGGATATTCCGGTGATGGTGGGCCAGGGAAGCTGGCGACGCTTAACCATCCCCGAGGCCTCGCCTTTGACGCTGCGGGGAATCTCTACATCGCAGACTCGGGAAACAACGTAATCCGCCGCGTGGATACCGGGGGAATAATCACGACCGTGGCCGGAACGGGTGTGGCTGGATTTTCCGGCGACGGCGGCATGGCATCGGCAGCGCAACTGTTCTTGCCGGGCGGCGTCTCGGTGGATGCGTCTGGAAATCTTCTGATTGCGGATACTTCTAACAATCGCATCCGTGTCGTTAATACGGCTGGGACGATCTCCACGCTGGCGGGGAACGGCATCGCGGCGTTCTCTGGGGACGGTGGAATCGCGACAAACGGTTCGCTGGCGTTTCCCACGGCGCTTACGTTTGATGCGGCGGGGAACCTTTATATTGCCGATACGCAAAACAACCGTGTACGCGCGTTGAGCGGAGGAAACATTTCGACGCTTGCCGGGAGCGCACAGCCAAAATACTCGGGCGACGGAGCCGCAAACGGCAACTTTCTGAACCAACCGTCCTACGTTGTTTTCGATGCCGCGGGAAACATGTTCTTCTCCGACACGTTTGACTCGCGCGTGCGCCGCGTGGATGCCATTTCGCATGCCATAACCACAGTGGCGGGAAATGGAGTTCCCGGCAACAGCGGAATGGGGGGGCCGGCAACGAGCGCGCAAATTGGCTGCCCCGAGGGGTTGGCGTTCGGGAAGAATGGCTCATTGCTGATTGCCGATATCTGCGACCAGCTTGTTTTCAAAGTCGCGCCCAGCTCCGATGGGTTGGTGAAGGGAAGAAGCGATGAAACGATTTCGATCTTTGCGGGCGGCGGGACATTTGATCCCAGCTCTGGCCAAACTTCATTAGCAACGGAAATAGCTGTCGGCTCGGTTGTCGCCGTAGCCGTCGAGGATACGGGCACTGTCGTCATCGGATCTTTCCCCGTCCAGTTCAATGGTGGGTACGTCCTTGCGGTGAATCCGGCAGATGGAACATTCACGATCCGCCAAAGGCAGGGAGCCGTTGTGGATTCGCTGGCAGCTAGCACCGGCGACAATACGCTCTTTGGTAGCTCCGACAGCGACAACGATCCGATCGCGTACGCCTCCGTTGCACTGCCAGGGCAGACCTTCATTTCGTGGTCCGACTTGGGAGTTTCTTCGGGTAACGTCAGTGAGTTTGTCGGTGGACTGGCGTTTGACAAGTTCGGCAATCTGTATGCCAGCACCTCGGAAACCACAGACACGGTTTTTGAAATCACAAGCACGCGGGTTCTTGTTCTTGCGGGGAACCGAACTCAGGGATACAGCGGAGACGGCGGCGATCCTACGTTGGCGCAATTGAACCAGCCATTTGGTATTGCCGTCGATCCTACAGGCAACGTATTCATCGCCGATACGGGCAACAACGTGATTCGCGAAGTGGTAGCGCCCACCACGCAGTCTCCTCCAGGAGTGCCCACTCTGATTCTGACGCCGGACAATCCGACAAAACAGAGATCTGCCTCATTTACTTTCACGGATACCGATCCGACCATTGCGGCGTTCAGTTGCACACTGGACGGGTCGGCGCAAGCATGCACGAGCGGTGTTTCTTACTCCAACTTGGCCGATGGGTCGCACACCTTTACCGTTTCTGCGAAGCGTGCCGACGGCACAAGCAGTTCGCCAGCCACCTTCACGTGGGTGGTGGATACGACGCCTCCGCCAGTGCCGACGATCGATTCGCATCCCGCGAACCCGAGCGCTTCCGCGAACAGCAACTTCGCGTTTTCCGATGCCGAGGCGGGCGTGCGATTCACCTGCAGTCTGGATGGTGCGGCAGCAACGGATTGCGCCAGCCCTGTTTTTTATTCGAACCTCGCGGATGGCGCACACATGTTCTCAATCTCGGCGAGCGATTCGCTGCAGAATCAGAGTGCAGCGAACGCTTTTGCCTGGACCATCCACACGACGCTGCCACCGGTACCGACGATCACCTCGGGCCCCGCCACACTTTCCAATGTGACGGCGCCTACGTTTGTGTTTACTGACGCCTTGAGCGGGGTCACGTTCATTTGCCAAGTGAACAGCGCCACGGCGGTGCCGTGCTCTTCGCCGTATGCGGCATCGCCATCGTCGCTGATTCAGGGATCAAACGTTTTCTCGGTTCTGGCGAGTGACCCGGCTTCCGGCAGGTCGAGCACCGCGGCGACCTACACCTGGACGCTGGATTCCGTAGGACCATTGGTGGAAATCACCGATGGACCCGGCGCCATTGTGTTTCCGAAAACGTCGAATTTTGACTTCAAAGCCGTGGGGAACGACGCGGTCCAATACCTGTGCAGCCTGGATGGCGCGGCGTTCTCACCCTGTACGCCGCCGCTCTCATTGTCGGTGTATGGAATTGGCCGCCACACGTTGCAAGTGGAGGCTGTAGACGCTCTCGGAAACGTAGGAGAAGTAACGTCCTATGGATGGAACGTCACGGCCTGCACCTGCGACATATCTGGCGCCTTCGCCAGCCCGGCGTTTGGAAATCCCATCAACAACGCGGTTTCGCCCGATGAGGAGTTTTCCGTGTCGGCGAGAGCCCTCGAGCCGACCGACCAAGTTAGCTTGATGATCACCAGCGCGAGTACCGGCAAAGTCGTTTACAACAGCGTGCAATCGTTCGCGGGCTGGCGGTTCAGCCCGGATAGCAAACGGTTTATGTATATTCTGAGATCAGCAGGGGTCAACCAGATCACGGTGGGCATTGTGGACCTGACTCCGACCTCGTCTCGATTGATTTTCAACAACACCTACAGTCAGACCAACATTGACCTGAGCTTTAGCCCACAAGGCAACTATTTCCATGTCGGTTTGTTGCTTGGTCAGAGCCAGTTCCACCTCGAAATCTATCGCGTTGCGAATGTTTCCACTGCCGTAAAGGTCTATCAGGACGAATTCACCTTCCAGCAGCAGGGAACGGAAGACCCGGAGTCCAGTTTCGGAACCGCGGCCTGGGGCTTCAACAGCGGTGGCCCGGAAACGGCGTTTGCTTACGCGTACTCGACCGGTGTGAACACCGCTCAGTTGAATGCGGTGAATCTGTCCACTGGCAAACGCACGGTGAACACGCAATTTACCGGTATCAGCGGCTTCTGGCAGTTCAATCCATGCGGGAACAGATTCGTGGTGGTCAGCCAGACCTCTCTGAACGAACTGAACGTGCAACTCTTCAACGTGGATACGGGCGCGATCATGCCGGTTACGGAAAGCAGTTTCCCATTGGACAGCCTGAAGTTTGCCACGGAGTCGCCGAACGAGATGGTCATCGGGACGGGGTTCGACAACATACTCGCTTTCGATCCGCCGTGCTCTCCAAACACGACGCCAGGGAACAACCAGACGGTATCGCTGCGAAACACAAGTTCAAGCACGAATCCGGCTACGGTGACGTTCAGCGACGTTACGGGCGCGGGACAAACCGGCGTCACGAGCAGCGATACTGGTGCCGCCGCGCCGTCACAGTTCAGTCTAGGCACGCCAGCTGTGTTCTACGACATAGCCACCACAGCAAACTATTCCGGCGACATCACGGTGTGTTTCAGCTATGCGGGTGTCATGTTTCAAGGACAGCCGGCGCTGTTTCACTTCGTCAACGGCGCGTGGGTCAACGTCACGACTTCCGTTGATCCCACCACGCAGACGATTTGTGGCACCGTGACATCGCTCTCTCCGTTCGCGGTCTTTTCTAGTGGCGGAGATCAACCCCCGAGCGCGCAAGCTGGAGCCAATCAGGCGATTGAAGCGACTTCGTCGGCTGGCGCCGCGGTCACGCTTAGCGGCACGGGTTCTGATCCCGACAACGATCCTTTGACGTTCACTTGGGCGGAAGGCACGAACATACTGGGCAACGCGGCGCAGGTTTTCACCACTCTGCCGATCGGTGTGCATAACATTACGCTTACTGCCGATGACGGGCGTGGTGGCACGGGGGCGTCCAACGTCCTGATTACGATCCAGGACACAACGCCGCCGGCGCTCACTTTGCCGGCGAGTCAGACGCTTGAAGCAACGGGTCCAGTTGGTGCTGTCGCCAATTTCACGGCAAGCGCCACGGACATCGTTGACGGTACTCGACCGGTGGTGTGTGCGCCAGCGTCGGGGGCGACATTCCCGATTGGCACAACCACAGTGAACTGCTCGTCTTCGGACACGCACGGGAACTCCGCGTCAGGGAGTTTCACAATCGTTGTGCGCGATACCACGGCTCCAATCCTTACGGCCCCAGCGAATCGAACACTCGCCGCAACAAGCTCGGCGGGCGCGGTAGCAGTGTTCTCCGCTAGCGCTACGGATATCGTGGACGGCACGGTTCCAGTCATGTGCATCCCGGCCTCGGCCTCGACTTTCCCGATTGGCGCAACGATGGTGAAATGCACTGCGACCGATGCGCATGGCAACTCCTCGGCCGCGAGCTTCACGATTACGGTAACTGGAGGTGACACCCAGCCTCCCGTTGTGACGCCTCCGGCAAGCATCACGATTCCTGCGACGGAAGCGGGTGGTGCGCGCGGTTCGGCATGGCCGGTGCTGGCCGCATTTCTTGCAGGAGCGACCGGAAAAGACAACATCGATCCATCGCCGGTTCAGCTGCCGCCACAGGTTGGCAATGCGAGCGTGAACAACAGCACGCTCTTCCCCTATGGCACGACGACGGTAACATTCGAATTCAAGGATGCCAGTGGCAACGTGGGTTCCGCGATTGCTACCGTGAACGTGATATTGGGTACTCCCAAGATTTCCGCTCAACTCGTGGATCAGGGGAAGAACACCGACGGCACCGTTTTCATAGATGTGAAGTTCACCAATACCGGGAACGGGAACGCACGGAAGACTCGTGCGATCGTACTCACTGCGGGTCCAACGAAAGGCAGTGGCAGAATCACAGTCGTGTCGCCAGCATTTCCGATGATCATTGGTATCGGCAGCCTGGATGTTGGCGCATCGCAGATGGTTCACGTTGTTTTGAAAGTGCCCTGGACGGTCAAGCAATTCGCCGTGGCTGAGGGAGGAGAATTTGTAAACGTGAAGGGCGCGCTCGGATTATTTGCCGAAGCGCAGAGTGTGACTCCGTAGCAGGGAAAAGGCTCTGGTTGCGGAGCCCATTAGAAGGATAGGTGGGGGCAGTCTTGCTCACCAATGCTTAGGAATATTTAAGTAGGAAGGATTGAGGGCGGAGACAGAGGGGCAGCCGATGAGACGAAGAGTGCGTTCGACATCGGCGCGCAAAATCTCGAGCGCTCGGGTGACGCCAGGTTTTCCAGCGGCGGCGAGGCCGTAGGCGTAGGAGCGGCCGAGCATGACGGCGCGGGCCCCGAGGCAGAGAGCCTTTACTATGTCGCTGCCGCGGCGGACTCCGCCGTCCATGAGGACTTCGGTTTGTCCGTTCACGGCGGCAACGATTTCTGGAAGGACGCGTAATGTGGCTGGAGAGCTGTCTAACTGACGGCCACCGTGATTGGAGACGATGATGGCGGCGGCGCCTGCGTCAACGGCGCGCTTAGCGTCTTCACCGGTAAGAACTCCTTTGACGACAATCGGGCCGGGCCAGATTTGTTTAAGCCAGTGAATGTCTTCCCAGGTGACGACGGCGCGGGCAAGCGCGGCGGTAACATCCATGAGAGGCATGGGGCCTTGGCCGGGGATGACGATGTTTTCGAGTTTTGGTACGCCGCCATCGAGAAGAAAAGATGTGAGCCAACCGGGGCGTGCAAGCATCTGCGGGATGAATGGCAATTTTGCGAAAACGGAGCTGCCTAAGAGTTCTTTCATGCCGTTGCGTGGATCGCGTTCGCGCATTCCTGCTACGGGCGTGTCAATAGTGACGACGAGCGCGGAGAAGCCTGCGCGGCGCGCGCGATCGATAGCGCCCTCGGCAACTTCGCGGCCGCCCACAAGATAAAGCTGATACCAAACGGGGCCTTTTGTGGCGACGCGGACATTTTCGAGTTTGTGGCCGGAAATCGTGGAGAGGGTGTAGGCGAGTCCGGCTTCACCTGCAGCAGCAGCGGCGGCGGCCTCTCCACCGGGATGCATCAAGCGGCTGTAACCGATGGGTGCCAAAACAGCGGGGAAGGCTAGTTCGGCGGAAAGAATGCGAGTGCGAAGATCACATTCGGGAATGGCGACGGCTTGGCGCGGGCGAAAAGTGAGGTCATCGAAAATGTGGCAGTTTTCGCGGAGGGTGATTTCGCTCTCGGCGCCGCCGTCGAGATAGTCGAAGACGACTTTGGGGAGACGGCGTTGGGCGAGAGCGCGAAGGTCGTGGATATTCACGACGCGGGGGGAGGCGAGCGAGCGAGGGGTGCTAGACATGGTGCACGGGATGGGCTGTCGTGGCGAACGGTTTCATGGGTGGACCTGGCTTAATGTGAGGATGCAGATTGCGTTGCCGTCGCTGCGGTCCCTATGTAATTTCCATAGCCCACAATCATGGTTGAGCCGACCAGAACCAAGAGGCTGAGTGCAACGAGGACTTTTGTGCGCGTGCCGGCGCCTTTCCATTCTTTCAGGGCGATGCCCCACAAAGTGCTAAATATAATGATACTAGCCATGTGCAGAGTCCAACTGGAGAATTTGAAGCGGCCCATCTGGGTTTCGCCCATGGTGTAAAAGAAGAATTGGAAATACCAGGTTGTTCCTGCCAGGGCGGAGAAAAAGTAGTTTGGGAGCATGGGAGCTGCGGAAAGGGCAGTTTGGCCGGCAGGGATCGCAGCCGCGGCAGCCATTTCTTCGCCGGGGGCGTCCGTGACGGTTTCGAGGATCGGCTCACTCGTCCGATCGGGGGCCGCACCACGAATCTTTCCGGAAAAATATTGGTAGCCGGTGCGGTTTCGCACATTTAGGATCACACACCAGATGAAGTTTGTAGTGAATCCGCCGAGAAGTACGACGATGAGTGCTGGAAGTCCTTGCCAAATGGGAGAAGTGCCGTGTTTCACGGTGAGAGCTTTGATGGAATCACCGGCGGCGAGACCATAGGCGAAACAAGCACTCATGACTCCGGAAAAAGTGGCGACCAGCAGGCCGCGTTTTAGATCAAACTCTTTGATGGAGGCGCGCTTCTGCTCGGCAGACATTTCTTTTTCTTTCGACATTCCGGCTGCACCGGCAAAAATAATGCCAAGGAGGCAGACGACAACACCTACGAGGATGATTCGCCCAGAATGCGTGCCCATCACTTCGGAACTAAACTCGCCACGGAAAATGGGGGGCATCAAGGTCCCGAAAACGGCGGTGTAGCCGAGAGCGACGGCCATGCCGAGAGACATGCCGAGATAACGCATGGTGAGACCGAAAGTGAGGCCGCCGAGTCCCCAGAGGACGCCGAAGGTGTAGGTCCAGAAGAGGCTGCTCGCGGGAGTCTCCTGGAGGACTTGAGCGACATTTCGCGTCATAACAAAGGCTAAGAACCACGGCGCAATAATCCAACTAAAAAAACCGCCCACCAACCAATACGTTTCCCAAGACCAACTTTTCACGCGGCGGTATGGGACGTAAAAGCTTGCGGACGCCAAGCCACCAAGCCAGTGCAGAAACACGCCCAACGGGGGATTTGGTACGAGCAAACAGGCCTCTCTTTTCTTTGGTCGGGCTGATAAAACATGACTCCCGGGAAAAGCGAGCGAAGAAAAGGGAGGCACGGCGACTCGCGACTGTAGTGCGAGAAGGCCAGCGTGTCAATACTTGCGGGCTCGCTTTCTTGAGGGTATCGTCTAGAACGCTGACGGCGGTTGAAAGCGATAGAGAAATTCTCGATAGCATAGAAGTTTGTTCGCGCACACACGCTGAGGACACTATGAATTCCAAGCAAGGCGAAGTGGTCTGGAAGGCGCTCGACAACCTCAAGATCGAGTTGCCTTCGTGGGGCTTTGCGAATACCGGGACGCGATTTGGCAAATTCACACAGTTCGCCGCGGCCAGTACGATTGAAGAGAAATTCAGCGACGCTGCGCAGGTGCATTCACTGACGGGCGCTTGTCCGACGTTGGCTCTCCACGTTCAGTGGGACCTCCCGAATGGCGTGGCAGACGCGGGCAAGGTGAAAGAGCTGGCTAAGAAACACGCAGTCAGGCCTGGCTCCATCAATCCAAACGTGTTTCAGGATCAGGAATATAAATATGGATCGGTGGGGAATCCAGACGCAGCCATTCGACGCAAAGCGCTAAATCATATTCTCGATTGCGTCCGAATCGCAGAGGCACTGAATTGCAGGGACATTACGCCTTGGTTCGCGGACGGTTCCAATTATCCCGGGACGCAAAGCATTCGAAAGCGGATCGGTTATTTTGAAGAAGGGTTGAAAGAAGTTCATGCAGCACTTCGGCCGGGGCAAAGGCTGTTGGTGGAATACAAGCCCTTCGAGCCGGCGTTTTATCACACGGATATCGCGGATTGGGGCATGGCGTTGCTTTTGGCAAAGTCGGCAGGTCCGCAGGCGTACGTGCTCGTGGATACCGGGCATCACTATCAGGCGCAAAACATCGAGCAAATCGTTGCGTGGCTGCTCCATCACAAGATGATCGGCGGGTTTCACTTCAATGACCGGCGATATGCCGACGACGATCTCACGCTTGGTTCCATCGATCCTTATCAGGTGTTCCGGATATTTCACGAGATTCTTGCGTTCGAAGCAGAAAATGGCGCGGCTACGGATATTGCTTTTATGGTGGACCAGAGCCACAACTTGAAAGGAAAGATTGAGGCGATGATTCAGACGGTGTGCACGGCGCAAGAACTTTACGCGAAAGCGGCCATGGTGGATCACGAACGGCTGCCGGGACTGCAACAGAGCTGTTCACTTGTGGATGCGGAGGAGTGTCTGCGGGGCGCTTTCTGGCTGGATGTGCGGCCGATCATTGTAGAGTGGCGAAAATCCAAAAAATTGCCCGAAGATCCGATGAAGGCGTTTCGAGAGAGCGGCTACCTCGAGCGAGTGACGCGGGAGCGCCGGGAGCGGCACGTGGGAGCCACAGCGTCGTATGCCTGACAAAGCGTTTTCAGGAACCAAACAGAGTGATCGAACCTCGCGCAGAACCATGGCTAGAGGGATGCAATGCAGCGCACAGGAGCAGATGGACTAGCAACATTGGAGAGTGTGCTTTGACGCAAAATCAGCTGGCAAGAAATGTTTTCTGCTTGTTCCGCCGTTCATTTTTCCTGTTTCTTCTAATCGCATCGCTGGCACAAATCGGATTGGCGCAGGCGCCGCCGATGAAACCGGTGCAGCTTAAATGCGATTCGCTGGTGAATCCGCTGGGAATCGATTCGAAAGCGCCGATGCTTTCATGGCAACTGCGGGATGAACGGTTTGGGGCGCGGCAGACGGCTTATCAGATCGAAGTTGCTTCCAGCTCCGCGCTTCTCGGCGCGGGCAAGCCGGATGTTTGGGATAGTAGCCGCGTGGAATCGGATCAGTCGGCAGGCGTGAGTTACGCAGGACCCGCATTGACTGCGGAGAAACGCTACTTTTGGCGCGTGAAAGTTTGGGACAAGGACAGCAAGCCCTATCCGGCGAGTGACGCGAGCTGGTGGGAGACCGGGTTGATGGATGCCAAAGAATGGCGCGGCAAATGGATTGGAGGCGAGGAGAGAGAATTCCGACGTGTTCGCGAAGCTGATGCTGCTTGGGTGACTAATCCGAAGGTGGAAAACTTCCAAGCAACCGGGGACACGCACCACGAGTTCCGTTTTGTATTTGAGGCTTCCAAGGCTGTGAAGAACGCGGATCTATTTGTAACCGGCGAGAATACGGCGGCTGCCTGGGTGAATGGGAAACAAGTATTGAACGCTGACCCTCTGCCGCCTTGGGGCCAAATGCCGTGGTTGCATTACGTACGGAAAAACATCACTACGGCGATTCAATCGGGAAAAAATGTGCTCGGGGTTGAAGTGACGCACTATGCGCCGCGCGATCAGCGGGGCCCAGCCGGCAACGGTCAGACTCCCATGAGCGCCACGCTGTACATCGAAATGACGGATGGCTCCGTGGAAGTATTTGCAACCGGAGGGAAGGGATGGAAGTCCGCCCTGAATGCGACGGGGGAATGGTTTGCTCCACAATTTGAGGATGCTTCCTGGGCGGAGGCTGAGGCGTACGTTCCGCCAACGTCAAATTTTGGTGTTACAAAACTAGGAAAGCCGTGGAACACGGGGCCGGTAGAAATTCTGCGTCGGAGTTTTCAGGTAGACAAGCCGGTCAAATCGGCGCGTCTCTATGCGACCGCTTTGGGTGCGTACAAATTTCACATTGACGGCAAGCAGGTCGGCGATCAAATTCTGGCGCCTGGTTGGATGGATTTTCGACAGCACGTTGCGTATCAGGTTTATGACGTTACCGGCGACATTACGAAAGGGAAGAACGCCATCTCGGCGTTCCTCGCGCCGGGCTGGTATACCACGCCTCTTCAGTGGTTCGGGCAAGGGTACAACTACGGGGATACGCCACCGGCCCTAAAGGCACAATTGCGAATCGAGCACACGGATGGGTCCGTCGAATGGATTGTTACTGACGAGTCTTGGAAGGCGGACCTGTCTCCCATCTTGTTTGCGGAGATTTACGACGGCGAAACCTATGATGCGCGCCGAGTGCAGGCGGGCTGGGATGCCGCCGCATTTGACGATTCACACTGGGAAGCGGCGAAGGAAATCCATCCGGTGGAGCCGGAAATCGTTTCGCAAAACTTTCAGCCCATCCGGGAGGAGAAAATCCTAACTGCGAAATCGATCACTAACCCGAAGACGGGCGTTTTCATTTTTGATTTCGGCCAAAACCTGAGCGGTGTTCCGCGACTGCGAGTGCAAGGTCCTGCGGGCACGGACGTCCGATTGCGGTTTGCGGAAGTTCTGAATCCAGATGGTACGGTCTACCTCGACAATCTGCGAACGGCCAAAGCTACGGACCACTACCTCACTGCCGGAAAAGGAATCGAGACGTATCAGCCTGCTTTCACATTTCATGGATTCCGTTATGTGGAAGTCACCGGGTATCCAGGAAAACCAACGCCGGAAGAGCTGAAGGCGGTTGCTTTTCACACCGATGCACCTTTTACGATGCAGCTGCGTACCGGAAGCTCGATGCTGAATCAACTTTGGAGCAACATCTTGTGGGGGCAGCGCTCGAATTTTGTGGGTGTGCCCACGGACTGCCCGCAGCGCGATGAACGCCTGGGCTGGACCGCCGATGCGCAGGTGTTCTGGCGCGCAGCTTCCTACAATATGGATTTGACAGCGTTCTCGCGGAAATTTGGAGTGGACTTGCTTGGCACGCAGGTGGGATCGGACATGTATGGCATTTTCGCTCCGGGCACAATCCAGCAGAATCCAGGTTTTGGTGCGGGGTGGAGCGACGCCGGAGTGGTGATCCCGTGGACTTCATGGAATCAGACGGGTGACAAATCGATCATCGAACAAAACTGGCACGGGATGGAAAAGTATCTTGCTGCTATTGAGAGCGCGAATCCTGATTATTTGTGGAAGAAGAATTATGGAATCCCGTTTGGCGATTGGTTGTCGCCCGAAGGGCCGACTCCGGAGGATATCGTCGCAACCGCCTATTGGGCTTATGACGTGACGCTGATGAGGCAGATGGCGCACGCGCTAGGCAAGAGCAACGATGAGAGCAGGTTCGGCGAACTTTTCGAGAAAATTAAAGACTCGTTCAATAAGGCTTACGTGCGGCCGGACGGATTTGTTGGTGGCGTGCCGCCACCGCCCGTTTTCGCTTCGGGTACCGCGACAAAGCTGAGCGACAAGCCGGTGGATACTCAGACAGGATATGTTCTTGCCCTGAAGATGAATCTCTTGCCTGAGTCTTTGCGCGCTCCTGCTGCGCAGAAGCTGATCGACAAAATTGCAGCGAATCACTGGCGACTGGCCACGGGCTTTCTTGGAACGCCGTACTTGCTGGAAGCGCTCGCTGATACTGGCCACACCGATGTGGCGTATCGGTTGTTGTTGAGCACCGAATATCCATCCTGGGGATACCTGGTTGGCCATGGCGCGACCACGATGTGGGAACGCTGGAACGGCGACCAGATGCGCGGCGATCCGAGCATGAATTCCTACAATCATTATGCTTATGGCGCTGTGGCGGACTGGATCTACCGATACGCCGCAGGGATTGACACCAGCACGGCTGATCCCGGCTTTCATACTATTTTTCTGCACCCCCATTTTGATTCGCGGCTCGGAAGTTTGGAACTTGCTTATCAGTCCAACTACGGATCGATTCGATCGGCGTGGACGTCGAGCAGCATTCAATCGGTTTGGAAAGTGACCTTTCCGCCGAACACAAAAGGAATTCTGCCGATTCCATCCGGAGAAGCCGGCCGCTGGAGTCTCGACGGGCAGACTATCGCGCAGAGCTCAAAGGTGAAATCAAGCGGCAAGCAAGGGACGGAGGAAATGTTTGAAGTCCCGGCAGGGAGTTACATTTTCACAATCAAGTCTGCGAAACCGTGAATAGATTGAGAGAAAACTCTATCGAGTCGTTTCGGGAAAGCGGAGGGGCGAAGGTTTGCGCCTAAAACATGGAGCGCCGTTCAAAATATGCGAATCACTCCATGTAAAAGACTTCCTTCATCATCGCGAATCGTTCGCTCGGCTGCAGGTCCGGGACTGTCTCAAAATATTTAGCCATCTCCTTTTGCCATCGCAGGTTCACTGGGTCTTTGTCCAGCGCTTGCCATGCGGTTTCAAAATCGGCCACGCGCATGACGAGAATTAGGTCTTGCCCCCGGCGGAAGATCGAGTAATCCGAAATGCCAACTTCTTTCAGTTTGGCAAGTAACTCTGGCCACACTTGTTTGTGATCGCGTTCATATCCTTCGACGGCTTCGGCTTTGATGCGCAGACGAAAGGCAACCCTTGGCATGGTAATTCTCCTCGTATAAGTCCGTGATGGTTCTGAGTGTCAGAGGAACGTGACGAGCAACACTGTATTCGCCCAGAATTATTTTGTCTTCTCTTAACTTTTGCCAGTGTCGAGGGTTGCGACCCCGAAGCGCGCGTTGGGTTCGGCGGTTTCTCAGTCCACCAAGAGCACGCGGGAAATTGTGTGGGGTAGACAACGAGTTGCGATTTGCCGACGACGCCAATTCCGAGCCGGGCCCGATTCTTGAAATTGGCAATACGAACAGCCGCTACGGCTTCTCGCTGGGAGCGAGAATTTCATGAATGCCTGGAACGCCGAGGGTCCTGCGCATCATTGCGCGATCGGGATTGGCCACATTTCGAGCAAGCTTGTAAAGCTTGCGCATCTGCTGGGGATGGAGTGCACGGTGATCGGTTGAATTCGGCGCGGCAGCTAGATTGCCATGTTTGCGTAGGGTCGGGTGTCATCTGGCCGCGTCAAGGATTGATCTTAGTGCGCTACTCGCCGAATGGCGTGGTAGACGACCAAGAAAAGTACAGCGCCAACTACGGCGACCAATAGGCTGTATAGATTCAGGCCGGAAACACCGCCTGCGCCGAACGCGTTAAAGAGCCAGCCGCCGATCACTGCGCCGACGATTCCCAACACTATATCCATGAGAATCCCTTCTCCGGTCTTATTGACAAGCTTGCTTCCAATAAAACCGGCAACGAGTCCCAATACGATCCAAGCGAGGATTGACATGTCATGTTCTCCTTTGGTCCCGACTACACGCTTCTTCGATTTGGCCTGGCCAAGACTTCTTGCTGGGCCTGTGTTTGGGCATTGTCCAGAGTAACTGTCGAACATCTGTCTGCCACTGGCAGAACTTCCAGACCCATTCCATGAGCGGGGCGTTGAGTAGCCAGCCAGCTGCGCTTGAACTACAAGCATTTCACTTTATCGAACAGTCCACCGAAGTTGGTGAGCGAATTGGCGTTTCTTGTAACTGGAATTGGCTTCCTCGGCCAAGACAAAGGCTGTTAAATCTGACAGTCCAAGAAAAACTTTCAGTTGTTTAAGCTTGGATTCGCACTTCTGCGGCATTTGGGTCAAGTGATGCGTCTTTATTCGTTGGCAGTAATGGTGGCTCTTCTTGGCGGTGTCTTGCTGGTCTCGTGGAGACCAGAAAGCCATGCGAAGACGTATGCCCCTCCCCCCACGTCTATCGCAATTTGCGGCCTGAAAGATCGACCTTGCGTGACATATACGATCTCTTATCACGAGCCGAGCAAAGCGTATGGAGATTCACAGGGAG
This sequence comes from Candidatus Acidiferrum sp., assembly GCA_041482215.1. Taxonomy (GTDB): domain Bacteria; phylum Acidobacteriota; class Terriglobia; order Acidiferrales; family UBA7541; genus Acidiferrum. Next base: position 19,406 of record JBGPDI010000034.1, on the reverse strand, counting down.
AAGGCGTGACGGACTACGAGAGAAAAACAATTTCTATCGCACGAAGCCGCGAACGCTTTAGAAATGTCCAAGCCCTTCAGCACGAAGTCTTCCACGCAGTTCTGTGGGAACGGGGATTTGCTGATGACAGCGAAAAATGGGATCTGCACGCCTGGATTTATTTCTCGGAGGGCGTTTTTCCACTGCTTTTGCACGACAATCCAAGCTTGGCCAAGTATATAACAGAAGGATTCTAAGGTTGTTTCGTTGCGGGATATGCCTTAGCTGTGCATTGGCAACACGGCAGCCGTGCAAGTCTACGGTTCCGCCGTCGCGAGAAATGCGCCTGAGGTTTCGAACCTACTGTCAGGCTCGGTTCTGCCTCTGTGCCACTTTGGCCAGCGCTACCGACAATGCGGCTCCGCCGAGCGTTTTGATCAGAGTCGTGTGCTGGGAATAGAAAGCGCTGACAGAGTCGACTACCGAAGGATTTGAGTTTTGCGCGTGACTCGCGAGTTGCTGAACAACCTCGGGTGAAAGCTTTTGGGCCTGGTCAGGCGTCAACTGGGTCTTGCCCCCACTCATCAGTCCGGCAAGTCCTGCGCCCGACAAAACTTGAGTGAGAGTACCAGGGTTAACGGAAGACAATAGTTGGTTGATCACGCCAGCCTTTTGATCGCCATTGGAATTGTTAAACAAGGTGGAAAGCATTTGTCCGAAAGCTGGCGTCTTGTCCGAGTTGAAAGCGGCGGTAAGCCCTTCAGCGATAGCGCTGGCCGGAGCGGCTTGCGCCACCTGATCGAAGTGGGCGTGAACGTCCGGGGCAGGCTGTGCCGCAGCCCCACCAGACGTATATTGCTGCAACAGATTTCCGAGCTGGTCTGTCCAAGTCATAAATTGTCTTATCTCCTTAAGTAGAAAATGGTGCCGGCCCGAGTAGGACAGGCTTCTAACATCCTTGGCTGTAAGAACTACGGAATCACCAACTCTGTACCGACCTTAACCTGGTCGGGGTTGGAGAGTTTGTCCTTGTTGGCGTTAAAAATGTTCATGTACTTGTTCGCGTCGCCGTAAAACTGCTTACTGATTTTCGATAGACTGTCGCCAGGCTGTACGGTGTAGGTGCGTGCGGCCGATTTCGAAGGTACGCCCCCCGCAGCAGCGGCGGCTGCGGCTGCCGCCGGCGCTTGGATGTCCGCGATGATGTCGGAGAAGCGGGGATCCACCAGTTTGATCTGGTCCCACACGCGATTCTTCAAATCCGCAGAAGGCGCGGAGGCTCGAATCAGAAGCTTGTCACCCTCCATATTCACGTTCTGAAGCTGGACGCCTTGAGACTGAATGAAATTCAACACGGATTGATACTTCGTTTTGAGTTGCTCAAATCGATCTGCCATTGGAGTCTCCCTCTAGATTCGAATTCAGGTGCTTCCCATTCATCTAAGTTCACGATCGCGAAACTTCTATATAGCTTGTTGGTCAAGGCCGCTGTTGTCCTTAGTTCTCGTCGTGCGGTGTACCTGCAGTCCACTAGTTGGCCTATTTCGGCGGCTGTTTCGCGATTATGAGTTTGGAGATCTTGTCGTAGGTGGATTGCGGAATAATTTTCTTTCGAACCAGATCCGTTTTTGCCTTATACAGCCTTCCGTCAATGATCTTCTGCGAATAGGCCGCTCCGATCCCTGGAAGCGCATCGAGCTGCTGCTTCGACGCCGAGTTGATGTCCACGAGATCCCCTGCGTTTGCGCCGTTGGTCTGGTAAGCACCAAATCTGGCGCTCGCGTTCACCGTCGCTGCTCTGGGCCAAGACATCAAAACAAGCAGCAACAGGATCGCGGCACTGCAACCCACAACATTGCGTATTTTCTTCATCGCAACGCTCCTTCTATACTTCAAACGTCACTCATTTTTCGCCGGGCGGTAGCCTGCTTTGACCGCGTCGGCTTCGGACATATATTTGCCGTTCTTTGTTTTGCCGTAATACCTCGTACCCTCTTTGTGATAAACACCGGAATCAGTGTTCACCCAAACGTTTCCATTCCCAGGCGGTGAAAGAGCGGGCGGCGGGGTGCGCGCTGACGCTGTCGGGGTTGCCGAGGCTGCTGGAGTTGGCGCAGGTGCGGCAGCCGACGAAGCCGGAGGGTTCGGTGCTGATCTCGCAGGTTGTGAAGCTACGCTAGCCACCGGTGCATTGCCGATTGTGACGAGCGGAGTGATTTTGTTGATTGTCGCCGCAGAAACGCCAGCCTTAGACAAATCGCTGACTGAGGAAATTGGACGAGCTGAGATGATCTTTCTTGCAGTTGCGTCTCCGACTCCCGGCAACTCCTTCAATTCGGCTGCGCTCGCTGTGTTCAGGTCGACCTTCGTTCCGGCTGCGGCGGAGGCCGGTGGAGTTGCAGGGACGGCCGATTTGCTTGCAGCGGGTCGTACTGGTTCGGGGGTGGCGTTGCCGAAAGTGACCAGCGGAGTGATTTTCTTGATGGTTGCGGCGGAAACGCCAGCCTTTGACAGTTCTTCGGCCGAGGAATATGGTCGTCCAGAAATAATCTTCTTGGCAGTAGCTGCGCCGACTCCGGGCAGACTCTCTAATTCCTTTTCGCTCGCACTATTTAGATCAACCTTCGCATTGGCGTTATTTAATTGCCGACCCAAACCATAGGTTGCCGGCGCTTGCATTCCGAGGGCAAAGGCCGCCAGCACTAATAATGCACCGACTAACTTGCACGTTGTCCTCATAACCTTCCTTGAAAGACTTTAGTGACTCTGCGCTCGATTAGCCGGCTAATCGCCCGCATGGTGTGAACATTTCTTGCCAGTGACTGCACCTTCTCATTTCGACTTCTCATCGAAGATTCAATTCGAGGACGTTGCTGTTGGGAGTCGAGCACCCGGAATGCATTCTTCAGGAGATGCTCGAATCTGCGGTCTTCTTTAGACTCCTTTTGGAGTGTTTTCTGCCGTGCATCAATGATGGCAATGACTTTAGGCATTATTTTTCTAGAATCGGGCTGTACGTAAAGTTCATAGGGGAGGACAAAGCGGTCTTCCTCACTCGAGAAAAAACCGCCTCCACAAGGCAGGACGGTAACTTCATGGTGAGGCTCTCGCAACTGTCAAAAACAACAGCGCAGGAGGGCCGGAGGCTTTCTGATGTCTCGAATTAGAGGAAAAACTACCATTTCGTGCAAAGTATAGATTGGCGGCCGGCTGTTTTTTTCACGTCCTTGAGTTTCGGAGAAGTGTCGACAGTCGTGTGGATCTGCGCTTTCTCGCCGCCCGCAAACCGTCTCTGCAGGAATTTCGTAAGGGGATTTGTTTCAACGCCTGGAAAAGTCGGTTCAAGGTTAACATCCGATGGTGTAACATGGCAGCTTCTTGGGCCGACGATAAAGGGGCTGTCGGTTCGCAATGAAACTCAGCAGCTAAACGGTCAAGATACATCGGAGCGGAGGTGGGCCATGAAGACCGGCCGCAATCGCCTGGGGTGGAACTTAGCCAATTCGAATTCTCCTCTCCATTTAGTTGTCCTGGTGTGTTTCGTTGCCGCTGTGTCCTACCTCGCGGGAAGACTAGCGGGGGAGCTGGCACTAAGTCCCCCCATGATCTGGCCGTTTTGGCCGGTTTGTGCGCTGCTGGTGTCCGTGTTATTGCTGGTCCCAACGCGGATTTGGCCGCTACTCATGGCAGCGGCTTTTGCAGCAGTTGCTCTGTATGACATACAGACCGGGGTGCCTATTGGTTCGATTGTTTGGTTCATTTCGGACGATACGGTGGAAGTGCTCACCGCGGCATTCTGTCTCAGGTATTTCTTCAACGGGATACCCCGGCTGAATAGCCTAAGAGCCCTGGCTAAGTATTCTTTCTTCGCGGTGCTTCTCGCACCATTCGCTGGGACATTTCTTGCCGCATTTGGCTTTCACGGAAACTATTGGACCAGTTGGTCGACTTGTTTTCTTTCTGAGGTGCTAGCTTTCGTCACTCTGACACCCGCCATTTTGTGTTGGGTTAACGAAGGGCCTGGGTTTGCGAAAAAATCGGGCGCTTATTATCTGGAAGGAGCCGCGCTGATCGGTTCGCTTGGTTTTCTCGGATATATTTCTCTCGCCGCACCCGGGCGAAGCGGTTCACCAGCACTGGTCTATGCTCTCGTGCCATTGCTACTGTGGTCGGCGTTACGTTTCGGGTCGCTGGGTGCCAGCACTTCGGTAGTTGTAGTCACCCTTCTGTCGATTTGGGGTGCAGTCCATGGACGAGGTCCCTTCACCGAGCCTAATCCAGTGAGCGAGGTATTGTCTCTACAGCTGTTCATATTCTTCGCGGTGATACCTTTCATGGTTCTGGCGGCGCTCGTCGAGGAGCGCAAGCGTGCAGAAAAAAAACTTCTTGGAGGCGAAGAGCGATTTCGCCTGGCGACGCAAGCCGGAAAGATGTTTGCTTACGAGTGGGATGCCAACAGCGATTTGCTCGTGCGATCGACTGGGAGCGCCCAGATAATTGGGATAGATGAGGCGACGCCCACTACGGGTAGGGAAATACTAGCCAGGATTCATTCGGACGACCAACAAAGAGTCCTGGCCGCAATTGGCGAACTTAGTCCAGAAAAGCCCTATCTCGAAATCAGTTATCGCATGGTGCGTCCAGATGGAGATGTGATTTGGGTGCAGCGGAGCAGCCGCGCGCAGTTCGACGAGCAAGGCAAGATGGTGCGAATGATAGGCATGGTTGCGGACATTACCGAGCGCAAGCTAGCGCAGGAGCGGTTAGGTGCAAGCGAAGAGCGGTTACGCCTCGCTGTTCAGGCCGGAAAGATGTTTGCGTGTGACTGGGATGCGGCCACCGAAGTATTCGCCCACTCGCCTGGGAGTGCGCAGATTCTCGGGATCGATGAGGGGAGACCTATTACCAGCAATGAAATCCTAGGCTATATCTACCCAGACGATCGAGAAAGGTTTACGGCCGCGGCTGCCGAGCTTAGTCCCGACAAGCCTGACATTAAGATTAGCCATCGCATGGTACGACCCGACGGCACCGTTATATGGGTGGAGAGGAATAGTCGGGGGCAGTTTGACGAGCAAGGCAAGATAGTGCGGATAGTTGGCATCGTTGCCGACATCACGGAGCGCAAGCGCGCAGAACAAGAACTGGCTCTAACGAATGACCGACTTCGTATGGCAATGGAGGCCGGCAAGTCCGTGGGGTGGGAATGGGATATCAAGAGCGGGCGAGATTCCTGGTTCGGGGATCTGAAAACAATGTTCGGAGTGTCATCCGATGCCTTCGTCGGGCGCCCGGAAGACTTTTATCGCTACGTGCATCCAGAAGATCGAGAAATGGTCGCAAAGGCGGTCGCGGAAGCCAGGCTTGAGAAGAAACCATACGCAGCAGAGTTCCGGGTTGTCTGGCCAGACAAAACTGTGCGCTGGGTTGCGGCCAAAGGGAAATTCAATTATTCGCCGGACGGAGAAGCCGAACGTATGCTGGGCATGGCGGTGGACATAACCGAAAGGCGGAACGCCGAAGAGTCGTTAAGATTGTTCCGAACGTTGATAGACCAGTCCAACGATGCGATTGAGGTGATCAACCCGGAAACAATGCGTTTGCTCGATGTGAACGAGAAGGCTTGCCGTGAGCTTGGCTATACTCGCGAGGAGCTTCTGTCTCTAAGAATCCACGATATCGATCCTACTCTGAGTAAAACCTCGCATGCAAAAGCGCGGAAAAATGTCGAGGAAACGGGATTCGCACTGTTCGAGAGCATCCACAGGCGGAAGGACGGATCTACTTTCCCAGTGGAAGTAAACGCAAAACATGTCGAGTTGGACCGCATATATTACGTCACCGTCGTTCGCGATATTACGGAGCGGAAGCGAGCCGAACAGGCCCTGCGAGAAAGCGAAGAACGGTTACGACTGGCGGTGAAAGCTGGAAGGATGTATGCGTTCGAGTGGGACAAGGCAACCGATTTGATCGTGCGATCTGGAGAGGGCGGCGACACCCTTAATTGGATCTCGGACCAAACCATCCATACCGGCCGGCAATTTGTTGCCAGAGTTTATCCCGCTGATCGGGAAGCGTATGCGATTTCCGAGACCGGGCTTACTGCTGAGAATCCGAGCTATCAGATCAACTATAGGATGCTACGTCCCGACGGCAGTGTAATTTGGTTGGAAGAAAGCGGACATGCCTTCTTTGACGGTCAAGGGAAAATGTTAAAGACGATTGGCATAGTGGCCGATGTCACAGAGCGCAAGATTGCGGAGGAGGCCCTGCGCGAAAGCGAACAACGCTTCGGGCTGGTGGCAAATAGCGCACCAGTGATGATCTGGATGTCGGGAGTAGACAAGTTGTGTACTTTTTTCAATGCGGTATGGCTGAACTTCACCGGCCGATCGATGGAACAGGAGTTGGGGGAGGGATGGGCCCATGGGGTCCATACTGACGATCTGGAGCGGTGCATCGGCATTTACTCAACTGCTTTTGACGCCCGTGTGGATTTTGAGGTGGAGTACCGTCTGCGGCGCTTTGATGGGGAGTATCGGTGGATCGTCGACCTTGGTGTTCCTAGATTTGGGGCCGATGGCACTTTCTGCGGCTACATAGGCTCGTGTGTAGATATCACTGATCGGAAGTTGGCAGAAACATCCCTCTTAGAACTAAGCGGCCGCCTGATCCATGCTCAGGAAAAAGAGCGGACCCGCATTGCACGAGAATTACACGACGATTTGAGTCAGCGGTTAGCCCTCCTGCAAATCGGCCTGGACCAATTTGGGCTGGACGAGGGTGCGCTCTCGCCCCAAGCGCGCCAACAACTGAGCAATATTTCGGTTGTAGCCGCGGAAATTTCATCGAACATTCACGAGCTATCCCACACGCTTCACCCATCCAAGCTGGACACTCTGGGACTGCTACCCTCCCTGAGAGCACTATGCAAAGAACTCTCCAATCGGTATAGCCTGGAAGTGCAGTTTGTTCATCACGGCGTGTTGGATGGGGTTTCGCGGGATGTGAGCCTATGCCTGTTTCGAATCGTACAGGAAGCTTTGCGAAACGTCGTGAAGCACAGCGGAGCGACGGAGGCGCAGGTTGAGCTGTCTGCACACGCGGACAGAATCGATCTGAGCATCTTCGACACGGGCACAGGATTCAATCCCGAGGCCGTTAAGGGATGCCTCGGTCTTGGCTTGGTTAGCATGCGCGAGCGGTTGCGATTGGTCGGGGGGCAATTCTCGGTCGAATCGAAACCGGCGCAAGGGACGCGAATCATTGTTCGTGTTCCGCTGAGTGGCACGAACGGACAAGGCACAGTCGAGCAGAAACACTACGAAGCGAACGCTTGATGGTCGGTCACTGAGACCCGAAGTGACAAAAGGTCTCACGGAGGCTGACTTCGGGTATCAGGTCTTTACGTTGAAACCCAACGACAATAAATCTTTCGATACAATGGTGGCCATTGATAATTTGAAATTGCGCATTTTGTTCGCAATTCTCACGCAGGGAACCAAGTATTTTAATAAGATGCAGGGTTACTAATAGTTGACAGATTTCCCTTAATGCGGAGGATGCCTTATAGTGTTGGAGTGTTCTGTACCCGTCCCCCCGTACAGAGAAGGTGTAATCCGACTTCGTAAAGTTGGGGGGGGCCAAGGTGTCAACAATCCGAATTCTAGTCGTAGAGGATTTTGCACCTTTTAGGCAATTCATCTCCGTGATGTTGGCCAAAAGGTCTGACCTAGAGATGATTTGTGCCGTGGCCGACGGTTTAGAGGCGGTTCAGAAAGCGGAAGAACTGAAACCAGATTTGGTCCTTCTTGATATCGGACTCCCCACGCAGAGTGGAATAGCGGCCGCTCGACAAATTCGCAAACTTGCTCCAGAGTCCAAGATAATCTTCCTGACTCAGGAGTCTTCTGCTGAAGCGATGCAGGAAGCTAGAAACCTGGGGGCGTGCGGGTACGTTCTGAAGGAAAAGGCCGGAAGCGAATTGCTTGCTGCCGTGGAAGCGGTAATCTCTGGGAAGATGTTTTTTAGCGGAACGTAAGTCAATTAGAGTTTTGGCGTCCCGCGAAAAATACGATCGTGCCACGGACCGTGCGGGCTGAAGTAGCGAATGTGATCCGCTTCGTAGCTTCCAGAAACGCAGGCTCCACTAACGTAGTTGAATGAAATCCGCATTGCCAGCTCTTCTGTCACGACTTGCCTGCCTGTGCGGCTGCAGCTTGCTCTAACCTCACTTCGGCAGTGATTTCGGTTCCCACACCGAGTACAGACCGAACGACAAGCTCGCCGCCGACGATGCGCATGCGCTCGCGCATACTGGTCAAACCGACTCCCCACTGGCAACTTGCCGGGTCAAAGCCGCTGCCCGAGTCCGTGATCTTCAAGGCAATCATTCGTCCCGATTCCACTGCTTCGACATAGGCCTTACCTGAATGACTGTGCTTCAGGACGTTATTGAGAGCTTCCTGGGCGACGCGAAAGAGACATAGAGCCACGTCAGAAGGCAAATTGTTCGTTAGATTGTCGGCCAGGCAGGTCACAGCAATTTGGTTTTTCACTGAAACTTTTTCGCACAGATCCTTCAAGGCGGCGCGCAATCCCAGGTGTTGTAGTTTGGAGGAGTGAAGCTCGTGTGAAAGGTGGTGAATGTCCGACCCAAGCTCGTCGGCAAAGTGACGCAAATCCGATACTCGTTGAGCCGCGGAAACGTTCCCAAGCGCGGCCAGCTGTTGTTGCAGGGTATCAAGATGTACAGTGAGCAGCGAAATGCGTTGACCAACGTCATCATGTAACTCGCGGCTGATACGCCCTCGCTCGTTATCTTGCGCTTGAATGAGTCGCGTTGTTAGGCGCTGGAGCTCCATTTTGGCGGCCGTCAGCTGTTCTTGGGATGCCTTACTCTCAGAAATATCCTTCGCCATTCCGATTACCAGGGGCGGCCCTTCCTGGCTCCTAAGAAGAGAAACGCTGATGTGGGCCCAGAACAAGCTGCCGTCCTTCCGAAAGAAGCGCTTGTCCATCTGATAGCTTTTTCGCTTACCGTCCCATAGTTCTTCGAAGAGAATACTTTCTGCAGGCAGGTCATCTGGGTGGCTGAGGTTTTGACAGCTAAGTTGTAAGAGCTCCTCCTTGGTGTATCCAGTCATGTCGCAAAACGCAGGATTTACGCTATCAAGGTGGCCTCCCGGGCCTTCCAATACAATTCCTATTGAAGCGTCTTCAAAAAGACGACAGAAACGCTGCTCACTGGCCTGCCTGGCGCGCTGGGCGTTTTTGCGCTGGACTACGGACACAATAACGAAGCTAAGTACGCCCAATTGGCTAATCAAATCGGACGTCCATTCTTTTTCCGCGGTCGCAGAACCGAATCCCAACAACCCTTTAGTGTTCAGGCCCGCGTCAGCAGGAACCAATACGACAGACTTTGTTTTGAGCTTCTGAAAGAATGCTTTTTCATGCACGGCAGCGGCTGGCAAATCCGTCAACTTGTCAAGACGGACGGGAGCGCCCGCCAAAAGCAAACTCATGAGTATTGGCAGCTCGTCTCGGACGACGAGAGCAGGCGGAGGCGCAATGTTTGGGCCGCATGCGTAATAAATACACTCGAATGCCGACGAGCCACTGGGATTCTGATACCAATAGGCGCGATCAGCCCCCACCAGCTTACGGACGTGCTCGAGCCCCTCCTGGATTTCGCGGTCGATCTGCTCGGGCGAACTTGCCGCTAGGCGTGTAGAGAGATCCGAGATCTGTTGCTCGAGGGCGAGCCGGCGGCCTAGCGACTCTTGCGATTGCTTGCGCGCTTTTCTCTCGATCAAGAAAACTACGATGAACAGCGTTTCGAGAACAGTGAGAGCCGCCAGAACTTCGATGCCGCGCGGGTAGCTAATCCGGGCAAATGGTGCAAGGAAGAGGGCCGTGCTTTGTGCTGGAGGACTGGAGTCAGGAATTTCCAAGGGAGTTAATTCTATCGAATCGAGCGCAAATGTTGCGGGCACCACCACAGCATGAAGTACGTCATGAGTATCGACTTCGCGCGGGCCGGGATCTCCCCAACTCGTTCGAATAACTACCGAGCATAGTACTGTCGCGATGACCAGCCAAAGTGCGGGGGTCGAGAGAGAAAATGCCCGGAGTCGGGTTCGGAAAGGGAAGTGCATGCATCCCACCGAATCTAAACTGGCCTATATGGATAGTTTCATCGGAAGTCTATAACTACTGGGGCATTCCTGCAATGGGAAAAGGGAGCAATTCTTAGCTGCCACAAGTTCCGTTGGCTTAGAGTCTATGTGTTGCCAGTGCAGACGACCGCAGCGTTCCATTGACAGAGCGATCTTCAAAGATCTAGGCAGTTTATATAGTCCTAGGACTGTAACTTTTGACAGTTCACTGTCCGTGCCATCTCAATGAAAATCGTCGCGAAAGACGGGTGGCCGCGGTTACGGGCGCGGGCTTCGCAAGAATGAAGTCCATGCGGCCACCATTCTTTCCTAAAATCCGCTCTGGTGCTGTCAGAACTGGCAGTTTCGGTTTTCAAAGAATCCTTCAATATCATAGAACCTCACTCCGAGGCACAAGTACAAGATTCGCGGAGCGATCATGTCCGATCCAATCGTCCTCCTCGGCTGGAGCATTTGGCATGGCGCACGGAATCGAGTCGAAAGCGAACCCAGTTAGTTCTGTGGTCCGGTTTCGCGCTTGTGCCTCCCCCTATCTTTCACTATTACTCGCTCGCAAGGAATTTCGCTTAAAGCCACTTGATGAGCAGCTCAGCCTCTAACTATGCGAAAGCACCGTGGGGGTCACGCGACGATCAAGTTGAATCGGGGCGCAGGTTACTGCGGCTGGCTTCCATCGGCTGGCAGCTTTGAGCAATTTGGAAGTGGTAGAGAAGCGCGCATCACACACAACTAACCAGTCCAGTTACTTCACATGCTTGTTGCGTCAATCCCTGGTTCCGAAAGCAAATAGACTACTGGTCTACAGGTGTGGTTTGTGCGCCTAAGTTTGACAGGTGTCCCAAAAAAACAAAGCAGCCGGCTTACTCTTCTAATTCAGGAGTGGTGATTAGCTCGGCGAAGCATTTTTTTTCGAAGAAGTTATCGATCCTTGAAGGTCTCTGAGATCAAGCAACAGCCAAGACCAGACAAAGCGCTCTACGAAAATGATAGCGGCAGAAACCATGATAGTGATCCCCACGAGTGGAGAAGTATGACGAATGCTATTTCCTGCCACGAGTAGCAGGACGAGCACAATGTCACGTAGCCATCCCAAGAAAATCAAGGAGCGTTTCATTCGTCCCGCCTCGCTAAGTACCAGTACCAGCTTAGCAGGACTTGCCGTCCTCTGCCCAATATCGCGGAGTGTAGTGTTTAAAAATAAAATCGCAATGATGTTGGTTACTCACTGAGACGAGCGGATTCAATGAGACCGGAAACAAAATCGGCCCGGACTAGTTTGGTCCGGACCGACTTGTTTTGCCTCCGCTAATAATCTAATTTGCAAGAGTAAATTCTATGCGTCGATTGTGGAACTTACCTTCTTCGGTGTCATTGGAAGCGATCGGCTTTGTGTCGCCATATCCTTTCGCGATCAACTTTGCCGAGCTCACTCCCTGCGAAACCAGATAATCTCGCACGGCATCTGCTCTTTGTTGAGATAGTCGCATATTCACATCGGCGTCTCCCGTAGTATCGGTATGTCCTCCTATCTCAATGACGGCGTTTGCCGGCGACGCCTTCATGGCAACCGCGGCCTTGTTGAGAAAGTCGAGGTCATCGCTGGGGATTTGCGCGCTTCCCGAGGGAAAATTGATAATCTCCAAGTTTAAAGCGCCAAGCATGTCCTGAGTTGTGAATCCAGGCTTTAGGCCAGCAAGAGCTGCGTATGCTTTTTGACTAGCGAGACGAATTTGCTCTTCCGCGTTGAACGCAACGCTGCCCACAGACCTACGGCTGTTCCAGAAGAAAATGCCAATCAGAAGAAGGGCTGTGAGGGCCAGGAACGCCCATAGAGATCGCGGGATGGTGCTGCTTTGCACCGCCTTTTCCGTAGTCCAAGTAGCCTCCCGTGCTCGGGAAGCGATCGCAGCGGTCGGCCCTGTGATGTACGACTTGATATCCGGGGGTAAATGCGTAGGTACCACGCCTCCAGGAGCGAGGCGCTGGACAATCATCGGAATCATCAGGCCCAATGCTGAGGAAGCCGCAGCAAAGGAGAGACCTGATTTATTTGCGAGTTTCTGGATAGTATCGTTTCCCAAGGCGAGCTCCACATTTTCTGCAGGGATCGCCTTAGCTGCGCCGCTAATCCATGACGAAACGGAGCTGCCTACACCGGCTTGCCGGAAGCGATCAAGAAGACCGCCAAGGCCGCCAGCTTGCTCGTTGACAATGCTCAGGAAACCGCTAAGTAAAGTACTGGTTTTGCTCGGGCTGAGACCAAGCCGGCCTTCAGTTTCCGTCAAAACCGCGTCGAGAACGCCCATGAAGATTACCTCCTCGCATTCTTGTTTGTTTTTCCACTTCGAAGCCAAATTGAGGTTTTGTTCAACCAGGATTGTTCCTTTTGGCACGGCTGGACATTGATACACCGACACTGGCGATCAGCCGAGACGAGGCCGACACGATCGTTCCTCTAGCTTTCTAGCTGTTTTCGAAGTTGCAAACAACTGGCAATAGTAATAGTCCTGTTTGAGGTGGATGCGCGGCCTGCCAGCAGAGCTGCACGCAAACGGGATCTACAACTCACCAAAGGAAGTGAACTTGACAGCGGAAGATACCGGGAATGTGAATGGCGACAACTGCAGAGGAGGCGAAGCATGCTACCTAAAGCGCTAGATGAATTGAAATCCGCGACACTCAGCCGAATGCTAGAACCGGCGGCAAACGCTAGCGCGGTTAGGAATCACCCAGCGTCAATATGTCCGTACTTGGAAGGGAGGCATGAGGCTACCTTTTACAAACCGTGCGGAATGCGCGATCGATGATATTAGGTTGCCTCCGAGAGCGACTGAAAGAAGCGACCGGAAATAGCTTCTCGGATTGCGTGAGGCAGCTGACGTATTAGGCGTGGCTTGAAAACGAAGCCGCTGGCATTCAATGCCAATGCGCGCGCGACATAGTCCGGATCTTCGATTCCAGTCAGAAAAACTATCTTTGTAGCCGTTTTTGACTCCATTAGGCGTTGAGCAGTCTGCATTCCGTTTAGGCCAGGCATTTCAATGTCGAGGACTAGGACATCTGGCTTGAGCCGAGTCACTGCCTCAATTGCTTCAATACCGCCACGGACTGATTCTACTATTTCGAAGTCGTTCCCTAAAACATTGGCGACGAACGAAAGCATAAGGTCACAATCATCGGCTAGCACAAGCCGTGGCTTTCTTGCGGAATTGACGTTCATTATTCTATTGCGCTCCTCAAACTCGATGTCGCCAGCGAATTTGTCCGGTGCCCCGGGTAAGTTCGCCAATGGCATTGCCAAAATGCTGGTTTGCAAGATCAATCCGGCAGCCCACATTGCCGGGGTTTTTCCTCGCTCTTATAGGCGCAGTAATCCCAAGTTACTTGGCATCCATGAAGCGTATCTCCGCTGGGCCAATGGCGTCGTTGTTCTGGAGCAAGGAAGGGGCAGAAGGTGAATCGACGTGACGAGGAGTGGAAAACTAATGCGATCGCGTTTCGCCTTTGTGGATCTTGAGTCTATGGGATGTGGGCTAGGGACTAGGGGAGGAATGTATCTTCGGTTCAGCCACAGCTCATTGGCGCGGGGAGTGGGTTGGACTCTCAATCCATGACTAGCGATTCAGGCATGTGGATGACGATTTTTCCTCTTTTCTTTGAGACAGTGCCCGCTTGTTTCCAACTGCGGAGCAGCCGACTAGCAGTAAAAGGAGTTGTGTGCGCCAGCTCGCCAAGTTGTTCGTTGGTGACGTTTACATCAACGCCCCACGAATGAACTATCCCAGTTCGACGTCCGAGACTCAGAAGAGTGTCCGCGAGCCGTTGCTCGGCGCTTCGGCTGACCAGGCCGACATGTCGAGTGGCCAGGCCGCTTAAGTACTCAAGCACGATTCTAATCGAATTTTCGGCAAGCTGAGGATAGGTCTCTGCGAGTTTCCGGATGCGTTCCTGCTCCCATACGTATAGCTCGCACTCTGTGACAGTTCTGGCGCTGCCAAGGTAAGCCGTGGTGCTTCCTAGGAGTGTGCCCAAGCCAAAGACGTCACCAGGTACAAGCCAGCCGAGGAGAACTTCATCGCCTTCGTGAGTAAGCCTGTAATACCTTACCGTTCCGGTTTTCAGCAAGAACAGACGCGTTGCCCGCTCACCTCCCGTTAGGATCATTTGACCAGCCAGAAGCTTTGTAGAGTTGGCGACCTCCAGAATTTTACTGGCGTCCTTCTCTCCAATTCCGGCCAACAATTTTGGAAGGGGATTCGGTTTTCGTGCCGTCCCAGCATCACTCATTTGTGACTGCCGTCCTGGTGGGTCTTTTCATATGAGCAGTAATTCACCCTGGACACGTTCTATATCCCTACCTGGAAAATGGAGCAACTGGCAGGACTGCCAGAGCGAAACTGTGACAGTTTCGAATCCTCCATCGTGAAGGCCGAAAGTCGCGGTTCGACGTATCAGCCTGTCTCATTTCGATTCATGCTGCTCGCCTGGCGACAGCTGTTAAGACTGACAGTTGTGAAGAGAGAATCACAGAGGTACCGTCGGCGTCGTTGGATGAAGTGGAGCTGCTACCCCTCCCAATCGCCTCCGAGATGACACTTACTCCGGTTGGGAGGGGAGCTGTTAGAGCTAAGGGCAGGAAATTCAATTCGCTCTTGGCGCGAATGGTTAGAAGAAGAAGTTTCTAAAGCATGTGGAAAAGACGGAGCCATCTTTCCTTGGATGCATTACATTACTGCAGTTTGTTAGTGGGCGGGGACGGGGCCCCAAAGCAATAGCGCAAGGATCGCGCCTCACTCCACCGCCAATCAATTTCCCTGATTTTCAGGATTCCACTAAGGTCAGGCTGTACTTAAGACGTGCTGCTTGATCGCGAATCTCACCAGATCGGAATTCGTCCTCAAGCCGTGCTCTTCCATAATTCGATACTTGTGAAATGCGATGGTGCGTGTGGCTACCTGCAACTCTGCAGCGGCTTCCTTCATACTTCGACCCTCGCCAAGTAACTGAAGAACCTCGCGCTGTCTTGCCGTCAAGTTCTTGACACGGTTCGGGCGTGGGTCACGAACGAACTCTTCTTCCTGCCGCTTCGCGATCCGCGGAGTGACATACTGTTTGCCCTGCAACACATCCACGATCGCCTTAACCAGTTCTGAGCCAGCTGAGCTCTTGAGAAGATAACCGGACGCCCATTCACGCAACGCTTCCACGGCCAACTCATAATCTTCGCTGACCGTGAGGACAATCAGCTTTACAGAGGGAAGCATCTTCTTCAACTGACGTCCAGCGTCGAATCCATTAAGCATCGGCATACCGATGTCAATGAGAACTACGTCTGGCTTCAATACGGGTGCAACCTGGAGAAGTTTGCGTCCATCGTGGACCATGCCAACGACATCGAATTGAGGCTCCAAGAGCTTCTTAAAAGCTTCTACGATCAGCATGTGGTCATCAGCGAGCAATATCCGTGGCTTTGCCATTTCGAGCCTCCCGGCTTCTTACTTGCCCCAGGGCGATAGCATACGGTAGCTGAGGGAAGCAGTATCGCATACAAATATGCCATATGGGGCAACTAGAAGAAGTAACAGCCGTATGACTGTAACAATTAACAGCTGGAAGAGAATTAAGGATGGAATCCGTCAAGGTTTAGTCATGCGTCTTGCCGAACCTCCCGCCGCCGTTGCGATAGTTTCCAGCACTTAAGATGGTTTATTTGATTCCAAACTTGACTATGCATTCGATTGTAAGGGTCGTCATGGCCATCTAAGTCGGCGAGGTCTTACCTAGTTCCTTTGCCATCAGCAAGCGCAGTGCACGCGTTTTCAACATGCGCCTCACGGGCGTGTTCTTGCCTTTCATGACCACTGTTAAATTTGACAGTTACTCCGGATTCATATTCCTCAGACAATCCCCGGCAGAATCGTTGCAATTTGCACTTAACAAGAGCGGAATAAGGCGAGTTCTCAAGGACCTCTCGATGGAAGAGATTTTTAAGCGACTCGCGGGAACCGTTGCGCTCACTGTCGAAGCTGGCGCTGCACTCATCATTGCCTATGGAGCTATCGAGGCGCTATGGGGCACAGCGAATACGCTTAGTGGCGCCGGGCCGAAAACCGGCAGGCGAAAAGCTGTTTGGCTGCGATTCGGCGTCTGGCTTTTGCTCGGGCTCGAATTCGAGCTAGCAGCGGACATCGTTCGCACCGCCATAGCACCGACTTGGAATGATATCGGACAACTTGCTTCCATTGGCTTAATTCGAACCTTTCTGAACTACTTTTTGGAGGAGGACTTAGAAAAATACAACGAGCCTAGGGTTCTAGTTTAGCTATATAGCACCAACTTGGCATGAATTGAGCTGTCCAGAGAATTTGAACTAAGAAGGAAAGAGAGTGAGCACAGTACCCGCGAAACTTGACGCCACAGACCTGGCTTTAGGCCGGACGTGGCTTGCTCACGAGCGCACTTTGATGGCCTGGGTCAGGACGGCCACTTCCATGATCAGTTTTGCATTCACTATTTATAAGTTCTTCCAGCTCGAGAACTCCAGCGGGCGCACGGGCGGGCCACAGGGGATGTTTTCTCCGCGTGATTTCGCGATTTTCATGGTCAGTATCGGCCTTGTCTCGTTATTCTTGGCCACAATCGAACATCGACGTGAGCTAAAGCAGATCAACGCACAGATGTCTACGAAACGATATTCGCTCGCCGGGGTCGTCGCAATCCTGGTTTCGATTTTCGGGTTGGCTGTGTTGATCTCCACTGTTCTGAGACTGTAATTCGATCCTTAGAGAGAATCACTTACGTCGTTTCTGATGTAAACCGGCGTGAAAGCTCCACCGTACCGACAATCGATAAAGGGTCCATAGCGCAGAATTGAATTTAAAGAGGGTTCATATGAGCAGCGCAAAAGAACTGATGGCGGTCGTTTTTGACAATCCCTACAAAGCAGCGCAGGCACGCGCAGTTTTACATCGAATACAAGGTGAGGAACTCCGGGAAATCGTCGAGATAGCCATCATCGTCCGCGGCCCGGACGGAAAGGCGCACGTCTCCCAGGATGCTAACATTCCGGTTAAACATCAGAAGATCGGACACGCTGCGGGGCTAATTGCGGCAGCGGTCGCGGGGAGCTTTCCACTGATTTTGGCAAGCACACCGGTGGGACGTTTGATTGGAAGGTTAAAAGACAACGAGATCACCAATTCTTTCGTGAAAGACGTGGGAAAGGGGCTGCAACCTGGAACGTCCGCGATCGTGCTTTTGGGCCGCTCCGGAAGTGATTCTCGCCAAAAGATCCTCGGGCGCTTGCAAACTTGGAATCCGACAATGGTGAAAGCAGATCTGCCGCAAGAAATCGAATGCGAGATCGAGAGCACTTTAGAGAGCGGAGTTGTAGTTGGATAATTTACCTTGCGAAATTGTTGTAGGCGACGTTTAACTCATGCGTTGCAACTGGTGGCGCGGGCGGGCAGCCAAATCCACGAAACTCTTGGTAGTACCAACTTCGCTTCGATTGAAAGACCTGTATAGCCCGTCTGAAACGCTCAGCTTTGACGGCCTTGAATTGCCTTCCTCTCCCTGCTCTATACCTAAAGAAGCAAATGACACAGTACATTGTGACAAGACTTGTACATGGAAAGGGATCGAGCCACGGGGCTACACGGATTGTCTCGGCGCGACGATGATCCTGCCAGATCGCAAATCTAATCGGAGAATAGCATATCCGGTTTTCGACGGACCTGCCGTTTGTAGGTTCGGAGGCTCGGAGAGGCAGGGCAAGACTTTTTATCGACAGCGACGTGCAAGAAGGAGTAGTGTGCTAACAATTCGTTTAACATTCTGCTGCTGCGTCCGCGGATTGAGGACCAATACGAAAAAGTTTTTTAAATCGCATCGCAGGGTACGAATATGACCCATAGCCGGAGCGTTTTATCCGTCCGGGTACTAGTGGTTGATGACTTCGAACCTTTCCGATCTTTCGTTTGCTCGTTGTTGAGAAAAAAGCCAGAAATGCAAGTCATCTGTCAAGCGTACGACGGACTAGATGCGGTTCAGAAAGCGGTCGAATTTAAGCCAGACTTGATTCTGCTCGACATTGGTCTTCCAGCATTGAATGGAGTCGAGGCAGCGCGACGAATCCGCAAGCTCGTACCCAACGCTAAAATACTTTTCTTGACTCAAGAATGCTCATACGACTTGGCACACGAAGCTCTCAGCTTGGGAGCACGGGGCTACGTTGTGAAAGCACGGGCTGGGACGGAATTATTTCCTGCTATCGAAGCCGTGGTTCAGGGCAAGCAGTTTCTGAGCAGTGGGTTGACGGGCCGCTATTCGCCGGATGTTGAACAGGCCGCCAAGTGTGGCGCCCCCGAAGGGATTCTAACCGCACGGACTCCGACCCACTCGCAAAAAGCGGAAATCCCGCACTGCCACGAGGTTCAATTCTATTCTGATGACGCAATTCTGCTAAACGGCTTAACTCACTTTATCGGGGATGCGCTGAATATGGGAAGTTCGGTAATCGTCATCGCAACCGAGTCACATCGGAAGAGTCTCATTCAAAACCTGCAAGCGCGCAACATCGATACCGCCGCCGCTATTAGACAGGGGCGTTATGTTTCCTTGGATGCTGGCGAAACGCTAGCGACATTCATGGAATGCTCCGGACCAGACCAAAAACGATTTCTGTCCAGCGTTGGGTCACTGGTTCGTTCCATCGCGGCCGCCGCCGAGATTAGATCCAATCAAGTTGTAGCGTTCGGAGAAATGGTTGCACTTCTCTGTGCGGAAGGGAGAATGAAGGCCGCAATCGAACTCGAGCAATTGTGGAATGAACTGGCTCAGACTTGCTCTTTCACTCTCCGTTGCGCGTACCCGATGCACGATGCAGTTGGAAGAGAGCTATACGCAACGATTTACGCAGAGCACTCGGCTATCTATCACGATGGAAGGAGAGCTAGGACACCCAAGGGTTACCGGTGGACAGTGTCTTCAGGATCGGCAATTCCTTTTCCGGAACCGTGAATTCCGCGAATCCGCACTCCAAGCAGACCAAAAGTTTCGGGAATATCAGGACGGCCGGCTTGTCCATGCCCGCATATCCAGGAATATGCATGTTAATCTCCGCCCCAAATTCCATCTCGAGTTTCCACCCGCATTTCTTGCAAGGCATAAGGGCCTCGGAAGTAATTTCAGATGTAGAACAGGACATTGTAGTGCACCCCGCTAAAACTGGACACCTCATCTAGG